>JBAVXA010000030.1:0-16307 GCA_049698095.1 Burkholderiales bacterium
ACCCCGGCCACCTATGACAAGGCGCAAGCGACGGGCGCGAAATGCCGTGCGCTGCTGCGCCATATATTCCGCGATTACGACGTGTTACTGACGCCGAGCACGCCGGGTGAGGCGCCGCAGGGGTTGGAATCGACCGGCAATCCGGTATTCAACAGCAATTGGACATTTTTGCATACACCGGCGATCACGCTGCCGGTGGGCGCGGGACCGGGCAATTTGCCCCTCGGCGTGCAACTTGTCGGGCGCATGCATGATGATGTGCGCCTGCTTTCAGCCGCAGGATGGGTGGAGCAACAGTTGCGCGGTTAATAAGGATTCTTGACATAACCCGGTCGCGGAATTACCCTGCATAGAAGCATTAAAACATCAGGCGCATTACTGAATGATGACGCTGAGCAACATATCATTTCCCGAGGAGAATATCATGATTGGATTTGTAACCCGCGCCTTGCGGGCGCTGTTCATAGTCGCGCTGGCTGCCAGCGGCAGTGTGTTTGCGCAGGCGTGGCCGAGCAAGAGCATCACCCTGATTGTTCCGTTTCCGGCCGGCGGCACGACGGATTTGATTTCACGACCGTTGGCGCAGAAATTATCTGAAGTGCTGCATCAACCAGTAGTAGTGGAAAACCGCGGCGGTGCGGGCGGCACCGTTGGCGCCGGCGCAGCGGCGCGCTCTGCACCTGATGGTTATACGTTTTTAATCGGTGCGGTTCATCACACCATAGCCACTACACTGTACAAAAATCTTCCCTACAATTTTGAAAAAGATTTCGCGCCTGTGACGGTTGTCGCATATGTGCCGAACATCGTGGTTGCGCATAGCTCGGTCGCGGCAAAAAATATGCAGGAACTCACTTCGCTTGCCAAAGCCAAGCCGGGCAGTATCACGTATGGATCTGCCGGCAACGGCACATCGCATCACATGGCAGCCGAATTGTACAAGTCCATGGCAAAAGTCGATTTGCAGCATGTTCCCTATAAAGGAGGCGGCCCAATGATGAATGATCTGATTGGCGGGCAAATCAGTGTCGCGTTCGAAACCGCCGCATCGGCCACGCCGCAGATCAAAGGCGGCAAAATCAAAGCCTTGGCAATCACAACCGCTAAGCGTTCGGCCACCATGCCCGATTTGCCGACCGTCGCAGAGAGCGGCCTACCTGGTTATGACGTAGTGACCTGGTACGGCATGCTTGCGCCCGCCGCCACGCCGAAAGATATTGTCAGCCGCATGAATACCGAAGTGCTGAAAATTTTGCAAACGCCGGAATTCAAGCAGCGTCTAACTGACATTTCCTCCGAGCCCGGCGATACAACGCCGGAGAAATTCGCTGACCTGATCAGGAGCGACACGGTAAAATGGGCCAAGGTCGTGAAAGAGTCCGGAGCGACCATTGATTAAAGCAGCGTATTGAAAGTGCGTTAAATGAATAATGTTTACGCAATTTTCGCCGAGCGGTTTTTACGCAATCCCAGCCAGACCTGCATCGAAACCGAAACCGGCAGAATTATTTCTTATGCCGAAGTAGAAAAGGAAACCGCGCGAATGGCGCGGTTTTTTGTTTCCCTCGGCGCGCAAACGGGCGACCGCGTCGCAGCGCAGGTTGAAAAATCCGCGGAAGCCTTATTCGTTTATCTCGCCGCCTTGCGCGCGGGTCTGGTGTATCTACCGCTCAATACCGCGTACCAACGCGGGGAAATGGAATATTTTCTCGGCGACGCGCAGCCGGCTATCGTCGTCTGCCGTCCGCAATCGGAAGAGTTGATTGCAACTCTGGCGCACGCATCCGGCTGCAGACACGTATTCACGCTCGATGATAACGGCGGCGGATCGCTGATGCATGCCAGTCGAAATTTCGAAAACGAATTTCCGACTGTGCAAGTGAGTGAAAATGATCTTGCCGCGATTCTTTACACGTCCGGCACTACCGGTCGCTCAAAGGGCGCGATGCTGTCGCACAAAAACCTCGCGGCAAACGTGCGCGTGTTGCACAGTTATTGGGGTTTCCGGCCAGACGATGTGCTGCTGCATACCTTGCCGATTTTTCATATCCACGGCCTGTTCGTCGCGGCGAATCTGAATATTTATAACGGCAGCAAAATGTTTTTTCTGAAAAAATTTGAATCATCACAAGTCATTGATTATATTGATAAATCAACAGTGTTTATGGGTGTTCCGACCTACTACGTGCGCTTGCTGGCCGAGCAGAAATTCGACAAACAACTTTGCCGCACCATGCGCCTGTTTGTCTCAGGTTCCGCGCCTTTACTGCAGGAAACATTCGAATCTTTCAAACAGAAAACCGGCCACACCATTCTCGAACGTTACGGCATGAGCGAGACCGGCATGAATACTTCCAATCCGCTCAACGGCGAGCGTAAAGGCGGCACCGTCGGTTTGCCGTTGCCGGGGACATCGCTGCGCATTGCCGATGAAAATAATTTACCGTTGCCAGCGGGAGAAATCGGCGGCATCCAGGTAAAGGGCGACAATGTATTCAGCGGCTACTGGCGCATGCCGGAAAAAACGGGTGAAGAGTTTACTGATGACGGCTATTTCAAAACCGGCGATGTCGGCAGGATCGATGAGCAAGGCTATGTCAGTATCGTCGGTCGCTCGAAGGATTTGGTCATCAGCGGCGGCTACAATGTTTATCCGAAAGAAATCGAAGAACTCATCGATGCCATGCCCGGCGTGATCGAATCCGCCGTCATCGGTGTGCCGCATCCGGATTTCGGCGAAGCGGTAACGGCCGTCGTGGTAAAGAAAAAAGAAGCAGTAGGATTAAACGAGGCGGGAATCATTCAAGCGCTGAAGAAGGAAATCGCCAATTACAAAGTGCCGAAGAATATTTTTTTCATCGAAGACCTGCCGCGCAACGCGATGGGAAAAGTGCAGAAGAATGTGCTGCGGGAAAACTACGCGGGCAAATAATCTGCTCAGCGGATTGAATTTTCGGCCCCACACCACTTGAATTTCCACCGTGGCAGCCTATACTTTATTAGGGAGCAAATTCATATCGCACGAGGTGTAAAAGCCATGCGTCGTGATGGTTGTGGCCTGAAAACATAGGCGCTCAATATGGCAGTATCAGCTCAAATCGGGCAATCCGCAGCCGGCCATGACGCACGCGGTTTAGCTCTGTCATGCTTTGATAGCAAGGCGATTTTTGCCGCAGAGCAGGGCATTTGGCGGCTGATATCCTTTTTCGGTAATCCGCTGGATGAGTTTGATGCAGCATTGACGCTTGCGCCAGATTTCGTCATGGCGCATGTGATGCGGGCTGATTTCTGCTTACTCCAGTCTGAGCGTTCCTTCCTCTCGGACGCTGCGAATAGTCTCCAGCAGGCAGCGTCGCACAACGCCCACGCCAACGTACGTGAAAGGCAACATGTGGCTGCCAGCCGGCTCTGCCTTGAAGGAAAGTGGGAGGAAGCCTGCCTTGCCTGGGATGCGATCGTCACCGATTATCCACACGATATCCTTGCCTTATTCAACGCGCATATCATGGATTTTTACCGCGGCGACAGCCTCAACTTGCGTCGCCGCCTCACAGGCGTGCTGCCGTTCTGGAGCAAAAACGACCCGCTGTATTCGTATGTGCTAGGCATGCACGCATTTGGCCTGGAAGAGTGCAATTTCTATGCGCAGGCCGAAGACACCGGCCGCCGCGCGCTTGAATTGGAAAAACGTGACCCGTGGTCAGTGCATGCCGTCACGCATGTGATGGAAATGCAAGGCCGCATCGATGACGGTATTGATTGGTTGACGTCACGCATGGGCGATTGGGCGCCTGACAACGGTTTAGCATTTCACAACTGGTGGCATCTGGCACTGTTCAATCTCGAGCGGGGCGACTACGCCGCTGCGCTGGAAGTATTTGATACGCGGATAGGTGTTCCGACTCCAGCCATGTCGCTACAGCTTGTCGATGCCACTGCGTTGTTGTGGCGCCTACATTTACTTGGCGCCGATGTCGGCAATCGTTGGCATGCTATCGCCCAAGCGTGGGCGAATCGCGACAAGCTTGAACGGGGCTATTACGCTTTCAACGATATTCATGCCCTGCTAGCGCTCATCGGCGCGGGTCGCATGGAAGAGGCCGAAGATTTCCACTCCAATGAAGGTGTCGTCACCGGCACCAACGCCATGATGGTGCGCGATGTTGGTAGGCCGTTGATACCAGCAATGATCGCTTTTGCGAAGGGGCAAAATGAAAAAGCAGCCAATCAACTGCTGGCTGTGCGCTCCTGCGCGAGTCGTATGGGCGGCAGCCATGCGCAACGTGACCTGATTGAGCAGACGCTATTGGTGGCGGCTATACGTGCCGGCAACAAGGCGCTGGCCGAACGCATGGCGAACGAGAGGCTGTTAACCAAGCCCCACAGCCCGCTCGCACGGCGATGGTTGAATGAAGCGCGCGCTGCGCTACCGCTTGCTTCTTGACCGCAATTTAAGCAGAGCACAGTACGTGGATTTCGATGAAGCGGTAACGGCCGTCGTGGTAAAGAAAAAAGAAGCAGTAGGATTAAACGAGGCGGGAATCATTCAAGCGCTGAAGAAGGAAATCGCCAATTACAAAGTGCCGAAGAATATTCTTTTCATCGAAGACCTGCCGCGAAGCGCGATGGGAAAAGTGCAGAAGAACATCTTACGAGAGACTTACGGCAAGCGCCAATAGGGCAACGGCTTGAAATTCTCAGATTTGCCCGGCTGATGCCACGGCAAGTTTCGTTGCGTCGAAACCGGCAAGCTCCCGCTGCCAAGGGGTTCTACTTGCTCGTTGGGTTGCCGGTTTCAACAAATAGCTTGAGTCGCTGAATCTGCTCGCTCAACATGCCCTCGACTGCGGGCGCGATTTTGTCAAAGCCGCCGACCATGAAGCCGCCAACGCTGTACGACAGCTCGATTCTTGTTCCCGCCTCGGTACCCGCCAATTTCCAGGTCAGCGCGCCTTGAAGGCCCGATGACTGCAGCGGGCCAAGCGCGCCAGCCATTCGGACATATTGAGGTGGTGCCAAATAAACCACGCGCATATGCTCCACGCCGCCCCCGTTGGGTAACCGCTCGCAAAAGCAACCGCCCGCACGGGCATCGATTGAAAGATTCCTGCCGTCCCCGGAATAGGTATGGTCCGGGTTCCACCATAAACCAACCTGGGTTACCAAGCTGTCGTAAACTTTTGCAGGCGCCGCATTGATGGAAATGTCTGTTCGAACGAGGAATCCGGTCGGCGAGACTTGGGTTGCAGCGAATGAAGCGGAGGCAGCCAGAAGGCCAAGCAGCGGTACGACAAGGAATCGAATCAACATTTCATGGTCTCCAATATGCCAATTAACTGCCTCAACAATTCGGGATAACAGCCATAGCAGATTGTTGTTGCCATGGCTGCGTTAAATGCCCGCTCTGTCATGCTGGATCTGTCTATCAACTCCGCGACCGATTTTCCGAATGAATTCCATATTGCTCAAAACAGGCTCCACATCATTTTCGTCGCAAGCCCCGCCAGCAAAACGGCGAACCATTTCCGCAGCGTGGAAACGTCGGTCTTGTGGGAAAGCCGGGCGCCGAACGGCGCCATGATCATGCTCGATACGACAAAGCATGCCAGTAGCGGCCAGTATACATAACCGATGGTGTGTGGCGGCAGCGATTGTGCGTTCCAGCCGGCGACGATATAACCGATTCCGCCTGCAAGCGCGATAGGAAAGCCGAGCGCAGAAGAGGTGCCGATGGCATCGTGCATTTTGACGTTGCACCAGGTCATGAAGGGGATGGTGAGAAATCCGCCGCCGGCTGCGACCATGCTCGACACCGCACCGACGCCAGCGCCGACAGCCGCCGTACCGAGCGCTCCCGGCAGCGTGCGCGCGGAGATGGCTTTTTTCTGCGTGAACATGTTGACCGACAGGTAATAAATGAAGACTACGAAAACAATGGTCAGCATTCGCGTCGGCATGAGGGCCGCGACCTGCGAGCCGAGAAAAGTGCCGAGTAATAATCCCGGCGCCATATGTTTCACAATGGTCCAGTTCACTGCGCCGTGTTGGTGATGTGCGCGCAGGCTGGACATGGAAGTGAAAATAATGGCGGTCAGCGAAGTACCCAGCGCAACATGCACCAGGTGTTCCTTGGGGAAATTCTGCGCGCGGAACATCATGACGAACAGCGGCACCGACATTGCGCCGCCGCCGACGCCGAACAATCCGGCGAGAAAACCGACCAGGCTGCCGACGCCGAGGTAAACCAATAGCCAACCGTCCATGAATGCTTTCTACCGCGACAGCGCACGAATATTTGCTGGGATGCTATCACAAACGACATCGACGGCAGTAAATGCAATTGTTTCCATGAATGCTTATGGCTACAATCATGGACAAAGGGGTCTGGCATGGCGTTGTGGCTGCGGTTTGCACATTCGGGAAATGAAGGCTTCGGCACGCTGAACGGCACGACCATCGACGTGCACGCGGGCGACATGTTTGACGGCGCGCAAGCTACCGGCGTGACTCTTGCGCTTGGCGATGTGGCATTGCTGACTCCCTGCGTGCCGCGAAATTTTTTTGCGCTGTGGAATAACTTCCATGCGGCTGCCGCAAAAGCGGGCAATGCGATTCCCCCCGAGCCGCTGTATTTGCTCAAGGGAGTGAATTCGTTGCTGGCGCATGCGCAAGTCATCCGTTCGCCCGCGCACTATGACGGGAAAGTGACCTATGAAGGCGAGCTGGGCATCGTAATCGGCAAGACTGCGCGTCATGTCAGCGAGGCAGACGCGGCCCAGTTTATTTTCGGCTACACCTGCGTGAATGATGTAACGGCCATCGACCTGATCAATCGTGACGTCTCGTTTGCGCAATGGGTTCGCGCCAAGAGTTTCGATACCTTCGGCGTATTTGGCCCGGTAATCGCCACCGGGCTCGATGCGACAAAGCTGAGTGTGCGCACGCTGCTTAACGGCCGCGAGCGGCAAAACTACCCTTGCAGCGACATGATTTTTTCTCCCGCCGCTATTGTCAGCCGCATTTCGCAGGAAATAAGCCTGCTGCCCGGCGACCTAATCGCTTGCGGCACATCACTCGGCACGGGTGTGCTGAAAAGCGGCAGCGATGTTGAAGTCGTCATCGACGGTATCGGCTCATTGCGCAATCCCTTTCAGACTGAGAGCGTGACAACATGAAAATATGCGTAGTCGGTGCTGGTGCGATTGGCGGCATGATGGCGATCAAGCTGGCGCAGAGCGGCCATGAGGTGACGGTAATCATTCGCGGGGCGAATCTTGCCGCGGTGCGTGCCAATGGAATGAAATTAATTCAGGATGACGGCGCGGAAACGACCGTCATGCTGCATGCGACGGACAAAATCGCCGAAGCAGGCACACAGGACATCGTCATTCTCGCCATGAAAGCGCATCAGGTCGCGCCGATTGCGGCAGAGCTCAAATCAATCGTCACGCCGAGCACGATTATTATCACCACGCAAAACGGCATTCCGTTCTGGTATTTCAACAAGCTGGGCGGCGAATATCAGGGGCGGCATCTCGAAAGTGTCGACCCCGGCAAGGTTATTTCACAGAATATTGATATAAATCAGATACTTGGATGCATCATTTATCCTGCGGCAGAAATCATCGCGCCGGGGGTGATCAAGCATATCGAGGGCAATCGATTTCCAGTTGGCGAAATCGACGGCAGTGAAACCGAGCGCGTAAGAATAGTGGCGGAATTATTCCGCAACGCCGGATTCAAATCGCCGATCCTGAAAGATATCCGTTCTGAAATCTGGCTCAAGCTGTGGGGCAACTGTACGTTCAATCCGATCAGCGCATTGACGCATGCGACGCTGGAAGCGATATGCCAATATCCGCTCACGCGCGAACTCGCGGCCAACATGATGACCGAGGCGAAAACCATTGGTGAAAAACTCGGCGTACGATTTTTGATTTCACTGGATAAACGCATTGCCGGTGCCGAAGCAGTGGGCAAGCACAAGACGTCGATGCTGCAGGACGTCGAAGCAGGGCGGCCGCTGGAGTTGGAAGCGTTGGTCGGCGCAGTGATAGAACTGGGAAAAATTACCAATACGCCAACGCCGAATCTGTCGGCGATTTACGCCTGCACGAGTTTGCTGGCAAAAACCCTGCGCGATGAAAACGGCAAACTGAAAATCTGATCAGCCGCCGGCCAGTGCTTCGCGCTTTTTATAATAATTCCGCAGCGCGTTCGGCAGCGGCCACAGCAGCATGATCAACGCCAGTGTGACAATGCCGCCAACCAGCGGGTTGGAGAAAAATATCGACAGACTGCCTTGGGACATCAGCATCGACTGGCGGAACGACGCTTCCGCCATATCGCCCAAAACAAGCGCCAGTACCAGCGGCGCGAGCGGATAGTCGAGCTTGCGCAACACATAACCGGCCACACCGAACACCAGCATCAGCACCACGTCGAGCATGGCGCTGTGCACGGTGTAGGCGCCAATGGCGCACACGACGACAATGATCGGCGCGATGATGGAAAACGGGATGCGCAATATCGCCGCCCACCACGGCACGGTGGTCAGCACCACCAACAGTCCGACGATGTTCCCCAGATATATGCTGGCGATCAGGCCCCAGACGAAATCTTTCTGTTCAGTGAACAACAGCGGACCGGGCTGCAAACCCCAGATGAGCAATCCGCCGAGCAGTACGGCCGCCGTGGGCGAGCCCGGTATGCCGAGCGTCAGCATGGGCAATAATGCACTGGTGCCGGCGGCATGCGCAGCGGTTTCCGGCGCAATGACGCCTTCTATAGCGCCCTTGCCGAATTCCTTTTTATTCTTGGAAACCCGGGCCGCCACGCCGTAACTCATGAATGACGCGGGTGTCGCGCCGCCCGGCGTAATGCCCATCCAGCAGCCGATCAGCATGGAACGCAACGAAGTCACCCAGTATTGGGGTAGTTTTTTCCAGGTCTCCAGCACCACGCGGGTGTTGATTTTGGCTTTGACGCCTTTGAACTCCAGGCCCTCTTCCATCGACACCAGGATTTCGCCGATGCCGAACAAGCCGATCACCGCGATCAGGAAATCAAACCCGCGCAGCAACTCGCCGGTGCCGAAAGTCATGCGCAGTTGTCCGCTCACGGTGTCCATCCCGACGGCGGCCAGCGCGAAGCCGAGCATCATCATCGCGACAGTCTTGGCGACTTTGCCTTTGCCCATGCCGACAAAGCTGCAGAATGTCAGCAGTTGCACGGCAAAAAACTCTGCCGGCCCGAACTTGAGAGCGAATTTGGCCACCAGCGGCGCGAGGAAAGTAATCATGATGGTGGCGGCGAGCGCGCCGACAAAAGACGAAGTAAATGCCGCCGTCAGCGCTTCACCCGCACGGCCCTGCTGCGCCATCGGGTAGCCGTCGAATGTCGTCGCGACCGACCACGGCTCGCCGGGAATATTGAATAATATCGACGTGATGGCGCCGCCGAACAGCGCGCCCCAATAGATGCACGACAGCATGATAATCGCCGACGTCGGCGTCATGGAAAAAGTGAGCGGCAGCAGAATCGCCACACCGTTGGCGCCGCCAAGGCCGGGCAACACGCCGATCAGCACGCCGAGCAGAATCCCCACCATCATCAATAGCAGATTCTGCGGGGTGATTACCACCGCAAAACCGTGCATCAGGTTCGCTAGCTCTTCCACAATACGCTCCCGTTAATTTCTTTTATTATTAATAGCCAAACATTGCTTCCAGCGGGCCTTTAGGCAGCGGCACCTTAAACCAGATTTCGAAAAGTAAAAAAATAAACGCGGGCACGAACAGGCTTAACGGAACAGCTTTCTTGGCCGCATATTTGCCCTGCCACATCATGAACGCCATGAGAAACAGCGCCGATGCGACATAGATTCCGAGCAGATAAATGCCGGCGACATAAATCGCGGACGGCAGCAAAATCGCGAACACATTTTTCAGTTGCTCGCCATCGGCAAAAATTCTGATTTTTGGTTGGAAAAATAGCTGCTGGGCCAGGATGGCCAGCGCCGCGCAGCCGAGCATGATGCCGACGTAAAACGGATAGAAGCCCGCTTGCGGGCCATCCGACGCCCAAGCTTTGCCGACGCGGAGGCTGTCGTAAATCACCACGCAGGCGAGAACCAGAATGATCAGGGCGGTGCAAATTTCCGCGGATTTCGACTTGATGCTGAATTTCGGAGAACTGTCTCCCCCTGATTTTTCCGCCATGGTTGCTTCCAGTGTCTGGTTATGATTATTTGGCGGCCAGAAAACCGGCTTCCTTCATCAAACCTTGATGCACGGCCTCGGCTTTTTTCAGCCAAGCCGTATATTCGTTTCCGACCATGAAGGTGTTGTCGAACGCGCCGGTCTCGATGAATTCCTGCCATTCGGGAAGGGCGCGCATTTTTTTGAATACATCGACGTAATATGCCGTTTGCTCCGGCATGACGCCGCCCGCCATAAATATGCCGCGCAGCATCTGGTAATCCACATCGACGCCGGATTCCTTGCACGTCGGCACGTCGGCCCATGACTGGCTGGCGGTGACCTTCTTGTTGAACGGCATGCGTTTGTCGTCAAACACGCAAAGTGCGCGCAACTTGTCGGCGCGCCAATGAGCGACTGCCTCGATAGGGTTATTCACGGTCGAGTTGACGTGCCCGCCAACCAGTTGCACGGCGACGTCGCCGCCGCCCTTGAACGGGATGTAGATCATTTTTTTGCCGACGACTTTTTCCATCGCCACGGTGATGATCTGGTCTTCCTGCTTTGAACCGGTTCCCGCCATTTTGAACGTGTTGTCCGGCCCGGCTTTCACCGCATCGAGATATTCTTTTGCAGTTTTATAAGGCGAATCGGCATTGACCCAGAGGATGAATTGGTCGAGCGCCAGCATCGATACAGGCGTCAGGTCGGTCCAGCTGAACGGGATGCCGGTGGCGAGCGGCGTGGTAAACAAATTTGACAGCGTGATGATAATTTTGTGCGGATTGCCTTTACTCGACTTCATGTCCAGAAAGCCTTCGCCGCCGGCGCCACCGGCCTTGTTGACCACGATCAACGGTTGCTTCATCAAGCTGTGTTTGGTGACCAAGCCTTGCAGAAAACGCGCCATCTGATCCGCCCCGCCGCCGGTGCCTGCGGGCACGATCAGCTCAACCGGCTTGGCTGGTTCCCAAGCGTGGGCGGTCAAGGGGGCAGTGAAACATAGCGCCGCCACTAATCCGGAAAGCGTTGCGCAGATTTTTTTTGTCGTGTGATGAAGTCCTGTTGCCATAATGTGTTCCCCCGAATTGAAGAAAATGGTTGTTGCCTGCGCGAACGCGAAAGGACGTTAGCGGCTAATCATGGATTATCTATAACCCATTGATTTTAATATATTTTTAACGCATGCTGACTGCCGCAAAATTAGAACTTAAGCCATCAGTACGATTATTGATTGATTTCAATCAACTATTTGTAAACGTGGCGCCAGAATTGTGTTCCAGTTTTTGCGGTCTGCCGCCTAACGATGGGGCGGTGTTTGATATTACAATGCTGTGGACGCAATATACCAGAGCAAATTTTTTCTGGGCAAGTCACACACATAAATCTTACTTAACCCATCCATAAGCAAAACCACATGCATAAATATTCCACACTTAATGATTTGCTCAATCAGCCGGCCGGCAACCTCATCGCCTTGCGCGCACCGCAACGCGACGCGCTCACTTACGACGATTTACGCCGCCAAATCGCCAATACAATCAATGCTCTGAATAAATTCGGCATCGGTCGCAACGACCGCGTCGCGATTGTTTTGCCCAATGGCCCGGATATGGGCAGCGCTTTTGTCGGCGTCGCCTGCGGCGCGACAGCCGCGCCGCTCAACCCTGCTTACCGCGCAGACGAGTTCGAGTTTTACATGAACGACCTCAAATCGAAGGCATTGCTGGTCGAAAAAGGAAGCCAGTCTCCCGCCGTTGCCGTCGCGGAAAAACTCGGCGTGATGATCCTGGAATTGATCCCGGGCGCGCGAGCGGGCGAGTTTACTGTAGTGCCGCAAAAGCCCGTTAGCGCTGCGCCTGCGCCAAACGGCGGCGCGGCGCAAGCCGACGATGTCGCATTGATATTGCACACCTCGGGCACTACATCGCGGCCGAAAATCGTCCCGTTGTCCCATCGCAACGTCAGCGCGTCGGCGCAGAACATCCGCGATACCCTCGCGCTGACCGAAAAAGATTGCGGCATGAACATCATGCCGTTGTTCCATATTCATGGACTCATCGCCGGCATGCTCGCGCCGCTGGCTGCAGGCGGCAGCATTTACTGTACGCAAGGATTCAACGCGCTGAAATTCTTCGGCTGGATGACCGAGGCGAAGCCAACGTGGTACACCGCCGTCCCGACCATGCATCAGACCATCGTCGCGCGCGCGGCGCAAAATCAGGACGTCATCAAAGCCAATCCACTACGTTTCATGCGCTCGTCATCGTCGTCGATGCCGCCGCAGGTAATTGCCGAACTCGAAGCCGCGTTCGGCGCGCCGCTGATTGAATCCTACGGCATGACCGAGGCCGCCCACCAAATGGCGAGCAATCCGCTGCCGCCGAAAAAACGCATTCCCGGCAGCGTCGGGCTTGCCGCCGGACCGGAAGTGGAGATCATGGATCTCGACGGCCATATTCTGCCGCGCGGCGCGACCGGCGAAATCGTCATCCGCGGCGCCAACGTGACAACCGGATACGAGAATAATCCCAAGGCGAACGAGGAGGGGTATACCAACGGCTGGTTCCGCACCGGCGACCAGGGTGTGATGGATGCGGAAGGTTATGTCTCGATCACGGGAAGATTAAAGGAAATCATCAATCGCGGCGGAGAAAAAATTTCTCCGCGCGAGGTCGATGAAGTGCTAATGGACCATCCCGCCGTCGCTCAAGTCGTCACCTTCGCCGTGCCGCACGACAAGCTGGGCGAAGACGTGGCAGCGGCAGTAGTGTTACGTGAAGGCCAATCCGCGACGGAAAAAGAACTGCGCGACTTCACCGCCGTGCGCCTCGCCGACTATAAAGTGCCGCGCAAGATTTTGCTGCTCGACGAAATACCCAAAGGCGCCACAGGGAAATTGCAGCGCATCGGCTTGGCGCAGAAATTGGGATTGGCCTGAATATCGTGACCGGCTGCTTTGGCCAACAGCGGCCGTTTCGCAATTTGCTCTGCAGTGGCCGTTCAGTAATGCAATAGTTGGATACTGCAGTCCCAGCCCTAATGAGCAGAGTGCAATGAGAGCAGCGAATCGTTCCTAGTATTTTATCGTTAGAGAATATATTTGAGTTTTTTTGGTGGCTCTTCATGACCTCGTAACGAGCTGAAATGGTGAGGATGGTGCATATGCATCAACAACAGAAAATTAATTCGAGCCTGGCCCCTTTGATTACTTTGATTATTTGATTATTTGATTATTTGATTATTACTTTGCGCTAACTGTGCCAATCAACCAACAATAATGTATTTCACTACATGTCGCGAAAAACACTAACCTGGATCACCCTTTTGTTGGCCCTGTTTGCCTCAGGCGCTGCGGGGCTTATTAATCAAGTTGTCTGGCAACGTGCCCTCAAGGTCTTCCTTGGTGGCAGCGAGAGCATCAGTTCGATGATTGTCGTGCTGGTGTTTCTCGCTGGTTTAGGTGCGGGTTCGTGGGTGGCAGGGCGTTTCGCAACTCGCTTGCGTAATCCTCTGCTGGCATTAGGATTATTAGAGTTAGCTCTGGGCTTGGTTAACATCGGCGTGCGGGCACTGTTGGCAACAGACATTTCCGACTCGGTCTTTGCAGTGCAACGAGTTGCACATGCAATGGGCTTAGGGCTATGGGTGGTTTATGCATTAGGAGCTTGCTTGGTCCTGGCACTGCCGTGTCTACTGATGGGCGCAACTATGCCTTTTGCTGGGGAGGCATGCCAGCGACGTTTGCAAGAGGGGACGGATGCTAAAGTTTTAGGCTGGTTAATATTCGCCAATACCATTGGTAGTGTTGCTGGTACAGTCTTCGGTAGCGGTTATCTCATGCCCCAGTTTGGGCGGGGCGCATCGTTGTTTTTTGCCGCAGCGCTTAATTTAAGCGCAGGACTGTTAGCGCTGTCGTTATGCTTGCGCACAACTGCGCCGGCACAAGCTGAAGTCTCCTCTAAAGCCCCCAACATCCCGCTACGAAGGGGCACGCCAAGTTATTTCGAGTGGCTTTCGTTAGCTTTAGGTTTTTGTGCGCTCGGTTATGAAATGCTGTTGCTCCGTTTGATCGCGCTGCGCCATGAACCCTTGCCATTTACTTTTGCAGCAGTGCTAGCGGGATTTCTTTTATTTTGGAGTATAGGTGCCGCATTGAGTAGCAGTAAGCGCGGCCCATCGCTATCGACCGCCATGGGTATATGTGGGCTGCTTATTGCTGCCAGCATGGCGGTGTTTGTGCTCGATCCACCAGGGCCAATTACTGGTATTGGTTCACTCGCCTGGTTCGTATTGAGCCGTCCCTTTTATTTTCTGCCGTGCCTGGCTTTTGGTTACCTGTTTGGCAGAGTGGCTGCCGCAGCGGCGCAATCCTGGGGCAACGATGTAGGACGTGTCTATGCCTTAAATACACTTGGATCTTGTGCCGGTGTGTTGGTGATGACTTTGATTGGCTATGAGATTCCGTTTTTTATGGATGCGCTTGCGTTAGCCCTTTTGTTGTTTGCGTTGCATGAGGCCGAGGATGCGCGCGATAAATTGACTGGCAAGGTAGATTCGCGTCGTTACTGGCCGCCTGCAATCGGCGCGTTGGCTGCCATATTTCTGTCATTTCTGGTCGATCTTTCCGGCGTGATACCAGGACTGCGGGCGTTCTATGGCCGTGACGGCGTCATTATGGTGGATAGGAACAGGAATTTAATGTGGGATGGTCTTTGGCACTCACGCTTAAGCGAGAACAATGACCACATCGGTACAGCAAATTGGTATCTGGCAATAGCGCCGATGTTGGCACATCAAGGTCCTGTCAAAGATGCGTGTGTGATTGGACTCGCTGCCGGCGTCACCGCCGCGACGATCGCAAAGAGTGGGGCCATGGTGGATGCTTACGATATCAATCCTGGATTACAGGAGTTGTACCGGCGCTATCCAAAAGGGACGTTGGGTGTAGCGCAAAATCCGTCTATTTTGGTGCGATGGCAAGATGCGCGCAGCGGACTGGCGCTTAATGACAAAAAATACGACATTATTCAAACCCAGCCGTTGTACCTGAAACAAGCGGGTAGCGGCCTGTTGAATTCAGTCGAATTTTATCGATTGATCAGCCAGCGGCTTAAACCCGGGGGGATTTTCAGTCTATATTCCAATGGGACATCAGCGCAAGCATTTGCAGTAAGACAAACCGCGGCGAAGGTATTTCCTTATCGACAATCATTTGGGCATGGCTACCTGTTACTACTCTCGAACGATCCGATCGATATCAGCGAAGAAAGTCTTCGATTACGTATGCAAGCAGAGGGGTTATTTTGGGAAGAAGTGCGAGGTTTTTCGCGCACCCGTGACGCTGCAACATTTTTGCAGTTGTTCGACCCGTTAGACTTTCCTTGGGGTCAAGGCGGCATGATAAGTTCTGACGACCATCCCATAATCGAATACCCAGATTATTTGCAGGTTAAGATTGATAGTTTGGGCATTCGAGACTTACCTAGCCCGGGACTGGTGGCTTGAAAACATACGGAATCGCGCAATATTTTGCGATTCCTAGAGTGTGAAGGTGTAATTATTGATCAAATGCGCCATTTCGAATGTCCGCGTTCCAAGAGCCGCATCGTCTGCTGCGGGTCGATTTTACCGTCCGGATATTTTCCGCGTAGCGATCATTCACCGCGGCTCAGCGCATTCCCCTAAAACAAAACTCAATAATGGTCCCAGCCATTTCGTGCATTGTTTTCGCAAACGGCGGATTAAGCGGCCTAATGAAAAGCCGGAAGAGTAATTATTTTCGATTAATTCGGTGGTCTTTTTTGTGCGTCAAAAAGTATTTGTGGCGAAATCAGCTGTAGCGTTTTCGCCAGTTTGATTTGCGCGCTAAACCGGCGCGGCGTCGCTGTTGGCGCCGCCGCGTCGGATTCCTGCATTTATCGCCAAACGGGTCGCATCAATGCATGCCGGCCTGGCCTCTTGTTTCCATTCTGCCCAGCATGCGTTCCTTGGGTTCGACGACCCCGAGATTTTTGACGATCCGGAACTTGCCGTTTTTGACTTGCGCGATGTACATGTTCATGCGCAGGTGATGCTGGCCGGGCACCATTTCAGCGGAGCCTCCCG
>JBAVXA010000031.1:0-1594 GCA_049698095.1 Burkholderiales bacterium
CGCTTCGACAGAGAATACGGTTAACATCATTTGTAATTGCTCATGCGCACTCAGATCAGTCATTTCTTTTATGTGGGTGTTCCAGATGACGCGGCAAAATGCCGGGTAGTCAGCGTCTTTCACGCGCACAATGCGCAGGGAATTATTGCGCCACAGAACTTCGCCGCCGTCTGAATCGCATAAATCACAGGTCATGCTTGAATGTTAAGGATTTTTTGCGCTGGCAGCAAGCAACAACTGACACTTGTTTACACTGCGACTGGCGGATAAATTTCGGAAAATTCAATTAGTTAGAGCAATACGCGCTCAATTCCGCCGTGGTTTGCCTTGTTTACATAGTCGGCCATCCAGTTTTCGCCGAGGAGATGCCTCGCCATTTCCACCACAATATAGTCTGCCGTTGTGCCAGAGTCGTTGTCGTAGCGCGATAGGCCCTGAAGGCACGAAGGGCAGGAAGTGAGTATTTTGACGTCGCCGTCGAAACCGCCCGCGCGCGATTTGTCCGCGCCTTTGCGCATCTCTTCTTCTTTGCGGTAGCGCACTTGCGTCGAGATGTCGGGACGGGTCGCCGCCAGTGTGCCGGATTCGCCGCAGCAGCGTTCGTTGAGATCAACTTTGCTGCCCATCAATTGGTTGACCACTTTCAACGGCTGATAAGTTTTCATCGGCGAGTGGCATGGATCGTGGTACATGAATCGCACGCCGTTGACGGCTTCGAGTTTGACGCCTTTTTCCAATAAATATTCGTGAATATCGAGCAGGCGGCAACCGGGGAAGATTTTGTCGAACTGGTATTTCTGTAATTGATCCATGCAAGTGCCGCAGGACACGATCACCGTCTTGATGTCGAGATAATTCAAGGTATTGGCAACACGGTGGAACAATACCCGATTATCCGTGGTGATCTTTTCCCCTTTATCGGCATTGCCGGATGAAGTCTGGGGATAGCCGCAGCATAAGTAACCAGGCGGCAGCACCGTGATTGCACCGGTTTCGTACAGCATTGCCTGCGTCGCAAGGCCGACCTGGCCGAACAGTCTTTCCGAGCCGCAGCCAGGAAAATAAAACACTGCGTCCGAATCGTCATTGGTAATTTTCGGGTTGCGGATCACCGGCACGGTATGGTTATCTTCGATATCCAGCAGCGCACGCGCCGTGCGCTTGGGTAAATTGCCTGGCATGGGTTTATTGATGAAGTGAATCACTTGCGTCAAGACGGGCGGCTTGCCAAGCGACGACGGCGGTTGTTTCACCTGGCTCTGGATTAAGCCGAAGCGCTTGCCCAACTGGTGGCCGAGACGCTGTGCCTTGTAACCCCAGTCGAGCGCGACTTTCTTATATACTTTAATCGTGGAAGGATCGCGCAAATTCAAGTAGCCCATCGCCAGCGCGGCACCGGGGTTGAATTTCTTCTTGCCCTGTTTGCGCAACAGATTGCGCATGGCAATCGACACCTCGCCGAAGTCAATGTCGACCGGACACGGGTTGAGGCATTTGTGGCAAACCGTGCAGTGGTCAGCTACATCGCTGAATTCGTCAAAGTGTTTCAGCGATATGCCGCGGCGCGTCTGTTCTTCGTAAAGAAACGCCTCGG
>JBAVXA010000032.1:0-2350 GCA_049698095.1 Burkholderiales bacterium
CTCGACGTGAATCATCCCGCATTGCCGCCCCGGCAAGGACTATACGACCCCGCTAATGAACACGATGCTTGCGGCGTGGGTTTTGTCGCCAACATCAATGGGCAGAAAAGCCATCGAATTGTGGAGCAAGGTCTGCAAATCCTTAAAAACCTGACCCATCGAGGCGCAACGGGTGCAGATCCCCTGGTAGGCGACGGAGCGGGGATTCTTTTACAAATTCCAGACAAGTTTCTACGCGCCGAATGCGCAAGACAGAACGTTTCTTTACCTCCCGAAGGCGAATACGGCGTGGGCATGATATTCCTGCCTCGAGATGCAGCAAACCGGGTGGCATGCGAACGAGAAGTGGAGCGAGCGATCACTAACGCCGGTCAAATTCTGCTCGGTTGGCGTAATGTTATTGTTGATAATCAAGGGCTTGGAAAAGACGTGCTCGACTGTGAGCCAGTCATTAGACAGGTTTTTGTCGGCCGCGCGAGCAACCTGAAAAACACCGACGCATTCGAGCGCAAGCTTTATGTAATTCGCAAAAGCTCCGGCCACGCGATCAAGGCGCTCGGCTTGGGCAAGGCGCGGGAGTTTTACGTGCCGTCATTCTCGGCCCGCACCATTGTGTATAAAGGGATGCTGTTGGCTTCACAAGTCGGGGAGTACTATCGCGACTTGACCGACCCGCGCATGGAGAGCGCCCTGGCACTGGTGCACCAGCGCTTTTCCACCAATACATTCCCGACCTGGGACCTGGCGCATCCGTTCCGCATGATTGCGCATAACGGTGAAATCAACACCTTGCGCGGCAATGTGAACTGGATTCGCGCGCGACAGCAGACCATTCACTCCAATCTCCTCGGCGATGATTTGGATAAGATCTGGCCGCTGATTTACGACGGTCAGTCCGATTCGGCTTCATTCGACAATGCACTGGAGTTATTGCTGATGGGCGGCTATTCGCTCGCACATGCGATGATGCTGATGATTCCGGAGGCCTGGTCTGGTAATCCGCTGATGAATGAAGAACGGCGCGCCTTTTACGAATACCACGCGGCATTGATGGAGCCGTGGGACGGCCCCGCCGCCGTTGCCTTCACAGACGGGCGCCAGATCGGCGCCACGCTCGATCGTAATGGGCTGCGCCCTGCGCGCTACCTGCTTACCGACGACGGTTTGGTGTTGATGGCGTCCGAAATGGGCGTACTCGATATTCCTCAAAGCAAAATTGTCAAAAAATGGCGTTTGCAGCCGGGCAAAATGTTGCTCATTGATTTGGAACAGGGCCGAATCATCAGTGACGATGAACTGAAGACACAGCTGGCCACTTCGCGGCCCTATAAAGATTGGCTTAGAAAGACCCAGATTCATCTGGAAGACATTCCGATGCCGGATAAAATTCCGATGCCGGACGCAGATAAACTGCTCGATCGTCAGCAAGCCTTCGGCTACACCCAGGAAGATATTAAATTCATCATGGCGCCAATGGCGGCTAGCGGACAGGAGGCGATTGGCTCGATGGGCGATGATTCGCCGCTCGCCGTGCTCTCGAACCGGAGCAAACCGCTATATTCGTACTTCCGCCAGCTGTTCGCGCAGGTGACCAATCCCCCGATCGACCCTATTCGGGAGGAACTGGTAATGTCGCTGGTGTCGTTTATCGGTCCGCGCCCGAATCTGCTGGCGCAAGACGAAGTGGATCCTAAAATGCGCCTTGAAGTGCATCAGCCGATTCTCACTTTTGAAGACATGGAAAAACTTTACCGCGCGGCAGAATTCACCAACGGTCATTTCCGCTCTGAAGTTCTGTCGATTTGCTATCCCGCCGACTGGGGCGCGGAAGGCATGGAACCGTCACTGTCGCGCCTCTGCGCCGACGCAGAAGACGCCGTGCTCAAGGGCGTGAATATCATCATTCTTACTGACCGGGCCGTTGACGAGGCACATGTCGCAATTCCGGCGCTACTTGCTACCAGCGCAGTGCATCATCATCTGGTTCGCAAGGGTTTGCGCACACGCTCCGGCCTGGTCGTTGAAACAGGTTCGGCCCGGGAAGTGCACCATTTCGCGCTGCTGGCCGGCTACGGCGCGGAAGCGATTCATCCGAATCTCGCCTTCGCCACGCTGGCGCACATGAAAGACGTATTGCCGACCGACTTAACGCACAAGGAAGCGTGTAAGCGTTACATAAAGGCCGTGTCGAAAGGTCTTCTGAAAGTCATGTCAAAAATGGGTATCTCGACTTATCAGTCCTATTGCGGCGCGCAGATTTTCGAGGCCATCGGGCTCAACTCGGATTTCGTGAAAAAATATTTCACTGGTACGCCCAGTAACATCGAGGGAATCGGCCTGAAACAGGTCG
>JBAVXA010000033.1:0-7260 GCA_049698095.1 Burkholderiales bacterium
CAGCGCCTGCACGCCCGCGCAGGCGCGGCCGGCGCGGATGCGCTTCAAGCCTTCGTTTACAAGGATGCGATTGTTACCATCGAGTTTCACTACGTCGGCGACAGTGCCGAGCGCGACCAAGTCGAGCAGGGCGGCGAGATTGGGTTGGTTGCTGTCGTCGTAAACCCCGCGTGCGCGTAGTTCGGCGCGTAAAGCCAGCATCACATAATACATCACGCCGACACCGGCGATGGATTTGCTCGGGAATGCGCAGCCGCGTTGATTGGGATTGACGATGCAGGTCGCTGCAGGCAACGAGTCGCCGGGCAGATGATGGTCGGTGACCAACACTTTGATGCCGAGCCGGTTGGCTTCCGCTACGCCCTCGACGCTGGCGATGCCGTTATCCACGGTAATGATGAAATCCGGTTTGCTCTTTGCAGCAAGTTGCACAATTTCCGGCGTGAGGCCGTAGCCGTATTCAAACCGATTCGGTACCAGATAATGCACGTCCGCGCCGAACAGGCGCAGTGCACGCATGCCGACCGCGCAGGCAGTCGCGCCATCCGAATCGTAATCCGCGACGATCAGCAGCTTGTTTTTTTTCTCGATCGCGTCAGCGAGGATTTTCGCCATGCTCTGGCAATTTTCCAGTTGCTCCAGCGGCAGCAGGCGTTTCAGCGACATGTCGATTTCGTCGACCGAGGCGATCCCGCGTGCGGCATAGACACGGGCGAGCAATGGCGGCACGCCTTTGTTCAATAACTCGGCGTAGGCTGGCGCAGGAACACGACGGGTAATAATTTCAGGCATATGCTTTCAGCTGTTTGGCGCGGAGCCAGAACTTTCGCATGCTGCTGCGCGTAACGACAAACTCGCGCGCACGATACGCATTCGGATCAATGATCGTGAACGAATCAAGCGCGCCGGATTTTATCGCAGCAAGCAGCGGGGAAAACCATTCTGCCTCGAGCCGCTCGTGCGCTTTGCGCCAGCTGGTCAAATCGCCATAACGCATGGAATCATATAACCAATTGATTATAAACAATATTTTACGGCCATCAAATTCGGCGTCAGCAAGCGACTGTAGCTGTGCTCGCGGATTCTCTGCCAGCGTTTGCACATTCAACTTTGCCGCGCGCGCAAGACCTTGCGCAAAAATATCATTGCTCATCAGGTCAGTGAAATCGCATTGCGGGTTGGCAGGCATCATTCCGCCGCCCCAAAACCATACGCTGTTAATTGCGAGTTCGCCACGCGACTCGCGTGCCAGGTTAATCGGATGGTCATTCAGCAGCATTTGCACTTCGTTCATGCGCCGCCGCCAGGTTGCAGAATCGGGGCCGGCCGGCATCAGCGGACCAATGGCGTTACCGCAGGCTTGGTCCAGCGGCACCGTTTCGAGCCCAGGGGCAGCTTGAAGCGCTATGTACCAGCGATCAGGCGCGGCGGCCAGGAACCGCCATCCATCCGCTATGAAATGTTGATTCAGCGTGTCGCACAGTGCGTTCGCTTCCGCTTGATCGAGCGGCACCGCATGGGCGTCGAACAGCACAATCTGGTCGCGCTGAATGCGTAAATGAACCGGGTCGGCGCGCAGCCAGTAATTATCCTGAGCATCATGCCCGTCGGCAACCAGCGTGATCGGTGCAACGGGAATATCCAGTGACTTCGTCCCGCCGAACGCGCGGTTCAACCAGGCGAAACTGCTGGTCTCGGATAACGGCCTGATGTCCGCGCGTCCGAGCAGGGTTTGCAAGGCCGGGGCATGCAGACAATGATATTCGTCGCCTTGTAAAGGTTCGATAAACAGTGAGGGGACGAGCAAACAGCAGGTGACCGGCATAGATACTTTAATATGAGCAATGACGTATTTTATCACTGCTGAAATCGGTCTTTGTATTTATCCCGCTGCTTGTGGCACACTGGCGCCTGATTTCAATAGAAATAAACCATTTTGACCCCTTACGAACTTTTCGTCGGCTTGCGTTACACCCGCGCCAAACGTCGCAATCATTTCATTTCATTCATCTCGCTGATTTCCCTGCTCGGCATCGTGCTCGGCATGACGGCGTTGATAACCGTCATGTCGGTGATGAACGGTTTCCAGAAGGAAGTACGCGACCGCATGCTGAGCGCGGCGTCGCATATTCAGATTTCCGGCTCGGACAACGTGCTGGCCGATTGGAAAAAAGTCGCGCTGGAATCGAAGCAGAACAAAGCGGTGATCGCCGCCGCGCCCTATGTTTCCGGCCAGGGCCTGCTGATGAACGGCGACGTGTCGCATCCGGTTTTTATCCGCGGCATTCTGCCCGAGCAGGAACCCGGCGTGGTGGACATCGACAAACAAATCAAAGCCGGCGCACTGGACAGCCTGAAACCGGGCGAATACGGGATCCTGCTCGGTGTGTATCTGGCCCGGGCGCTGCATGCGGGAGTCGGGGACAAGGTATTGCTGATTACGCCGCAGGGTCAGGTCACCCCCGCCGGACTGGTGCCGCGCCTGCGCCAGTTTACTGTAGGCGGAATCTTTGAAGTCGGTCATTACGAATACGACGCAGGCTTCGGCCTGATCCATATGACCGATGCGCAGAAACTGTACCGGCTTGACGACGACAAAGTCAGCGGCGTACGACTGAAATTGCAGGACATGATGAAAGCACCGGAAATATCCGCTGAGCTCGCGCGTACCTTGACTGCCGACGCCTACATTACCGACTGGGCGAAACAGAACGCCAACTACTTCCGCGCAGTGCAAATCGAAAAGCGCATGCTGGCGCTGATCCTGGCGCTGATTATCGCCGTTGCCGCGTTCAATATTGTGTCGGCAATGGTGATGGTGGTGACGGAGAAGCAATCGGATATCGCCATCCTGCGGACGCTGGGCGCCACGCCCGCCAGCATTATGAAAATATTCATGGTGCAGGGCGCGTGGATCGGCGTCATCGGCACCGTTCTCGGTCTCGCCGGCGGCATATTGCTGGCGCTGAATGTCGATCGCGTGGTGAAGCTGGTCGAACGCGTTTTCTCGACGCGAATTTTGTCGCCGGAAATTTATTTCATCAGCGACTTCCCGTCCGAAATCCAGACCGCCGACGTCGTGATGGTCGCGGTTGTTTCGTTTGCCATGGCGCTGTTGGCGACCTTATACCCCAGCTATCGCGCCTCGCGCACCAAGCCGGCAGAGGCGCTACGCTATGAATGACATTGTGTTGTCGTGCAGCAACCTGCATAAAAGATATTTGCAAGGCGTGGTGGAAGTGCCGGTATTGCACGGCGTGAATTTGCAGGTCAAAGCCGGCGAGCGTCTGGCCATCGTCGGCGCGTCTGGCTCCGGCAAAAGTACGTTGTTGCACATCCTCGGCGGGCTCGATTCGGCCAGTGAAGGTACAGTGGAAATTCTCGGCCAGAATATTTCGTCTATGCACGAAGCCGCGCTGAGTGCGCTGCGCAACAAAGCATTGGGGTTCGTCTATCAGTTCCATCATTTGCTTCCGGAATTTTCCGCGTTGGAAAACGTCGCCATGCCGCTGCTGATACGGCGCATGAAACCGGATGACGCGAACGAACACGCTACGGCGATGTTGAAACGCGTGGGGCTCGGCCATCGGCTTGAACACAAACCCGGCGAATTGTCCGGCGGCGAGCGTCAGCGCACGGCGGTCGCGCGTGCGCTGGTCACTAACCCGGCGTGCGTTCTCGCCGACGAACCTACCGGGAATCTCGACCGTAAAACGGCGGAGAGCGTGTTCGACCTGATGCTGGAACTGAACAGCTCGCTGAATACCAGTTTTGTGATCGTAACGCACGACCCGCAACTGGCAGCGCGAACCGAGCGCATATTGCGATTGGATGACGGCGTGTTGCGCGATACATAGCTAGCGCAATGCTCACGCCGGTCGGTGCCGCTAGCGAGGATTACTTGAGTCTTATTTCCCCGTCGAACTTGACGTTCAGCTTCAGCCCCGCAACTTCCAGAACGACTTTAGCTGGAAAAGTTTCCGTGCCCTTAACGGCGCCGTCGGCGATGGCCTTGGCAACGGCTTGCTCAATCTCGCGCTGCGAATTCACGCCTACCATTTTGAGGAATTTGCGAATACTCAGATTGAAGGTTTCTTCATCCATGGGAATCTCCGATAATGGGCTTGAACATAAGGACCGCCAGCGCGGGAAAAGGCAGCCATGCAACAACAAAGCTGACCGCGCGGATATTTTATTTTGACTCGATTCTGATCAGCTTGGTTCGGCTGGTTGAACCGCTTTTAATGCTTACCGATGATTTGCCGCAACCGAGATGGGCGGCGCCCGAGCCAATAAGCTCGGCGTTGGCTTTGCCGGCTTCAGGAGGCGATTTAATCTGCGCAAGCGGGATATCATCGGCGCCTGATGAAAAACTGCTGACGCGCGAGTTCGATTTCACTTTGACGCGAATGTGTGGGACGGTCGGACCATCAGTTTTCATAATAACCTGTTCGGACGACGCGACCCGTGAGATTTACTTTGCGCGAGCCGTGTACAACATTTTTGTTGCGCCGCGAATTATTCTTCTTTTTTCGGATTCATCTCGGTTTTTACAAATGCATTGAAATCATCAATCGCCTTATTGCCGGCCGCCATATGCGCTTCCGACATTGTTTTCTGGTCCAACGCAAATTTGTTTATGCAGTCGCGGTAGTCGTTCACTTCCTTTTGAAACCCCTTCATGCGGACATCGCTTGCGAGCTTGCCGGGGTGTTCCGGCTTGGCGCAACCGTGTTTTGGCGGTGTGCTGTCCGCGAGCGACGGTAACGCGATGGATGCCATGACAACGATGGATAGAACGGATTCTTTCGACGTAAAACGCATAGTAACTCCTTATTTAAATAATTGATTATATTGAATAATTTTCTTCAGTATTCGACCGGTATCGGATCCAGGCTACGCCACATATACCAGGTCGATACGCTGCGCCAGGGTTGCCACGCCTCCGCGATATTGGTCATCTCGGTTTTGGTCAGCGGCTTGCTCTTGTTGTAATGTTTCTCCATCGCGCGTTGCAGGCCGATGTCGCCCAGCGGCAGCACGTTGGGGCGCAGCAGGTAAAACATCAGGAACATTTCCGCGCTCCAGCGCCCGATTCCCTTGACCTGGGTAAGCTCACCGATGACGATCTCGTCATCTTCGTGATTCCAGTTATCCGGGTCGAGCAGACCTTCGTGAAAGTGCAACGCCAGATCGTGCAGGTAGGTTACTTTTTGGCCGGACAGGCCGCATGCATGCAGTTGCGGTTCATTCTTTTTCAGCATTTTTTTCGGCGTCATGTCGCCAACTTCTTCCAGCACGCGATTCCATACGCTTTGCGCCGCTTTGACGGAAATCTGTTGGCCGACGATCGAGCGGGCGAGAGTGGCGAACGGGTCGCCGCGGCTGGTCAACGACACTTCGGGGTAGGATTTGACCAGTTTTTTCAGCACCGGATCGGTGGCCGACAAATGTCTGGTGGCGCGGCGCCAATAATCGGGTGTCATGTTCAGAGTGACTTTGTTCGGCTATTTTGAAATACTGCTAATGGCAAAGAAGAGTAGTACATACTCTACCGCAAACCCATTCCGTTCACCAGTCGCGCAGGCGCAGAGTTCGCATGAGACTTTTTATTCTCGGTTTCGTTTTCGGCGTGTGGTTCCTGCAGCAGCAGGCGCAATTGCCGGATTTGCGTTATGCGTGGGTGGTGCCGTTGCTCGCCGTGGCATGGATGACCGCGCAGAAATTCAGACTGAAATATTCGGCCAGTCTGGGATGGGCGTTTTTAATCGTTTTGGCGATCGGCTGCGGCTTCCATTGGGCGGCGTGGCGCGCGCAGGTGCGCATGGCGGAACACCTTCCCGCGGAATGGGAAGGCAGGGATATTTCGGTTATTGGCGTCGTGGCGTCGCTGCCGCAGAAGACTGCGCGCGGTTTGCGCTTCGAGTTCGATATTGAAAAGAAATTGACTGTCGATGCGCTGGCGCCGGGGCATGTTTCACTCAACTTCTATCGCGACAGCCGCGCCGGCGAACAGGGTTCCGCAATTATGCCCGACATCCGCGCCGGCGAGCGTTGGCAATGGACAGTGCGCTTACGCAAACCGCACGGCGCGGTCAATCCCGGCGGCTTCGACGTGGAAGCGTGGCTGCTCGAGCGCAACGTGCGGGCGGTGGGATATGTGCGCAGCAAGGAAAGCATGACAAGAATCGACGCGCGGGCAGACGGTTTCCATTATCGTGTCGACCGCCTGCGCGAAGGCATCCGTGAAAACTTTGCCAGGGTCTTGAATGACAAACCGCTGGCGCCTATCTTGACCGCGCTGGCAATCGGCGATCAATCCGGCATCGGCGAGAGCCAGTGGCAATTATTCTGGCGCGCCGGCGTCGGTCACCTGATCTCCATTTCAGGCTTGCATATCACCATGGTCGCGAGCCTGTTCTATGGTCTGGCGCTCTGGTTGTGGCGCAGCCGGCCGGCACTCACCTTGCGCGTGCCAGCCCAGAAAATCGCCGTGATCGCCGGTATGATTTCCGCGCTCGCCTATTCGCTGGTTGCCGGTTTTTCCGTGCCGACGCAGCGCACTTTTTATATGCTGGCGACCGCCGCGGTTTTTCTCTGGACGGGGCGATTGGCGTCGCCCTCGCGCGTGCTGAGTGCAGCCATGTTGGTTGTAATGCTGTTGGATCCTTGGGCGGTGCTGGCGCCCGGCTTCTGGCTATCGTTCGGCGCGGTCGGCGCGCTGATGTACGTCAGTGCCGGGCGTGCCGGAAAAATATTCTGGCTGCGTTCGATGGCTTCGGCGCAGGCGGCGATTGCATTGCTTATGGCGCCATTGCTGCTGGTGCTGTTCCAGCAGGTGTCGCTAGTGTCGCCTGTCGCCAATGCCGTTGCGATTCCCGTGGTGAGTTTTGTCGTTACGCCGCTCACGCTTATTGGCACGTTGCCGCCGTTCGAATTCTGCCTGTTGCTTGCGCATAAAGTCATGGAGTGGTGCATGGGGTTTTTGCACTGGGTTGCGCAAATGCCCGCCGCCGCATGGCAAAGCCACGCGCCGCCTGTTTGGACCATGCTGTTAGGAGTGATCGGCATGCTTTGGGTGCTGGCACCGCGCGGCGTGCCGGCACGCTGGCTCGGAATCGTTTGGGCGCTCCCGATGTTTCTGTTGCTTCCGGATAAACCCGCGCCGGGACAGCTCTGGCTGACGGTGCTGGATGTCGGTCAGGGTTTATCGGTTGTCGCGCAAACGCGGCATCACGCGCTGCTTTACGACACCGGTCC
>JBAVXA010000034.1:0-5709 GCA_049698095.1 Burkholderiales bacterium
AGCGCCGCGGAAAACACAACGGGCGCCGCATTTTTTATCGGCGTCGCCTGGTATCCGAACATCGACTACAGTGCAAGCCTGTCGGCGCAAAAGCGGTCCGACGCCGGCGCGTCAACGGTGATCGACGCCGGGCGCAATGTTCCGATCGGCGAAGGTCTCGGCTATCGCGTCGCATTGGAGCGCAGCCCGGATACAACTGCAGTGTCGCCATCGGTGCAATACAACACCCGCGCCGGGTCGATCAACGCGGAGTTGCGCTCACAACGCTTGAACGGCGAGAAAACCACCAGTTATGAACTCGCCTACTCGGGCGCACTGTTGCAGGTCGGCGGGCAATACGGCCTGAGCCGTACCGTTAACGACAGCTTCGGATTCGTGCAGGTTGGTGATCTGGCGAACGTCCGCGTGTACCAGAACAATCAGGAAATAGGCAAAACCGATAAACTCGGCCGGGTGTTTTTGCCATTCATGGGATCCTTCGTGGAAAATCAGATCTCCATCAACGACAAGGATATCCCGATTGATTACAACATCGCCGAGGTAAACCAGTTTGTCTCGCCCAATTATCGCAGCGGCAACCTGATCAGATTTTCAGCCATTCGTATTCAGGCCATCACCGGCAAATTGAAAATGCTTTTTAACAACGCGACCGATGCGGCGGAATATGTGGAGCTCAACCTGAGCGCCGATGGAAAAATGACAAGCCTTTCGACCGGCCGCCGCGGCGAGTTTTATGCCGAAAATCTTACCCCGGGAAAATACCGCGCGGCGTTCAGCTTCAAAAATCATGCATGCGAATTCGACCTCAGCGTGCCACAATCGAGCGAGATGCTCATAGACTTGAAAGAGATTGTGTGTGAAGCGGCGCGCTGAAATTTTGGCGGCGATGATGTGCCTTGCCAGCGGTATTGCGCACGGCGCCTGCAGTATTGCGGTCACGCCGATCAACTTCGGCGCCTACAATGTTTTCGCGACGGTTCCGCTACGCTCCACCGGCACCTTCAGCGTCACCTGCAACGAAGCGCCGCCGCCGACTGTCACCATTAGCATAGGCCCCAGCGCCACCACCGGCGTCATCAACCCGCGCCAGATGCAGCAAAGCGGCGGCAGCGACGTGCTCGGATACAACCTGTTTACCGATTCGGCGCTTGGCCAGCTGTGGGGCGACGGTGTTTCCGGCGGAACCGTACTACGGCAAAAAGTGACCAAAAATAAGGCGTGGAATGCCCTGGTGTACGCCAGCCTGCCCGCGCTACAAAACGTATCGGCGGGGAGTTATTCAGATTCGCTGCTTGTAACAATAGTTTGGTAAAGACGTTATCTCCCTTCAGCAAAGCCGAGCTGCCGCCACGCTTCATACACCAGGACCGCCGCGGTGTTGGACAGATTCAAGCTCCGGCTGTTCGGTTGCATCGGTAAACGTAATCTTTGTTCAGGCGGGAAGCTGCCGATAATTTCCAGCGGCAATCCGCGCGTTTCCGGCCCCAGCACAAATACGTCATCGACCTTGAATTGCACATCGCTGTAACGTGTTGAGCCTCTGGTGGTAACGGCGAACATGCGTCTTGCGGCAAAAAATTTCAGGCAGGCAGACCAATCTTCATGCAACTTCAAATCCGCATATTCGTGATAATCCAGGCCCGCGCGTTTCATCTGTTTGTCTTCGAGAGCGAATCCCAGCGGCTTGACCAGATGCAATCGCGCGCCGGTATTTGCGCACAGTCGAATAATATTGCCGGTGTTGCCGGGGATTTCCGGCTGGAACAAGATAATATCGTAACTCATTGATTATATTTAATTATTTATCTTTCGCGTCGCAAGGTTCGCGCGACCACGTATGCCGACACTTTTTCCGCGCCGGATTTCTTCAGCGTCGTCGCGAACTCATTCAGCGTCGCGCCGGTGGTCATGACATCGTCCACCACGCCGACATGTTGGCCGCGCAAATCCATATCGCAGGTGAACGCGCCGCGCACGTTGGCGTGACGTTCTTTCCATGGCAACTGCGCCTGTTCTTTGGTGTCTTTGGTGCGCCGATAGCCGTTCAATTGCAGCGGGACTTTCCATACCTTGATAACGCTCCTGGCAATTTCGACCGATTGATTGAACCCACGCTCCTGCAAGCGTGAACTGTGCAAGGGCATGGCGAAAACCGTATCCGGTTTTTCGAAGTCGCGCAGTTTTCGCAATAATCCGCCGGCAAAAAAATCCACTAGCGCGAGGTTACTGCGATATTTAATCTGGTGCACCAGCGCATCGACCGGAAAGCGGTAATCAAATGCGGCCAGTGTCATATCGAATGACGGCGGGTGCGCAAGGCATTCGCCGCATACGCGCCCTTCAGTGCTGGCATGCGCGCATTGCGGGCACGCCGGGGCGTCGTGGTAAGGCAGTGCGCGCTCGCAGTCTGCGCATAGCGGCTGCGCATCGGCGCGCGCAGCACACAGGAGACAATCCTGCGGCAAGGCGATTTTTGCTCGTTGCAGAACCTGTTGCAGCGCGGTTGAAATTGACATCGCGGGCCGATTCACTGAAGATACAAGTCATTTTACCTCACAGCGACTACGGCCATGAACTCCATCCCGATCCACGAAGTCATTACTGCCAAGCCCAAACGCCTGGCAACCGGGAATTTTTCAGTTGAACAGGTTGAACAATTATTCGACCTGCCATTCAGCGATTTGCTGTTTCGCGCGCAAACCGTTCATCGCGAAAATTTTTCCCCCAACGCGGTTCAGCTGTCCACGCTGCTGTCGATCAAGACCGGTGGCTGCCCGGAAGATTGCGGCTATTGCCCGCAGGCCGCGCGCTACGATACCGGCGTCGCCAATCAGGAAATTTTGCCGCTGCAGGAAGTATTGGACGCGGCCAAGGCCGCCAAAGCTAACGGCGCATCGCGTTTCTGCATGGGAGCGGCATGGCGAGGGCCGAAACAAAAAGATCTGGAACCGGTGCTGGAGATGGTCAAAGCGGTGAAATCGCTGGGCCTCGAAACCTGCGCCACCCTGGGCATGTTGCGCGAGGGGCAGGCGGAACAATTAAAGACGGCCGGCCTCGATTATTACAACCACAACCTCGACACCGCACCGGAATTTTACGGCGACATCATCACCACGCGCGATTATCAAGACCGCCTAGATACGCTCGACCGCGTGCGCGATGCCGACATTCATGTGTGCTGCGGCGGTATCGTTGGCATGGGCGAGGCGCGCCGCGCGCGCGCCGGACTAATCGCGCAACTGGCGAATATGCATCCGCAGCCGGAATCGGTGCCAATTAATAATCTGGTGCAGGTCGAAGGCACGCCGTTATACGGCACGGACAAACTTGATCCGCTGGAATTTGTGCGCACCCTTGCCGTCGCGCGCATCACCATGCCGAAGAGTTACGTGCGTCTTTCTGCCGGTCGGCAGGAAATGTCGGAATCGACGCAGGCACTATGTTTTTTCGCCGGCGCGAACTCGATTTTTTACGGCGAAAAATTGCTCACTACCGGCAACCCGGAAGCCGCGCGCGACAAGGCGTTGATGGAAAAACTGGGGCTGCATCCGGCCTGAGGCACAGCGGTTCAGTGCATGCGAACGCTGCGCCCGCCCTAGGTTAAAATGCCGTCATGGTACCATTGCCTTTAAACCTGCCGTCCCCCGAAAACTACGACAACGCCAATATTTTGCAACGCGAAATTGCCGCGCGCATGGCCGAGCGTCTGGATTATCTCAAGCTTGCTCCCGAAGTGATTCTCGATCTCGGAGCGCGCACGGGATTTGGCACGCGATTGTTGCGGCAACGCTTTCCAGCTGCATTGTCAGTCCCCATCGATGTCACGCCAGGGATATTGCGCCAGGGTTTTCCTGCCGAGGCCAAATGGAAACGCCTGATCGGGCTGGGTGATTCGCCTTTCGCTTGTACCAGCGCCGAATTCACCAGATTGCCGCTACGCGATGCGAGCGCCGACATGCTCTGGTCCAATCTGGCGTTGCATTACCATGATCCCGATTCCGTTTGCAAAGAGGCGCGGCGCGTGCTTAAGCCCGGCGGGCTGTTTATGTTCAGCCTTTTCGGCCCCGATACGCTGAAGGAATTGCGCGCTGTTTGCGGCAGCGACGGCGCCAGCATGAAACGGCTGATCGACATGCACGACGTCGGCGACGTGCTGTCGCACAACGGATTTACCGCGCCGGTGATGGACATGGAAACGCTGAAGCTGACTTATTCCGACACGACGGATTTGCTGCAAGACTTACGCAACACGGGTGAGCAAAACCTGCTACCGGAAATATTGCGCGGCGAAGTCAGCCGCGATCGGATCGCGTCCTTTAGCCGACTATACGAAGCTTTTCGCGCCGATGGTAAACTGCCGGCAACCTACGAAATCATTTATGGGCATGCGTGGAACAGCGAAGGCAACAAGATTTTGGCGGATGGCAGCCAGATAATCGAGTTTCGAAAATATAAAAGTGCCGCTCCCTGATATTTATTAACTCATTGATTTTATTTATTTTTTTAAAATTCTCTGATGAGCCTCTCCAGCCGCATATTTGCATTTTTCCTGTTGCTCGCGTCGCCATTCGCTTTGGCAAGAGATCTTCATCTCGACGTCTCCGTAACTGACGCATGGATACGTGCCACGCATCCGGGGCAGCAAACCGGCGCGGTTTATATGATCATTAAAAGCGATAAGCCCGCCAAACTGATCAAAGTGGAAACACCGGCGGCGAAACAGGCTGAAATCCATAGCATGGAAATGAAAGGCGGCGTCATGGTCATGCGCGAGATGGAATCGCTGGCATTGCCGGAAAAGCAGGATGCCGCGCTTACACCGGGCGGCAACCATATCATGCTGATGAATTTGAAACGGCCCTTTATTGCAGGGGAGAAGATTCCACTCAAACTAAGCTTCAGGCGCGGCTCGGTCACCGTGCAATTGGAAATTCAAGCCGACGTCAGAAAGAAATAACCTGTCACGGACGCCGATTTGTTAAACCTCATTTGCCACGCCAACGCAGGCGATTTTCTCCGCGCTGACGAAACTTTCCTGCTTGCCGACGAAATCGCCAATTGCGTCATGCTCGGCAGCGCGATTCGCATGCGCGACAAACCGGGTAAGTCTGACAGGGGCACCTATTTCGCCAGCATCATGCAAGACGGCAAAACTGTTGCCGCTGCCATGTATGCGCCTGACCGGCCGCTTAATTTGACCCCGATGCAGCCCGCCATGATCGAATTGCTGACAGCCGACCTTCAGCAGCGAAATCTGGCCCCGCGTCACCTCACCGCGGATGAGGCAACCGCGCGGGAATTCGCCGATTTGTGGGTTCCTCTGAACCGGGTTGAATGCATAGAAGACTCTGGACTGAGAATTTACCAACTGCAGAAAGTGATTCAACCGCGGCCGACATCCGGCCGGCTGCGCCTGGGAACGAATGCCGACGCCGGGCTTGCAGCGGAATGGGCTGCAGCATTCGACGTCGAAGTGGGTTTCGGCGACGCACAGGGTATCAAGGAAATGGTGCTGATTGGGTTGGACGAAAAACGACTATATTTTTGGGATGACGCAGGGCCGGTATCGATGTTATTGCGCAATGCGCCGACCCCGAATGCGGAACGCGTATCAGTGGTCTACACGCCGCCTGAATGCCGTGGCAGAGGCTACGGCGCGGCAGCCAATGCCGCATTGGCGCAATTGATTCTCGACAGCGGCAAACGCTA
>JBAVXA010000035.1:0-1896 GCA_049698095.1 Burkholderiales bacterium
CGGTCACCGTGCCGGTGTTCTTGATAATTACGCTGTACGGTACTTCAAAGCTGCTCGGCCCGGTTTGAACATACGGCAATGCCTGGTTTACGACGTCGACGATCTGCGGCGAAAGCGAAATCGGCGTCGGCGAGCTTGTGTCGCCGTTCGCGGCCGTGGGCAAGGTCGATGTGTTGGTCGAGATATCTGTTGCCAGATTGCCGGACGGGGAGTTAAACGATGCCCCGGTAAAGGAACCGCCGCTATTAGGGGAACTGGCAGTCGTTGCGATGACGCTGTTGTTTTGCAGATTTGTCGGAATTGACGCGACACTAGGGTAGGCCAGGTGAACAGTAAACGAAATGTCGCATTCCTGCCCAGGCTGTAGCGTCTGATCGCCTTTGAGCATGGCAAGATTGCCGGTGCCGTTAAACGCGCCGGCCGATGCGGCGCACTGCGCAGCCGTCGCACCTCCATTAGCAATGATGACGGGCGCAACCGGTACGGTGATGACCGGCGTTCCATTGGCGAACGTCAGGGAAAGGTTGTCAACCACATTGACGTTCGTCGCCGCGACCGTTCCGGTGTTTTTCACTTTTACCGTGTACGGAATGTCGAAGATCGTTGGCCCGGCCTGGACGGGCGTTGAGGCACTTTTCACCACATCGATTTTTTGCGGCGTAAGCGTTACTGGAGTCGGCGAAGGCGCGTCGCCGTTGGGCGATGCCGGCGGAATATTGGCAGATGTCGATGCATCCTGCGTGATTTCGCCGCTTGGGGGCGTGAATACTCCCGTCGCCGGGTTGACTGTGCCACCCGCATTAGCGCTGATGTTGGCGGTTGCATATGCGATATTGTTCTGCGCCGCAGTCGGGACCGCGGCGGCCGACGGGTAGGTAATAACAGCCGTAAATTTGATACTGCACTGTTCGCCGGCAGCAAGATTAAAATCACCTTTCAAAAGCGCAATGTTATTAACGCCGTCGTAGGCGCTTGCAGGACCGGCGCAGGCTACGGCGCTCGCCGGCGCGTTGGCGACAAAGCTTCCCGCCTTGATCGCGATCACCGGGCTGCCAGCATTAAATGCCGCACTTAAATTGTCAATAACCTGGACATTGGTATCCGTAACAGTTCCGGTATTTTTGACAATCACGTTATAGGGAACTTCGAATGTTGTCGGGCCGACTTGCACAAGCGTCCCTGTGCTCTTGACCACGTCCAGCGTTTGCGGACTGAAGCTGATCGGAGTCGGCGCAGGACTATCGCCGTTTGCTGTCCCAGGTAAAGTCGGGCTGTCAGTCGAGTCGTCGCGCGCCAGCATTCCGGACGGCGGATTGAAATTCGTGCCGGTGTAGCTTCCTCCGTTATTGGCGCTTGTGGCCGTGCTTGCAATGGCTGTGTTTAACTGTTGAACGGCAGGCACGGAGGCGACGGACGGATATGCGACGGTCACAGTGAAGGTGATGACGCAGCTCTGACCCGGCTGTAATGTCTGGTCGCCCTTCAGCAGCGCAATATTCGACGTACCGTTGAAAGCGGCGGGAGCAAGCGCGCATTGCGCCAGCGTCGCGCCGCCTTGCGCGGTCACTGCCGGCGGAACCGCGATAGTCAATGCTGGCGCGCCAGATGCGAAGGTGTTGGCAAGATTGTCGAGGACATTAACGTTAGTGGCAGGCAGCGTGCCGCTGTTCGAGACATTAATGCTGAATCCAATGTCGTATCGGCTTGGGCCTGTCTGCTTGGGCGGAGCAGCACTCTTTACGACGTCGATCTTTTGGGGAGAAAGGGTGACCGGTGTCGGAGCCGGCGTGTCGCCGTTCGGCAGTGCCGGCGGGGTGTTGCCAAGGGTGGAAGCGTCTTGCGCTACAACCCCTGCCGGCGCGGTGTAGGCGCCGCTCGCCGGGTTGACGCTGCCGC
>JBAVXA010000036.1:0-8546 GCA_049698095.1 Burkholderiales bacterium
TGACGCCTGCCCGGTGCCGGAAGGTTAAATGATGGGGTGCAAGCTCTTGATTGAAGCCCCGGTAAACGGCGGCCGTAACTATAACGGTCCTAAGGTAGCGAAATTCCTTGTCGGGTAAGTTCCGACCCGCACGAATGGCGTAACGATGGCCACACTGTCTCCTCCTGAGACTCAGCGAAGTTGAAATGTTTGTGAAGATGCAATCTCCCCGCTGCTAGACGGAAAGACCCCATGCACCTTTACTGTAGCTTTACATTGGACTGTGATGAGATCTGTGTAGGATAGCTAGGAGGCGTTGAAGCGGAGTCGCTAGACTTCGTGGAGCCGACGTTGAAATACTAGCCTGATGTCATTGCGGTTCTAACCTGGCCCCCTTATCGGGGGTGGGGACCGTGTATGGTAGGCAGTTTGACTGGGGCGGTCTCCTCCCAAAGAGTAACGGAGGAGTGCGAAGGTACGCTAGGTACGGTCGGACATCGTGCTGATAGTGCAATGGCATAAGCGTGCTTGACTGCGAGACTGACAAGTCGAGCAGGTGCGAAAGCAGGTCATAGTGATCCGGTGGTTCTGAATGGAAGGGCCATCGCTCAACGGATAAAAGGTACGCTGGGGATAACAGGCTGATTCCTCCCAAGAGTTCATATCGACGGGGGAGTTTGGCACCTCGATGTCGGCTCATCACATCCTGGGGCTGTAGCCGGTCCCAAGGGTATGGCTGTTCGCCATTTAAAGTGGTACGTGAGCTGGGTTCAAAACGTCGTGAGACAGTTTGGTCCCTATCTGCAGTGGGCGTTGGATATTTGAGGGGACCTGCTCCTAGTACGAGAGGACCGGAGTGGACTGACCTCTGGTGTACCGGTTGTCACGCCAGTGGCATTGCCGGGTAGCTATGTCGGGAAGAGATAACCGCTGAAAGCATCTAAGCGGGAAACTCGCCTCAAGATGAGATATCCCGGGGGTTTAACCCCCCTAAAGGGTCGTTGAAGACCACAACGTTGATAGGTCGGGTGTGGAAGCGCAGTAATGCGTTAAGCTAACCGATACTAATTGCCCGTGTGGCTTGATCCTATAACCGGATGAAAAGTTATACAGTGTGCGGTAGTTTTTATACCGTGCAGCGTTTGCCAAGCAATACATGAATACTTCAGCCCATTAAAATTTTACTTCTTCCAATAACGAAGGACGCATTCATGCTGTCCTTCACTCTTACGCCTTGCGGCCATAGCGCTTTGGTCCCACGCCTTCCCATCCCGAACAGGACCGTGAAACGAAGTTGCGCCGATGATAGTGTGGATTGCCCATGCGAAAGTAGGTCACTGCAAGGCACCTTCAGTAAAACAAAGCCCCCACCAAGCGTTGGGGGCTTTGTCGTTTCTGCAGCGGCGTTGTGAAATAATTGCAAGGCGTGCGGTAGAATGGATTATTCAGGTTGCCTCTTTTATGAATTCTGCCTTGAAAAACGAAAATCCTGCCCTGCCGCTCAATGCCGACCGGGTTAAATCCGCGTTGGCAGGGCATTCGACAGATTTTTCAGTCCACGTTTTCGATCAGCTTGATTCCACCAACTCTTACCTGATGCAGCTCGCGTCGCGGGGTGCCAGGCATGCGACCTGTATCGTGGCCGAAAGGCAAACTGCGGGCCGCGGCCGTCATGGAAGGTACTGGATTTCAACGCCCTGCGGCAGCCTGACCTTCTCATTACTGTGGCGTTTTGCCAAGCCGATACCCTTCCTCGAAGGCTTAAGCCTTGCTGCTGGTGTAGCGATTGTTCGTGCTTTACGTGAGCTCGGCATGAATAAGGTCGAACTGAAATGGCCTAACGATATACTGCACCAGTATCACAAGCTCGCAGGGGTGTTGATCGAATCCGGTAGCGAGCCTCATGGCATGAGCTACGCCGTAATTGGGGTCGGCATTAATATACACCTGACGGATCACGCACGCAGCGATATTGGCCAGGCAGTTACCGACTGGACCGAGATCATGCAATTTCCGATCGACAGAAATACGCTGCTGATTCATTTGCTGGCAAACCTGGCCGAAGTATTCGGTCAATTCGGGGAAAGCGGCCTTTCAGCACTGCGGCAGGAATGGAACGATTATCATGCCTATCAAGACACGGATGTCAGACTCGTTTCGCCTGACCGTTCGGAATTTTACGGGCGGGTAAAAGGCATTGCAGACAACGGAGCGTTGCTGCTTGTAACCTCTCAGGGTGAAAAACGATACAACGTCGGTGAAATCAGTTTGCGAGCGGCGCAATAATCCATGGGTACGTTACTCGCGATCGACATCGGCAACACGCGCACCAAGTGGGGCGTGCATTCGGCGCAGATCTGGAACGAACGCGGCGTAACCGAAACGGTCCGCCTCACAAGTTTCGCAGCCCAACTTCTCGAATACAAAAATATTAATAAAATCAATAAGATAGTGGTCTCCAGCGTTGCGGAAAAAAATATTACTGATGCGTTCGTTTTTCAACTCCAGCAATTCGGCGTAGAAGTTCGCTTGGTGAGAGCGCGGGAAAAGCAATGCGGTGTCATTAATCATTACAATGCGCCAGAGCAGCTTGGTGCAGACAGGTGGTGCGCGTTGATTGCAGCCCACGGTTTTCATAAAGGTCATGCGGTAGTCGTCATGGCCGGTACCGCAATGACCATCGATGCATTGACCGCAGACGGAAATTTTCTCGGTGGCGACATCGTGCCTGGCATATCGCTCATGCAGGATGCGCTTCGCCACCGAACCGCTAATCTGCGCGCCGAATCAGGCGCCTACAGCCTTTTTCCTGTGCGAACCCAGGACGCGATTCACAGTGGTATCATTTCAGCAAGTGTGGGCGCAATCACGCAAATGCGAGGCGCGATGAAGTCCGCGGGCTATGATGATGCCGCCTGCGTGATCAGCGGCGGCGCCGCGGAGATGTTGCTGCCCCATATTCGGCAACCCGTTATGCGTGTGGATAACCTGGTACTCGACGGCATATTGCAAATCGCGAATTCGGAAATCACGGAATCATCATGAGATTCTGGTTTTACTTGATGCTTGCATTGAATTTCTGCCTTGGCGGGCTAATTTACCTTTCGCCGTCCAAGTCAGTCGATGCCGGCGATGCGCAGGAATTAAATCCACAAAAATTATCGTTGATCACTGCGCCAATTATAAATCCGGTAGTCACGCCAGCCGTCTCAAGAACACCGCCCGCCGCCAGCGCACCTGAAACCGACATCGAGAAAGCGCCTCCGGCAGCCACGACACCTGAAACTTTCACCGCGCCGGTTGCCGCAACCCCGGCAAAGCCGGCGCAGTGTTTACAGTGGATAAACATCAAGCCGGAAGATCTTCCGCGCGCTCGCGCCGCCCTTGCTGCTTTACAGCTCGGCGACAAACTGAGCGAAACCAAAAACGAAGAGGTTTTGCGTTACTGGGTCTACATTCCAGCGCCCGAGACCAAAAAGCAACTGGATGGCATTGTCGCGAACTTGAAAAGACAGGGTGTGGCCGACTATTCCATACTCACTGATAACACTATCTCCCTTGGCGTATTCAGCACTGAAGAAGCCTCTACCCGCCACCTCGAGCAAATGGAGATCAAAGGGGTTCGCTCAGCCAGATCGGGCGTGCGCACCACTCAGCTAAGGGATGTCATGTTCAGCGTGAAAGACCCAGCTGCCGCTGTGAGCAGCAGAATCAATGAACTGCAAAAAGCCTATGTCGGCAGCAGCGTGAAGCAAGCGGCATGTTAGAGGATTGAAATGTTAATAAAATCGAATTAACGATTCTTTTCGTATGAAAAAAGCCAGCTCTCGCTGGCTTTTTGTTTATTCGCGCGCGCCGATCAGCTCAATTTGCCGTGACAATGCTTATATTTTTTCCCCGAGCCGCAGGGACATGGATCGTTACGTCCGACTTTATCGCCAATTCGCTCAAACGGCTGCGCCCCGGCATCGCCGTCAGCGGCCTCGGTCAGCGCGTCATCGAAATCCGCGTGGTGGTATTGCAAATTGCGCGCCGCCGCCGGAGCCTCTTCGACTGCCTCGGCTACTGCTTCGAGCTGCTCTTCGCGCTGCACCTGGACACTGGTAAGAAGTTGAGTCACGTCACGCTTGATTCGTTCCAGCATATCGCTGAATAGTTCAAATGCTTCACGTTTGTACTCTTGTTTGGGATTTTTTTGTGCATAGCCACGCAGATGAATGCCTTGGCGCAAATGATCGAGCGCAGCGAGATGTTCGCGCCAATGCGTATCTACGTTCTGCAGCATCACGGCGCGTTCATAGTGATGCAGCACGTCTTTGTCGATTTCCGTGAACTTGTTTTGATAATCTCTATTGCACGCCTCGATAATGCGATGGCGAATTTCTTCTTCCGTCAGGTTTGGTTCGTTCTTCAGCCAACCCTGTGCCGGTAATTTGAGATTGAAATCGGATTCCAGCGTGCGTTCCAATCCCGCGGCATCCCATTGCTCTTCGACCGTGTCTGGCGGAATATGGGCAGCGATGGTTTGGCGCAAAACATCTTCGCGCATCGATGTAATAGTGTCCGAGATATCCGTCGATTCGAGCAACTCATTGCGCTGCTGGTAAATGACTTTGCGCTGGTCGTTGGATACATCATCATATTCCAGCAATTGTTTGCGGATGTCGAAGTTGCGCGCCTCGACTTTGCGCTGGGCGTTTTCGATCACGCGATTCATCAGGCGCGCCTCTATCGCCTCGCCCTCCGGCATATTTAATCTCTGCATGATCGATGCGACGCGATCACCGGCGAAAATTTTCATCAATGGATCGTCAAGCGCCAGGTAAAAGCGGCTGGAGCCGACGTCACCTTGGCGGCCGGAACGTCCACGTAATTGATTATCGACCCTGCGGGATTCGTGACGCTCGGAGCCGATGATATGCAAGCCACCCTGTTGAATGACCGCTTCATGCAGTTTTTCCCAGTCGGCGCGATGCGCGGAAATCTTCGCCTGTTTCTCGCTCTCGGAAAGCGATTCATCGGCTTTTATGCGATCGATCATCGGTTCCGGATTGCCCCCCAGAACGATATCCGTGCCGCGACCGGCCATGTTGGTGGCAATGGTAATGGCTTTCGGCTGACCTGCCTGGGCCACAATTTCCGCCTCGCGCGCATGCTGTTTCGCGTTCAATACCTGATGCGGCAGCTTTTCTTTTTCCAGCAGGCTGGACAGCAGCTCGGAGTTCTCGATCGACGTGGTACCGACCAACACGGGCTGGCCTCTGGCGTAGCAATCCTTGATGTCCTTGATAATTGCCTGGTGTTTTTCATTTGCAGTGCGATAAATCTGGTCGTCGCGATCTTCCCGCACCATCGGCTTGTGCGTCGGGATGATTACTGTTTCAAGTCCGTAAATCTGCTGGAATTCGTACGCTTCGGTGTCGGCTGTGCCGGTCATGCCCGCCAGCTTTTTATACATGCGGAAATAATTCTGGAAAGTAATTGAAGCCAGCGTCTGTGATTCATTTTGAATCTTCACGCCTTCTTTGGCCTCGACCGCCTGGTGTAACCCGTCGCCCCAGCGGCGCCCGGTCATCATGCGCCCGGTGAATTCGTCGACGATGACGATTTCGCCGTCGTTCACGACATAATGCTGATCCTTGTGGTACAGAGCATGGGCACGTAACGCGGCGTAAAAATGATGCATCAGGATGATATTAGCCGGGTCGTACAGACTGCCGCCGACCGGCAGCAAACCCGCGCCGGCTAAAAGCTGTTCGGCTTCTTCGTGACCGGTTTCCGACAACGTAACCTGCATCGATTTCAGATCAACCCAGTAATCGCCTTCACCTTTTTCTTCTTCCTGCTTCCTTAGGCGCGGCGCAAGTTGGTTGATGGCGGCATACAGGGCAGTCGAGTCTTCTGCCTGGCCGGAAATGATCAATGGCGTGCGCGCTTCGTCGATCAATATCGAGTCGACTTCATCGACGATGCCGAAGTTCAATCCGCGCATTACCCGGTCGGAAATTGCCGTGACCATGTTGTCGCGCAGGTAATCAAAGCCGAATTCGTTGTTCGTGCCGTAAGTAATATCCGACGCGTAGGCAACCAGCTTTTGTTCCTGCGGCATTTGCGACAGATTGACGCCGACGGTCATGCCGAGAAACTTATGGATGCGCCCCATCCATTCTGCATCGCGTTTTGCAAGGTAGTCGTTTACCGTCACAATGTGGACACCTTTGCCGGATAAGGCGTTCAGGTAGGAGGGCAGGGTGGCCATCAATGTCTTGCCCTCGCCGGTGCGCATTTCGGCGATTTTGCCCGCATGCAGGACCATTCCGCCAATCAATTGCACGTCGAAGTGACGCATGCCGAGAACGCGTTTTCCAGCTTCGCGTACTACCGCGAATGCTTCAGGCAGCAATTGATCAAGCGTTTCGCCATTGGTGTGCCGCTGCTTGAATTCGGCGGTCTTGGCGGCGAGTTGTTCGTCGCCGAGGCTTTGTATTTTCGGCTCGAGGCCGTTTATTTCGACGACCGTCTTGCGGTATTGCTTCAGCAGGCGCTCGTTGCGGCTGCCGAATATTTTTTTAAGAACGTCGGAGGCAGAAATCATGAGGGTGTCGTGTCGTGTGCTTGCAAAATAAAAACAGGGTCAACTGAAAAGTCGCCGGTCCGGGATTGACCCCAGACCAGAGACTTTCCGGTCAACCCTGTCGATTAATTACGGGGCGCGCGGCGAAATGCTCTTTGTCGTCAGCCGCCTATTTGCAAAAACTGGCGAGGGTTTAACGCCACGCCGCTTTCGCGCACTTCAAAATGCAAATGAGGTCCGGTGGAACGGCCAGTGGTGCCAACCTGGGCAATCTGCTGCCCCTTCAATACCACATCACCTGGCTTCACCAGGCTCTTGGACAAATGTGCGTAGCGCGAAACCAACCCGTTACCGTGGTCAACTTCGACTATATTACCATATTCACCATGGGGTTCCGAGGTGGCCACCACACCGCCCGCAGCGGCGGTCACGCTGGTGCCGGTGGGCGCGACAAAATCAATTCCCGCGTGGAAGGCTTTCCGTCCGGAGAACGGGTCGAGGCGATAACCGTAGTTGGAAGAATGATATCCGGTGGTGACCGGCAACACGGTTGGCAGGGATTTTTTGCGCAGGTTTTCCTGCATCAACATCGAGTCCAACACGCCGAGCTTGTCGCCGCGGTCTTCCAGAAGTAGGGACAATTCCTGCAACTGACGGTTGAACTCTTCGAGGGAGATATCGGACTGTTCTTTGACGTCCGATGCAGGGCCACCGCGGCCGGGCTTTTCGCTGAATTTAAATTCGGTTGGTTTGATTCCCGCAGCTTTGGAAAGGCGCTCGCCGAATGCGTCAATACGCATCAAGCGCGCCTGCATTTCTCCCAGCTTCACCGCGAGGGCGTTCAAGTTCTCACGCATCACAACCTGGTTTTTCTCCGATTCTTTGCGCGTCAGGCTGGACAACATGCTTTGCAAATACGGATTCTTGGTGTCTACCGCCTGGCGCAGGGTAAACGCATACATCAAGCTGCCGAACAAAAACATTGCGATCAGGAGGCCGGCGCCCATCATGGCTATTTGTGCGGGCGAAACGTTGAAACTGCGTGGTGCGGATAGTTTGTTTGATACGATAATGATATTCATCGGTAATCCTTTAAATCCCGCCGTACTGAACTATGACATCCAGCAAACTTAGCGTTTATTTCCGTGATATTCCGTTGCTCCAGCAGCAGGGGCTGGAACGCTTATCTGAACTGCAAAAGTACTACGCTGATTCCGTCCCGTCGGAGCTGGCCGCAGCCAGTCGGGTCGGTGGTTTAGAAGGCAATGCCTTGATTATCATGGCCCAGAATGGGCCGGTAGCCGCCAAGATCAAACTGCATATTCCGGACGTGCTGAAAAAAATTCAATTAAATTTTCAGCAGGTTACCGTAATCCGGGTGGTGCTGCAAGTGAATATGTCACACATTTTTACCCATTCGCCCAAACGCTTGGCGCCCAGTGCACAGGCGTTAAAGAGCTTGGGTGACCTCGAATCGGCCATTGGCGATTCACCCGTCAAGCAAGCGCTGCAAAAGCTATTGAAAAGACAAGGAAAACTCTGAAAAATCTAAATTAGAATCAGTCTTTCCAAGACATAAAGCACCCCCGCCGCGGCTAAAAAATACAAGCCAAAGCGCAATAACTGCCCCATAAACTTTAAATAGCGCCGATCCTTGGTAATCAGGAACGCGGCGTAGCAGCCGCCAATAATCAGCAGGCTAAATAGGATGATAATTCGTACAATTATCATATAACTATTTGATTATGTTGAATAAAATAAGGATATGCTGATCCAGTCGCTAGATTGTCTGGGTATGTAGCTGATGAAACGACACCGGCAATTCTTTTTGCGACTGGTAGGAAATCATTTCCCAGGCTGTTTCATCAGCCAGCAGCGCGCGCAAAAGCTGGTTATTCAGCGCATGGCCGGATTTGTATGCGGAAAACGCGCCGATTACCGGATGACCGAGCAAATATAGATCGCCGACCGCGTCGAGAATCTTGTGTTTCAC
>JBAVXA010000037.1:0-59521 GCA_049698095.1 Burkholderiales bacterium
ACCTTATTCGATTTGGAAATGCTGAATGAGCTGGGTTTTTGGAAAGGGATCGAAAATTATTCGCGCCACCTTTCCGGCCGTGCACCTGGCGAGCCGCCGCCGACGCTGATGGAATACCTGCCGAAAAATGCGCTGATGTTTATCGACGAAAGCCATGTAACGATTCCGCAAATCGGTGCAATGTATAAGGGCGACCGTGCGCGCAAGGAAAATCTGGTTGACTACGGGTTTCGATTGCCCTCGGCGCTCGATAACCGTCCGCTCAAGTTCGAAGAATTCGAACGAATGATGAAACAGACGGTTTTTGTATCTGCGACGCCCTCCGAATACGAAGCAAATCATCAGGGGCAGGTGGTGGAGCAGGTGGTGAGGCCGACGGGATTGGTTGACCCGATTGTCGAAGTGCGGCCGGCATCGAGTCAGGTGGATGATTTGTTCTCCGAGATCAACAAGCGAGTCGCTGCCGGTGAACGCGTTCTGGTGACGACGCTGACCAAGCGAATGTCCGAAGATCTCACCGACTATTTGACGGAGCACAAGGTCAAGGTACGCTACTTGCACTCTGACGTAGAGACTGTCGAGCGGGTCGAAATCATTCGCGATTTGCGCCTGGGCATATTTGATGTATTGGTCGGCATCAATTTGTTACGTGAGGGATTGGATATTCCGGAAGTGTCGCTGGTGGCGATTCTGGATGCCGACAAGGAAGGATTTTTGCGTTCTGAACGCTCTTTGATTCAGACCATGGGGCGCGCGGCCCGGCACCTGAATGGCAAGGCGATTCTGTATGCCGACAAAATCACCAATTCGATGCAGCGGGCAATGGGCGAGACCGAACGCAGGCGCAACAAACAGATTGCGTTTAACAAGCTTCACAGCATCGAACCGCGCGGTGTGGAAAAGCGCATTAAGGATATCATCGATGGCATGTATGATGCAGAGTCCGCGCAAGAAGGTCGCAAGGCGGCGCAGGAGCAGGCGCGTTACGAACTGATGAGCGAAAAGCAATTGGCGCAATCGATGAAGAAGCTCGAAAAAGACATGCTCGACGCCGCTAAAAACCTCGAATTCGAGAAGGCGGCAGGTCTGCGCGACCAATTGAAAACGCTCAAGCAGCGCCTGTTTTTTAATCCGGAATGACCAAGATCCTGTTTGTCTGCATGGGCAACATCTGCCGCTCGCCGACGGCCGAAGCTGTACTGCATCACTTGGTACGGAGGCAAGGCCTCGAAGAACATATTTCGGTTGATTCTGCCGGCACCATCGGATTTCATAGCGGCGAGCCGCCGGACAAACGCGCGACTTTACATGCCGCCAGGCGTGGCTATGACCTGAGCCGGATTCGTGCACGCCAGATTAATCAGCCGGACTATGAACTATTCGATTATGTTCTGGCCATGGACAAGCAGAATATTGCCTGGCTGAAAAAGCAGATTCCAAATGAGTATATGCACAAGCTTCGCCTGTTTCTCGACTTCAGTGAAAAGTATGCCGGACAGGACGTGCCGGATCCGTATTACGGCAACGCCGACGGGTTCGAGACTGTGCTCGACATGACGGAAGATGCTGCGCGCGGTCTGCTTGCCCACCTGCAGCAAAAAGAAACGGCTTCGGAAAAGAAATAATAAAGGGAGTTGCCATGCTCGAATGGTCTGAATACATCAAGATTTTAGTTGCGCTGCTGGTTATCGTTGATCCGCTGGCCGCGATCCCGTCGTTTATCATCATGGCGGGACATTTCACCTACGTAGACCGGACGAAAATTGCGCGTGTAGCCAGTGTCGCGGTTGCGGCTGTGCTGGTGGCCGCGGCATTGATCGGCGATTCCGTTCTGGTATTTTTCGGTATTTCGATTTCGTCGTTTAAAGTGGCCGGAGCGATCCTGATATTCCTGATGGCGATCGCAATGCTACAGGTCAAGCAGGTGCGCGATAAACAAACCGACGAAGAGGAGGCCGAGGCGCACGACAAAGACAGCATTGCCGTCGTGCCGATTGCCATTCCGCTACTGGCGGGCCCCGGTGCCATTTCGACCACGATTATCTACGCAACCGAACTGGCAGGCTGGAAGCATCGCATGGTTATCGTGGCATGTTGCCTGATTGTCGGATTTGCCTGCTGGGTCGGCTTGCGTGCGGCGATGCCGGTGAGCAAGCTGTTGGGCAAAACCGGCATCAATATTGCCGTGCGGTTGATGGGGCTAATCCTGACCGCGGTGGCAGTAGAGATTTTCGTTAGCGGCGTCTTAGTGTTATTACCAGGCCTGAAAGCGCATTAAAACGGCGATGAAAATTTTATCAGTTGACCGGCTTGCCTTTGCCCTCTAACGTTAACTGGTCGCATGGCGTATGGGATGCTGACGCATTTAAACATGGAACCTTGTCAGTCGTACTTTTCACCCCAAGGGCTGCGGACTTTCAATCGTCGCGTGATCAGGACGAGCCGTACGCCGTTCCGAGCGGTCGCGGAGAAATCTTGATCGAAGCAGGCCATACCAGAGCCTGGACCGGCGATGCGTTCGCCTGGGCAATATTTGGGCGCCTAAAACCGGCGAAAAATAATTGTGTAACTAATTGATTTTATTAATTTTTTGTGCCGCATTCGCTGTGCTGCGCTTGCGCATTTCGATACCGGTATCAAATTAACTCGGTCTTATTCAACTTTTTTTGTCCGATAAGAGCAGCGTGCTGGCTGCCCAGGAAATCAAACTGAAAACTATCGCACCGAAAAACGCCGACCAAAACCCGCCGACAGAAAAGCCGTCGACAAAATACGCGACACCCCAGAATAATAAAGCGTTAATGACAAAGGTAAACAAACCGAGCGTGAGGATATTAATGGGCAAGGTGATCAACAGCGCGAGCGGACGAATGATTGCGTTGACCAACCCCAGCGCCAGCGCAGTGATGATGGCAACCTTGATATCCGTCACCTGAATCGACTGAATGATATACGGCAGCGCAAGCAGGGCGCCCGTGCTGATTGCCCAACGTATTAGTAATCTTATCATTTCACCATCCTCCGGTAGCCAGCCATTTTTCGACTTGATCAAGGCGGTCCGCGCCGAAAAACGGCTCGCCGTCGATAATAATATAAGGCGATCCGAATACGCCTTTGTTCATTGCCTGCTGCACTTCGGTTTTTACTCTGTCTTTTATCGCCTGGTCGTTTAACGCAACCGACAATTCGTCGCGGTCTATTCCGAGTTTCGCGGCAACGTCGAGCACGACTTCGACGTTTTGGATGTCGCGGTCATCGACAAAAAATGCGCCGTATAACGCTCGCGTCAATGCTTTGGCCTTTTCGGCGTCGCGGTCCTTGAGCCAGTACACCGCGCGCGACGGGGCGATGCTGGCGATGGGAAAGGTGCTGGGCTGCTTGAACGGAATATTCAGCAGGCGTGCTGTGCGCGCGAAATCCCGGGTGAAATAAGTTCCCTTGATCGGCACTCCGGCAGGAGGCTGGGCGCCGGTAACCTTGAATATTGCTCCCAGCAAAACCGGGTACCAGTCGGTGGTGCGGCCATATCTGGCGGCGAGCAGGTCAATTTTTTCCGCCGCGACATAGCCGTACGGCGAAGAGAAATCAAAATAGAATTCAATCGGCTTGTTCATGGCGCCATTTATAACATATTTTGCCAAGCGAAGCCGCTGTGCCTGCAGGTATAAAAAAACCTCCGCGCGGTCGGCTGCGGAGGTTTACGAGCAAGAAGAAATTATTTCTGCGTTTCGACTTGAATTAATGCCTCGTTTTGCGGCGGCATGGCTGGCGGCAGGAGGTTGCGGCGTGCACTTGCCCTTTCACCGTATTCCGAAACGGTTGTCGATTGCGCCGCAATGCGTTTGGCGGGATGGGTTTCGACCTGGATCAAATCGTCGGCCGACGGCATTGCATCGTGAACGATTGTACGTGGCACGCGGACGACCGGTTGGTCGCTATAGACGGCAGGCTGCGCGGCACCGGGTCGGGTCTCCACCATCGCCAGTCCGGCGGCAGCTGCTGAACCTACGACCAATTCAGGCGGCAGCAGCTTGGTACTGACGGTAGGTACCGCAGCACGACCGTTTGCTGATTCGTCATAAACGCTCGCCGCGGGTTCGGGCTGAATTGCGGGAACGGACATTGCCATAGCATGCGCAGGCGCAGTGTAGATCGGCGCATCGCGCTGGCCATGGCCCAATTCCGTGGTTGGGTTTGGTGTTTTAACGGGTGAATCTTCCTCCTGCTCGCCATGCCCGAATCCTTCAGCCGGCACAGCCGCTTGCAAATCCATTTCCTGCTGCGCAGTATGCTCTTCGCGCAGGGCGGCGGTAACGCCGGCAGCCGCAGTTGCGGCGGTGCCTCCGACCAGCAAGCCAGCTGACAACGCGGGCATCTTCTCTTGGTCGATTGGCTGAGTCGATTCAGCGCCAACTTCCGTTTGATCATCGCGCGGCGTTCGCTCACCGCGATCACCCCGGTCGCCACGGCCACGTCCGCCGCGACGGCGGCGTTGACGACCCTCGCCCTCGAGGCGGGTTTCGACTTCCGCGACCGGCGCCGCATCCTGCTTTACGGTTTCCTCTGTTTCCGTTATGCGTGGCCGGCGCTCACCACGCGGCTCTTTCGGCTCGCGCGCCTCTCTTGGTTCGCGCGTTTCGCGAGGCGGGCGCGGCTCTCTTGGTTCCCGCGGCTCACGAATTTCCCTGGGTTCACGCGGCGGTTTGGCTGCCTGTGCAGATTCGGGTTTTGCTGCGCCGGCAGCGTCATTGCGTTCACGACGCGGATTACGATTGCGTCCGCCGTCGCGCGCGCCGTCGCGTCCCTGGCGATCACGCTCATTCTTGTTATCGCGCCGCGCAGCCGCGGCCCGATTGGCCACTGGCGTTGTGGGTTGGACCGTTTCTGACCGTCGGAAAAGACCCAGCATGCGGCGGAAAATCGATACCTTCTGTGCCGCTTGCGGCGCCATCACTTCAACTCTTGGCGTAATCGGCGCCGGTTGCGCCGGCGTAATACCTTTGACCAGCGGGACTGGACGCACTGGTTTGGCAGTATCAGCTTTCTGTGCTGCCTTGGTTTCTTCAACCACCGGCGCAACCATGCGTTGATAGCTCGGCGTATCGTCACTTTCGGCCCCGCTGCTGTCCTGGCGCACGCGCTCGACCTCGTAATTAGGTGTTTCCAGATGGGTATTCGGAATCAACACGACATCGACCTTGAGGCGCGACTCGATCGCGTGAATTTCGGCGCGTTTTTCGTTCAGCAGGTAAGTCGCGACATCGACCGGCACTTGCGCATGCAAGGCCAGTGTATTTTCCTTCATCGCCTCTTCCTGCAGGATGCGCAGGATATGCAGCGCGGATGATTCGGTATCGCGAATGTGGCCGGTGCCGTGGCAGCGTGGGCAGGGAATATGGCTGGTTTCTCCCAGCGAGGGCTGCAGGCGCTGGCGCGACAATTCCATCAGGCCGAAACGCGAAATTTTGCCAGTCTGCACGCGTGCGCGGTCTGGCTTTAACGCATCACGCAATCGGTTTTCCACTTCGCGCTGGTTACGCGCAGATTCCATATCGATAAAGTCGATCACTACCAGGCCGCCCAAATCGCGCAGGCGCAACTGACGCGCCACCTCGTCGGCAGCTTCGAGGTTGGTATTGAATGCGGTGGCTTCGATGTCGGCACCTTTGGTGGCGCGCGCCGAATTGACGTCGACCGATACCAATGCTTCGGTATGGTCGATGATGATTGCGCCGCCGGAAGGCAGCGGAACGTCGCGGCGGTAGGCGGTTTCGATCTGGTGTTCAATCTGAAAGCGTGAAAACAGCGGAACGTCGTCCTTGTAAAGTTTGACCTTGTTGACGTTGGCCGGCATCACCGTACTCATGAACGACTGCGCCTGCTCGTAAATGCTTTCTGTGTCGATCAGAATTTCGCCGATGTCCGGCTGGAACAAGTCGCGGATGGCGCGCACCACGAGGCTCGACTCGAGATAAATCAGTTCCGGCGCCTTGACGCTCTGCGCAGCGTCATCGATCGCATGCCACAATTGCAGCAGGTAATTCATGTCCCACTGCAGTTCTTCATAGCTGCGACCGATTCCGGCAGTGCGGGCGATCAGGCTCATGCCCTCGGGTACTTCTAGGCGGTCCATAATGTCGCGCAATTCGGCGCGTTCTTCTCCCTCGATGCGGCGCGATACGCCTCCGCCGCGAGGGTTATTCGGCATCAGCACAAGGTAGCGTCCGGCGAGGCTGACAAAGGTCGTCAGGGCTGCGCCTTTGTTGCCGCGCTCGTCCTTGTCCACCTGAACGATCAGTTCGGTGCCTTCCTTGAGCGACGTGGACATGCGCGAACGGGAAAACTCGCCGTCGTCGTTCTGCATGTAGGCTTTGGAAATTTCTTTGAAGGGAAGGAAACCGTGACGGTCGGCGCCGTATTCGACAAAACAGGCTTCAAGCGACGGTTCGACGCGGGTGATGACGCCTTTGTAGATATTGCTTTTGCGTTGTTCTTTTCCTGCGTACTCGATGTCGAGGTCGATGAGTTTTTGACCGTCGACGATGGCAACTCTCAGCTCTTCAGCCTGGGTTGCATTGAATAACATGCGTTTCATTTTATGTCTCCCGCGCTCTTACACGAGATGACAAACCTGCCGGGCGTTTCGCCCGGTTAGGCGGGCGTTAAGCGAACTGGTCAGTGCGGGAATTGCGTCCCGGCCATGGCAACAAGCAGGCAGAAATGCCGGGCGCGAGAATCCGCTTTGCCAGAGCATCCGTTTGCTTTGTGTTAAATTTGCCATGCATGTTCATATATATGTAGCCTGATCAGGGTGGGTAACAGTCAGCCGTTTCGGTTTGTTCTATTGCGTGCCGCCGTCTTGGGCAACACGCTGGAAATCATTCAGTGCCTGGAGCGCGTATAATTACTGCTTTCGCTACTTGAACCGGGTAAGCGATATAACCCGTTGCGTTGATGGCGCGCTTGGCGTACCGGAAAAACAGGGAAAATATAATTCGACCTGCTTTCAAATCAACGAGATATAAGTATAAGTTAAATGCCCGAAGTAAGCAAAGCATCAGTCCGCTGGGTTGAGGTTGACGAGCAAGGCGTTGCCCAACGCATTGATAATTATCTGTTAAAAATCCTCAAGGGCGTCCCGAAAAGCCATATTTATCGCATATTGCGAAGCGGCGAGGTACGCGTGAACAGCGGCCGCGTGGACGCAACCTATCGGCTCGAGTTGGGCGATAAATTGCGCCTCCCGCCGGTGCGCGTGGCTGAGCCCGCGGTAAAAAGCGTATTCAGATTGCCTGCCGACAAAGCGCGCCTGATGGAGAGGGTGATTTATCAGGACGACGCGTTAATTATCCTCGACAAGCCGGCCGGCATGGCAGTGCATGGCGGAAGCGGGGTGAGTTTGGGCATAATTGAGCAATTACGCCTGGAGCTTCCCCAACAAAAATTCCTCGAACTCGCCCACCGGCTGGACCGGGAAACCTCCGGCATATTGTTGCTGGCAAAAAAACGCGCAGCATTGGTGGCGCTGCATGAATTGATGCGGCCGGGCAGCGATGCCAGCCCAAACGCTGGCAGAATGGAAAAGCGGTATCTGGCACTGGTCGCCGGAGACTGGAAGAACCGGGTGCAGCACGTCAAATTTTCTCTGCTGAAGCAGGTCACCGCGGACGGCGAGCGACGCGTCCATGTCGATCCGGGCGGTATGGCGGCGCACACGGTTTTCCATCTACGCCAGCGTTACCCGAATTTCAGCCTGCTTGAAGCCGAGCTAAAGACCGGCCGCACCCATCAGATCAGGGTGCATTTGGCGCATTTGGGCTTTCCGATTGCGGGGGACGACAAATACGGCGATTTTGAGTTGAACCGGCAAGTTTCGCGCCGCGGCCTCAAACGCATGTTTCTTCATGCCTGGAGGGTCGTTTTGCCGCATCCGCTGACTGGCGAAACGCTGAAACTGGAGGCGCCGCCACCACCCGAGCTGGAAAAATTTCTGCAACAGTTGTGACTTTTTATTTAATATAATTATATAGTTATATAACATACCTAATATATGGCTTCGTATGACTTAATTGTTTTTGACTGGGACGGTACGCTGATGGATTCGACCGCCGTCATTACATTGGCGGTGCAAAACGCTTGCGCCGATCTCGGCCTGCCGGTGCCATCGGAAAAGGAGGCCAGTCACATCATCGGTCTCGGCTTGCGCGATGCCTTGACACGTGTTGCGCCTACGCTGGATCCGTCGGATTATCCAAAAATGTCCGCCCGTTATATTCATCATTTCCACGCCAACGAAGAGAGCATGCCGTTGTTCGATGGCGCGAAGGCGCTGCTGGAACGGCTGCGCGCGCAGGATTACCTGATCGCCATCGCCACCGGTAAAAGCCGCAAAGGGCTTGATCGCGCACTGGAAAAAACTGGCATCGGGCCGTATTTTCATGCCTCGCGCTGCGCCGACGAATGTCATTCCAAGCCGCACCCGGAAATGTTGCATGAACTGATGACGCAATTTAACATCAGCCCGCAACGCACGCTGATGATCGGCGACACCACGCACGATCTGCAAATGGCGCACAACGCGCAGGCGCACGGGCTTGCCGTGACCTACGGCGCGCACCCGCGCCACGAATTACAGCAGCTCAATCCGATCGGCCTGATCGACGACATCAAGGAATTTGCGCCATGGCTGGCGACGCGCGGCTGATTTGCCGTTCCGACGAATTGGTTGATGGCGGTAAAGGCGTGCGCTTTGAATTGCCCGGCGCCAAGCGCCCGATCGCTGCCTTTGCCGTTCGCTATGGCGGGCGGATTTACGGCTACTGGAATTTTTGTCCGCATGCGGGCAGCGAACTCGACTGGCAACCCGGTGAGTTTTTCGATGAAAGCGGCTTATACTTGATGTGCGCGACCCACGGCGCCGTGTTCGCGCCGGAAAACGGCTATTGTCTGGGCGGTCCCTGCGCGCGGCAGAAATTGGTTTCGCTCGACATGGAAGAGCGCGATGGAAATGTTTATTTGATGAACGACTGAGGACAATATGGCAGATGACAATATCCCGAATTCCCCCGCCACCAACGGCAGCAACTGGGAAAGGGCGGTACTGGAAAAACTCGCGATGAGCGCCGTAAACGAACAGCGAAAATCGCGAAACTGGGGAATTTTGTTCAAGTCCCTCGGCTTTCTCTATTTGTTCATCCTACTGTTTGCCATCATCGGCGTAATGCGTGGCGGGAGTGAAAAAGCCATCACCGGCAAACATACGGCGATTGTCGAATTGAAAGGCGTTATCGCGCCAGAGTCAGGGGCGTCTGCCGGCCGTGTAATCGAAGGACTGCAGCACGCATTCAAAGATAAAAACGCGCAAGGCGTGATCCTGCGTATCAACAGCCCGGGGGGCAGTCCGGTGCAGGCCGGTTATATCAACGACGAAATTCATCGCCTGCGAAAAAAATATCCGGAAAAGCCGCTCTACGCCGTCGTTCAGGACATATGCGCCTCCGGGGGCTATTACGTCGCCGTTGCGGCTGACAAGATATTCGTCGACAAGGCCAGCCTGGTCGGTTCGATCGGTGTGCGCATGGACGGGTTCGGTTTGACCGGGGCAATGGAAAAAGTCGGTATCGAGCGCCGTTTGGTGACGGCGGGCGAGAACAAAGGCTTTCTCGACATGTTTTCGCCTCTCGACCCGAAACAAAAAGAATATGCGGAAAAGATGGTCGGTGAGATTCACCAGCAGTTTATCGACGTCGTGAAAACCGGTCGCGGTGTGCGTCTGAAAGAAACGCCGGAAATGTTCAGCGGCTTAGTCTGGACGGGCGAACGCAGCGTGCAACTCGGATTGGCGGATGCGCTCGGCAGCGCAGATTATGTCGCGCGCGAAGTCATCAAGGCCGAAGAAATGGTCGACTATACGCATCACGACAATCTGGCGGATCGTCTGGCGCGGCGCTTTGGCGCAGTCGGCGCGCAGTCATTCCTGCAGGGATTGGGGTTGGAGAGTGTGGGGCAGGGCGGGGTGGGGCTGCGATAGCGATTCGATTCGGCGACATGGGGGGCAGAGCCGAATCTTGCGCGCTAGGCCATGAGCAAAAATATTGCCGGTCGTTTATGCAAATCAGGCATTGCTTTACGCCATTGCGCAATGCTTTGCGTGCGGATGGTTTCGTTTGCTGTCGTCAGATCGCAGGCGACGCATAGCTGCGTGGCAGGTTTGCAGGCGGCGAGAATATCTTCGAGCATCGCGTTATTGCGGTAAGGGGTCTCGATGAATATTTGCGTTTGTCGGAGTTTTTTCGATTCGGCTTCCAATTGCTTCAAAGTGGTGATGCGCTCGGCTTTGCTGGCGGGCAGGTAGCCGTGAAAACAGAACCGCTGGCCGTTTAACCCACTCGCCATCAACGCCAGCAAAATCGACGACGGGCCCACCAGCGGGGCGACTCGGACGTGGTGCTGGTGCGCGAGCAGGACCAGGTTTGCGCCGGGGTCCGCAATGGCAGGGCAACCGGCTTCGGAAACCAGGCCGACATCGTGGCCCGCCAACAATGGCGCGAGTAATGTTTTCAGTGAAGTGGCCGGCGTGTGTTCATTGAGTTCGTCGATATGCAGGCTTTGCAGTGGCTTGCGGATTCCTGCCAGTTTGAGAAACGCGCGCGCGGTTTTGGCGTTTTCGACAATAAAGTATTCAATTAAATCAATAAGTTGTAGATTATATTTCGGGACGATTGTTTCGAGTGACGTCTCACCCAGAGGCGTCGGAATCAGGTAAAGAATTCCAGCCGTTGGCACCATTAAATGATTTCCACGCCGGCATGCTTGAGCATGTCCACCAGCGCGATCAGCGGCAGGCCGATCAGTGCATTTGGGTCTGTACCGTGGATTTGCGCAATCAGCGCGATGCCGAGGCCTTCAGCTTTTGCCGCGCCGGCACAATGGTACGGCCGCTCTTTTTGCAAATAATTTTCGATCTGCGCATCGGTCAAATCGCGAAATAGAACCGAGGTCGGCACCAATCTGCGCTGCAGCGTCTCCTTGCGGCTGTCGTAGAGCGCGATCGCCGTATGAAATACTGCCTGCCGACCGCGCAATGCGCGCAGTTGTTTGACCGCGTTATCGTGCGTCAACGGCTTGCCGAGCTGGGAACCCCCGAGGACAGCCACTTGGTCCGAGCCGATGATCAACGCGCCGGGGAATTGTAGCGCGACTTTGCGTGCTTTGGCTTCAGCCAACCGGATCGCGGTATCGACGGGGGATTCACCGGTTTCCGGCGTCTCGTCGATATCGGGCGCGGCGACTTCAAATGGGATTTGCAATTTGGCGAGCAGTTCACGCCGGTAAACCGAGGTGGAAGCCAGCACGATTGGGGGATTTTTCAAGGTTTCTTGTGGCTCGCAGGAGGAAAACCATCAAAAAGAACAAGTTGTTGTAACGGGAATATTTTTGACATTGGCGCCTAAAAATACTATCATGCCGCCCTTATGTCTGCACACCCCGCATTCACCAGAGTTATTGACGGAATGCAGTTTGCCCGAACAGAGCAGAGTGTAGAAGGCGTGTTTGCTGTCAAGGATCTGCCACGTTTGCTCGATTCCCTGATCTCCGGCGTGGGCGAAGTGCGCTACCGAATTCAAGGAAGGCATCAGGCAAATGACAAGCCGGTGCTAGAATGCGATATCAGCGGCGGAGTACAGCTGCAATGCCAGCGATGTTTGGCAGCGATCGATTACCCGCTGGACATTCATTCGCGGCTGGTGCTGGTAAGCAGTGAGGCCGCCTTGCCCGATACGCAGGATGAGCCGGATGAAGTCGATAGCATCGTTGCCAGTGCCGAAATGAGCGTGGCGGAGTTGGTGGAAGAAGAGATTCTGTTGTCGTTGCCGATGATTCCGCGTCATGAAGTATGCGAGCTGGCAGCGGCGGGAAAGCAGCAAAATACGAATGCGGGATTTGCCGCACTGGCCGAATTGAAGAAACGCCAGTAAAGTCAATTTAGACGAATTTTTGAAGGAGCAAAATCATGGCAGTTCAACAGAATAAAAAGTCACCCTCGAAACGCGGCATGCACCGCGCGCATGACTTTTTGACCGCCCCTCCCCTGGCCGTCGAGCCGACCACCGGTGAGACTCACTTGCGACATCACATCAGCCCAAGCGGTTATTATCGCGGCAAAAAAGTCATTAAATCCAAAGGCGAATAAATTCGCCGATCCGGTGATTGCCGGCATATCTTTATCATTCTAAAAAGCTCCCATGACTGTCACCGTAGCTGTTGATGCCATGGGCGGCGACCATGGTCCCACAGTCACCGTTGCGGGCGTGCTGGATTTCCTCGCCCGCACCGATGACACCAACGTAATTCTGGTCGGCATCAAAGAAAAAATCGAAGCGGAATTGCGCCGGCAAAAAGCGCATGATAATCGGCGCATAACCGTCCAGCATGCCAGCGAAGTCGTTGCAATGGACGAATCGCCGGCGACGGCAATGCGCAACAAGAAAGATTCGTCCATGCGCATCGCGATTGATCTGGTCAAGGCCGGAACTGCGCACGCCTGTGTGAGCGCGGGTAATACCGGCGCATTGATGGCGACATCCCGTTTTGTGTTGAAAACGCTGCCCGGCATCGATCGGCCGGCAATCGCGACGACCTTGCCGACAGTCACCGGCCATACCTTGATGCTTGATCTGGGTGCGAACGTGGACAGCACGGCGGAGCACCTTTTGCAATTCGGTGTGATGGGATCCATCCTTGTCCAAGCCGTGGAAAAAAACGAACGTCCGAGCGTCGGCCTGCTCAATATCGGCGAAGAAGAAATAAAAGGCAACGAGACCGTCAAGCTGGCAGCCGAATTATTGCGCGCCAGCCACGTCAATTTTATCGGCAATGTTGAAGGCGACGGCATTTATCATGGTGATGCCGACGTTATCGTCTGCGACGGATTTGTCGGTAATGTGGCGCTGAAGACTTCAGAAGGCCTGGCGCAGATGATCCGAACCTTTCTGCGCGCCGAATTCGAGCGTAATGTTTTTACCAAGCTTGCCGGCTTGGTCGCGCTACCAGTGTTGAATGCGTTCAAACGCCGCGTGGATCATCGTCAATACAACGGGGCCACTTTATTGGGGCTGCGCGGCGTGGTATTGAAAAGCCACGGCTCAGCCGACCCAGTCGCGTTCTCTTACGCGCTGCAACGTGCCGCGGAAGAAGTTCGCAACGGCGTGCTCGAGCGCATCACTAACGAAATGACGGCGCTGCATGCAGATGCAGATGCGACAGCAAAGGCAGCCAATCCGTGACGACCTTCTCGAGAATTACCGGGACCGGTAGCTATTTACCTAAGAAAGTCCTGACCAACAAGGATATGGAAAAGATTGTCGATACCTCTGATGAATGGATTGTTGCGCGTACCGGCATTCGCCAACGCTATATCGCTGCTGACGATCAAAATGCAAGTGACCTCGCATATGAGGCGAGCGTCCGGGCGATTGATGCCGCCGGAATAGCGGCCGCGGAAATCGATTTGATAATCGTCGCCACCAGCACGCCAGACATGATCTTCCCGAGCACCGCGGCATTGTTGCAGGATAAACTGGGCATCAGAAACAACGGCGCAGCGTTCGACGTGCAGGCCGTTTGCAGCGGCTTTGTCTATGCGCTGGCAACAGCGGACAAGTTCATTCGCTCCGGCGATCACAAATGTGCCTTGGTTGTGGGCGCGGAAATCTTTTCGCGTATTCTTGATTGGAACGATCGCGGAACCTGCGTGCTATTCGGCGACGGTGCGGGCGCGGTTATCTTACAACCGTCGGACAAGCCGGGCATTTTTTCTAGCCATTTGCACGCCGACGGCAGCTACCACGATATTTTATGCGTTCCCGGCACGCTCAACCGCGGGCAACCGACCGGCGATCCATTGCTTAAGATGGACGGCGGCGCTGTGTTCAAGTTTGCAGTAAAGGTGCTGGAAGACGTGGTGCTTGAAGCACTGACGGCCAATAAAATGGGCGTTGCCGATATCGACTGGCTGATCCCACACCAGGCCAACACCCGCATTATTAAAGCCACTGGAAAAAAACTCGACCTCGCGGAAGAAAAAGTGGTCATTACCGTCGATCAACACGGCAATACGTCGGCTGCATCGATTCCCCTGGCGCTCGACGTCGCGGTACGCGATGGCAGAATTCAACCCGGACATCACGTCATGCTGGAAGGCGTCGGCGGTGGATTTACCTGGGGTGCGGTATTTTTGCGTTGGTAAAAATATTAATATAATCAAATACTTATTATGAAATTCGCATTCGTATTCCCGGGCCAGGGATCACAATCGATCGGTATGATGACCGGCTTCTCTGAGTCTGCCGCGGTCAAAAAGACGTTTGAACAGGCGTCCGATGTGCTGCAGCTCGACATGTGGAAAATGGCGCAGGAAGGCCCGGTCGAACTGCAGAATCAAACCGTCAACACGCAACCGTTGATGTTGACTGCCAGCACGGCAATTTTTCGTGCATGGAAAAGTCTTGGTGGTGCGGATCCGGCTTTTGTTGCCGGACATAGCCTCGGGGAATACTCTGCGCTCGTTGCAGCGGGCGTCTTGTCGCTGGCGGATGCGTTGCCTTTGGTGGTCGCGCGCGCCGAAGCAATGCAGCACGCCGTGCCCGACGGCGAGGGCGCAATGGCAGCGTTGGTTGGTCTCGACGACGAGGCCGTGCGCGCCGTCTGCAGTGAAGCCGCGCAAGGACAAGTATTGGAAGCGGTGAATCTGAACTGCCCGGGGCAGGTAGTCATTGCCGGAAACAAAGCGGCGGTAGAGCGCGGCATCGGCATAGGCAAAGCCAAAGGGGCGAAAATTGCCAGAATTCTTGCGGTCTCGGTGCCGTCGCACTGCGCGTTGATGAAACCGGCTGCGGAGAAATTGGCGCTAATGCTGCAACAAATAAAAATGATTCCGCCGGCAATTCCCGTTTTGCATAATTCTGACGTGCAGAGCTATACCGATCCCGATGCGATTCGCCGGGCGCTGGTGCAACAGCTTTATAGTCCGGTGCGCTGGTCGGACATTATCCGCGCCATGGTGCAGCAGCAAGTCACGCATATTGCGGAATGCGGGCCGGGCAAAGTTCTGGCCGGATTGAACAAGCGCATCGATAGTAGCCTGCAAAGTTTTGCGCTGACCGACGCTGCGGCCCTGGCCGCGGCAAAAACTGAACTGACATAGGCGGCTTATAACAATGAATCAACCCCTGTCCGGACAAATCGCGCTGGTCACCGGCGCCACCCGCGGAATCGGTCGCGCTATTGCTACTGCGCTGGGCAAGCACGGTGCCAGCGTGATCGGCACGGCCACCAGTGAAACCGGGGCCGCCTCCATCAACGAATATTTGAAACACGAAGGGATCAGCGGCGAGGGCAGGTTGCTGAACGTCAACGACGCCGCGCAATGCGATACGCTCATCGGCGAGATCGGCACGAAATACGGCGGCGTCGGCATTCTGGTCAATAATGCCGGTATCACGCGCGACAATCTATTGATGCGCATGAAAGACGAGGAATGGGACGACATCATCTCGACCAATCTTACTTCCGTGTTTCGATTATCGAAGGCGGTCATGCGCGGCATGATGAAAGCTCGGCAGGGCCGTATCATCAACATTACATCCGTCGTCGGGGTGGCCGGCAATCCTGGGCAGTCGAATTACGCCGCGGCAAAAGCCGGCATGATCGGGTTCAGCAAATCGCTGGCGCAGGAAATCGGCAGTCGCGGCATTACGGTCAATTGTGTCGCACCGGGTTTCATCGACACGGACATGACCCGCGCGTTGACGCCGGAACAGCAGCAGGCGTTGCTGGCGAACATCCCGCTCGGCCGATTAGGTACGGCGTACGATATCGCCGCCGCCGTGGTTTTCCTCGCGTCGCCCGGCGCGGGCTATATTACCGGCAGCACTTTACATGTTAACGGCGGTATGTATATGGTGTAGTGGAATTATCGTGTGACATGGTTTGATTTTTGTTAAAATAATGGTTGTTTCGAGTTTGTTTTTTTACCCTCAACGAGGAAAGGTCAGTCATGGAAAATATTGAACAACGCGTCAAGAAAATCGTCGCCGAGCAACTGGGCGTAAACGAGGCGGAAGTTAAAAGCACCTCATCTTTTGTTGATGACCTCGGTGCGGATTCCCTCGACACCGTCGAGCTCGTGATGGCGCTTGAGGAAGAATTCGAATGCGAGATTCCTGATGAGCAGGCCGAAAAAATCACCACCGTGCAACTGGCTATCGATTACGTCAACGCCCATCTCAAAAAAGCCTGATCTGATTTCTGAATAAGGGAATCCTCCGCCTTGTCCAAACGCAGAGTTGTCGTCACCGGCCTCGGCATAGTCTCCCCGGTGGGCAACACCGTTGCCGATGCCTGGGAGAACCTTAGCGCCGGCAAGTCCGGCATCACCCGCATCACGCGCTTCGATCCGTCCAGCATGCCATCGCAAATTGCCGGGGAGGTAAAAGGTTTTAACATTGCCGATTACATCTCCCCGAAAGAGGCGCGCCGCTCAGATATTTTCATCCATTACGGCATTGCTGCGAGCATGCAGGCCTTCAAGGATTCCGGGATCGTCGTTACCGAGCAGAATGCCGAGCGCATCGGCGTCAATGTCGGGTCGGGCATCGGCGGTTTGCCGCTGATTGAAGAAACGCACAATGCCATGCTCGAAGGCGGCTGGAAAAAAATATCACCGTTCTTTATTGCCGGCAGCATCATCAATCTGATCTCCGGCCAGGTATCGATCCTGTTCGGCCTGAAGGGACCGAACGTGTCGATGGTAAGCGCCTGCGCGACAGGAAATCACAGCATCGGCGAATCGGCGCGCATGATCGAATACGGTGACGCCGATGTCATGATCGCCGGTGGCGCCGAATCCACTATTTCTCCGCTCGCCATTGGCGGATTCTGTGCTTCGCGCGCGCTATCCACTAGCAATGACGATCCAGCAGCGGCAAGCCGTCCGTGGGACAAGGCGCGCGACGGTTTCGTCATGGGCGAGGGCGCCGGCGTGCTGGTGCTGGAAGAGTATGAGCACGCCAAGGCCCGCGGGGCGAAAGTATATTGCGACTTTTCCGGCTTTGGCATGAGTGCGGACGCACATCATGTCACCGCCCCGCTCGAAGATGGGGCCGGCGCCGCGCGCAGCATGACGCTTGCGCTGAAAAACGGTGGTCTGAACCCGGAAGACGTCGACTATATTAACGCTCACGGCACGTCCACCCCGCTGGGTGATATCGCTGAAACCGTCGCGATCAAACGCGCGCTGGGCGATCACGTAAAGAAAGTTGCCATCAGTTCGAGTAAATCGATGACCGGCCATTTGCTCGGCGCGGCGGGCGGCATTGAGGCGGTATTCTCCGTGCTGGCTATCCATCATCAGGTCGCACCGCCGACCATCAACTTGCACGACCAGGATCCGCAATGCGATCTGGATTATGTGCCGAACACTGCGCGCCAGATGAAGATTCGCACCGCCATGTCGAATTCCTTCGGCTTTGGCGGTACCAATGCGACCCTGCTGTTTCGCAAAACGTAGTATTGCTGACGTCGCTTCGCGCCACTCCAACACGGTAACAGACTAACTGCGACTCTGCGTCAATACATAACTATTTGATTATATTTAATTATTTATTGTGCTGCGGATATTCAAACTTGTTTCATTGTTGCTGGCAATCGCCGCGATCGGCTCGGCTGCGTGGTTGTGGAATTTCAGTTCGACGGTGCTTGTGCTGCCAGCGACGCCTTTTGAATTCCGCCTGAAAAATGGCGCGAGTTTGCGCAGTGCCGCGGCGCAATTCAAGCAGGCAGGCTTGTTGCGCAACCCGCTGTCGTTTGAACTCCTGGCGCGAATCCTCGGCAAATCGGGCAAACTCAAGGCCGGCACTTATGTGCTCGACAAGCCTGTTACCGCGCTGGCATTGCTGGAAAAAATAACCAGCGGTGAGGTAGCGCAGCTGGAAATCACCTTCATCGAAGGCCACACTTTCGCACAAATGCGCAGGCGACTCGATGAGAATGAAGACCTGAAACACGAAACAACAGATTTATCCGACGCGGAAGTATTGAAGCTCGTCGGTGCGACGGAGAGTCATCCCGAAGGGCTGTTCATGCCCGACACCTATCAGTTTTCCAAAGGCATGAGCGACGTCGCGCTGTTGAAACGCGCCTACCAGACGATGCAGACCCGGCTCAATGAAGCGTGGGACCGGCGTGCGCCGAATCTGCCGTATAAAAATCCTTATGAGGCGCTGATCATGGCCTCGATCGTAGAAAAGGAAACCGGCCTCAAGTCGGAGCGCCCCGCCATTGCCGCCGTTTTCACCAATCGCTTGCGCCTCGGCATGCGGCTGCAAACCGACCCGAGCATTATTTACGGCCTCGGCAATAAATATCGCGGCAAGATCTATCGCAGCGATCTTGACAACGATACGCCGTACAACACTTATACGCGCGCCGGGTTAACGCCAACGCCAATTGCCATGCCGAGCCGTGCCGCGATTGATGCTGTCATGCAGCCTGACACATCGAAAGCGATTTATTTTGTCGCCAGCCCCGCCGGAGACGGCAGTCATATTTTTTCCAGCAACTTGCAGGAGCATAATTCCGCTGTCGCCAAATATCGGGCAGCAGCGAAATGAGCGGAAAATTCATCACCTTTGAAGGCATTGACGGCGCGGGGAAAAGCACGCATATCGGCTGGGTCGCGGAGCGCATTCGTATGGCGGGGCACAATGTGACGGTCACACGCGAGCCGGGCGGCACTGCGTTGGGGGAAAAATTGCGCGACCTGTTACTGCATTATCCGATGCACGCGGAAACTGAAGCGATGTTGATGTTTGCCGCTCGGCGCGAGCATATTTATCAGATTATTCGCCCTGCGCTCGATCGTGGCGACTGGATTGTGTCGGACCGATTCACCGATGCGAGTTTTGCCTACCAAGGTGGGGGCAGGGGAGTGACGATGGAAAAGCTTCGCCAGTTGGAAAACTGGGTGCAGGGCGGCCTGCAGCCCGACCTGACGTTTTTGTTCGACGTGCCGGTGAGCGTCGCGCGCGACCGTCTGAACCGCAACACGCCGAATCCGGATCGGTTTGAACAGGAGCGCGACGGGTTTTTTACGCGCGTGCGCGAAGTTTACCTGCAGCGCGCGCAGGCGGCGCCGTTGCGGTTTTGTATTATCAATTCGACGCTATCTATTAACGAGGTAAACCAACAAATATCGTCCGCGTTGGCCGAGCTAGGCGTATGAGCATTTATTCCTGGCAGCAGGCGTTATGGGATCGGCTATGGCGCGAAGGCGGCCTGAACCACCATGCGCTGTTGCTGCAAGGTCGCGCCGGAATGGGTAAGCGCGATTTTGCGTATGCGCTGGCGCAAAGCCTGTTGTGTGAAAATGTCCAGTCGAAGTCGCATCAAGCCTGCGGAACATGCGACGCCTGCCATTGGTTTTCACAAGGTAATCATCCTGATTTCCGCCTGGTTGAGCCTGCATCGATGCAGGAAGAATCCACCGATTCAGAGAGCGACGAGGCAAAAACCACCGATAAGCCGGACAAAAAAGCCAGCAGCCAGATTTCCATCGCGCAAATCCGCGAGCTGGAATCGTTCGTCAGTGTCAGTACGCACCGGGACGGGTACCGGGTCATTCTGCTCAACCCGGCGGAAGCGATGAACGCGAATGCGGCAAATGCAATTTTGAAAATGCTGGAAGAACCGCCTGCTAATACTCGCTTTTTATTAGTGACCAGCGAACCCAGGCGCTTGCTGCCGACCGTCATTAGCCGCTGCCGCCGGCTTGAAATGCCCGCGCCAGAAAAAAGTGTTGCTGCGCGTTGGCTCGCGGAACAAGGCGTTGAACACCCCGACAACCTTTTGGCGCAATCGGGCGACGCGCCGCTCGTCGCGCTTAAGCTGGCCGACGGGGAATATCAATCCAAACGGCGTGAATGGCTGCAGGGGTTGGCGCAGGGAAAATCCACGCCGTTCATGATGCTGGCGGAAAGCCAGCAGAAACAACCTCTAGCGCAACCGGTCAACTGGATGCAAACCTGGTGTTATGATTTGCTCGCGATTAAAAGCGGGGCGGCCGCACGCTATAACCCGGATTATATTGAAGCGTTAAACAAATTATCACCAAACCTGCCAATGCATAAATTGCTTGAATGGGAATCCATGCTTAAATCGGCAAAACGTTTTGTGCATCACCCATTAAACGCGCGCCTGTTCCTCGAGCAGCTCCTGCTGTCGTATGCTGATGCTTTTCGTTGATTAAGATGTTCGTTGATTCCCATTGCCATATCGATTTTCCCGAACTCGCTGCCGATATCGACGGGGTGTTGGGGAAAATGCGTGAAAATCAGGTAGATCAATGCTTGTGCATCAGCGTCAACCTGGAAGATTTTCCGCGTGTACTAAAGCTGGCGGAGATGCATGACAACATTTTCGCCACCGTCGGCGTCCACCCGGATTATGAGGACATCGAAGAGCCCGACGTGGCGCGGCTGGTGCGACTGGCCGACCACCCGAAAATCATCGGCATAGGCGAAACCGGGCTGGATTATTACCGACTCACCGGCGATCTCGAATGGCAACGCGAACGCTTTCGCACCCACATCCGTGCCGCCATCAAAACCCGCAAACCGCTGATTATTCATACGCGGTCGGCTGCCGAGGACACGCTGAGGATCATGCGCGAAGAAAACGCGGCTGACATCGGCGGGGTGATGCATTGCTTTACCGAAACTATGGATGTAGCCGAGCAAGCGATGGCGATGAATTTCTATATCTCCATCTCCGGCATCGTCACCTTCAAGAACGCCGTGCAGATAAAAGCAGTCGCACAAAAAGTCCCGCTCGATCGACTATTAATCGAAACCGACTCGCCTTATTTGGCGCCGGTGCCATTTCGCGGCAAGCTCAATCAGCCGGGTTACGTCAAACATGTCGCCGAGGAAATCGCCAGACTTCGCGGTGTCAGCGTAGGAGAAATTGCTTCCAGCACGACTAATAATTTTAATAAATTATTCAATATAAACAAATAGATATAATATAAAGTTAATGTGAGCTAAGATGTTCCGAAGTGTCGCCGCGGTTGGCTCGGCGGCATGATGAACTGACTGGGTGGTAAAACAGCGGGAGAAACGCTGTTCGGGCTCGCTTCCAATTATTATTTTCGCGTGTATGTCCCGTCAAATGTCGTGGTCAAGATGCCTTTGGCGTCGGTAGATTGCCAGTGTTGGCGTACGCCACCATTTGAATTCGGCGTCCAAGTGATTTTATGCCTGGTTAGCTGCCTGTCAGTGCCGACCGTCTGACCTTCAAGCACCATGCTGCCGTCGCGCAAACCGCCTTCCAGTAACAGCAAGGTGCCAGTCGTATCTACCCAGGTTTGGTGCCAGGTTTTTCGCCCTGCATCGTAAATATTCAGGCTTTCGCCGCTGTAGCCGCGCCCGGTAGTGTAGCGTTCATGGACGACACAGCCATCATATTCGCGCGAGATCCGGTTGACGCCGGCGAGTTTGGCGTCGGTCGTCCGCACCTCCCAATCGCCTAGCCAGAAGTCAAATTGGCGATGCTCAGGGTCGGAGCAATTTCCATCGGCCCTGACCGGCAGTGCGAACGGTGCCAGTAGAACCATTTGCGCAAACGTTATACAAAGCTTGGTGACGTTCATGGTCTTCCTTTTTCGGTCCGGCCGACGACAAAGAAAGTATATGGCAATTCGTGCAGCGCACTGGGCGGAATGCTTGAATTTAGCGCGTACAAAGCCTTCCGGCAGGTAGAGCAATATTTCGTATAATTTATATTATGTTAAATAATAGCGATTTGCGCCTCTTCTGTTTCGCTTTGCCAAACCGGTGTCCATGTCACGTGGCGTTCTTCGCATCTTCATCTATAGTTAACAGGTAAGTTAATTGTTGGCGTTACATCAATCCCATCCGTAACGCGCGCAGTCTTTTTTTGCACGTTGTCAGCGCCCTGATGAAAGGAACATCAAAATGTCGAATTTTCTATTGATCCGCCACAAAGTTCGCGATTATCCGCTATGGAAGCGCGGATACGACGCTCACAGGTCCAAACGCGCAGAAGCCGGGCTGACCGAAAAGCAGCTGCTTCGGAGCGAGAATGACGACAGCGAAGTGGTCATTCTGTTCGAGGCGAAAGACCTGGCCCGCGCCCGGTCCTTTACCGATTCCGCGGACCTGAAAGAGACAATGCGCCAATTGGGCGTGATGGATAAACCGGATATCTATTTTCTTCATAGCTGACCGGCGATCTGCCCTGCATCTTCAAGCTAATGCAACGGCACAGTAGGTGCGCACCCCTGTAGAAGGAGATCTCGCAATGAAACTCTATTACCACCCTGCTTCGACCACCAGTCGGCCAGTGGTTCTGTTTGCCGCGGAATCCGACATTCCGCTTGACCTGGAGGTGGTTGATCTGTTCACGGGCGAGCAATACAAGCCCCCATTTGAATCGGTAAACCCGAACCACCTGGTGCCGGTTTTGGATGACGACGGTTTCCGCATCACAGAAAGCTCTGCCATCCTGAAGTACCTGGCGGACAAAATCGGCTCGCCGTTATATCCAAAGGAGTTGCATCGGCGCGCCAGAGTTAACGAGCGCATGGACTGGATTAACACGCAACTTGCTCGCGACCTTTGCTACGGGTTCGTTTACCCACAAATCCTGCCGAATCATAAGCGACGTAGCCCCGAGGCTCACGAGTCAACCCTGGAATGGGGCAAACAACGGGCGCAGAGCTGGATGAAGGTATTGAACGACCACATACTGGGGGCAAATAATGCCTATTTATGTGGCAACGACATCACGATTGCTGACTATTTCGGCGCCTCCTTTGTTGCGCTGGCTGAGCTCACCGGGACTGACTTCACTACCTACCCGAACGTCAACCAATGGCTGGCCCGGATGAAGGCGCTGAAGCATTGGGATTCGGTGTATTCCGTAATTGCAGGTTTCGGAGCATCGTTGAAAGGCCAGCCACTGGTGGCGCTGTAGGCGCAGACTAGCGAAAGAAACTGACATGATCCGCCGACTGCACCATAACGCTTACCGCTGCCGCAATTCCGAACAGACACGACGTTTCTATGAGGAGTTTCTTGGCATGCCGCTAGCCGGGGCGCTGGAAATCAACGAAACCAAGAGCGGTCGTGCGACACATGTGCTGCATACCTTCTATCGCCTCGACGACGGCTCGTATCTTGCATTTTTCGAGGCGCCCGACCTGCCATTCGACTTCAAATCGCAGCACGATTACGATCTGCACATTGCGCTGGAAGTCGACACGCCGGTATTGCAACAGATGTTGGCCAAAGGCCGTGCCGAGGGTATCGAAACGCGCGGTCCGTCCGACCATGGTTTCGTCGACTCGATTTACTTCCGCGACCCGAATGGCTACGTCATAGAATTGTGTGCCAGGCGCGCCAACCACGATTTGCAAATGAATCCGGCAATCAATGGTGCGCGGGAAAAGCTTCAGCGCTGGGAGTCGTCCAAAGCGCTAACGACGAGCGAAAAGTAATAATGTGTGACGGCAGGTAACGCACATGAACGTAGAGGATCGCCGAAAAATGCGATCGTGCCCCTTGCCCCAGTTTGAAAAAGCCTAGCGGTAAATCAGCACTGGAATTTTGCTGTGCGTCAGCACCTTGTTGGTTTCGCTGCCGAGCACCAGCGCACCCAAGCCGCGGCGGCCGTGCGAGGCCATGAAAATCAGATCGCAACCGTGCGTCTGCGCCACCTTGATGATTTCTTCATACGGCTGCGCGCTTTCGCATAACTCTGTCGCACACTCGACGCCCGCGTTTTTCGCGCTCGCTTCGATGAAGCCGAGCAAGGCCTTTGCCCTCGCCTCTTCCAGTCGGGAAAATTCTTCAGGAGAAATTGGCTCGACCGGGATATATTCGCCATACACCATGACGGGATATTTTTCCGTGGCATAAAACCCGACGACCTTTGCCTTGATTTCGCTTGCGAACTGGATCCCCGCCTGCACGGCTTTGCGCGACAACTCCGAACCGTCGGTCGGGATAAGTATTTTCTTGAACATGATGTCTCCTTTAGACTAATTATTTTTGCTCGCTGGCCGCAATGGCGGCGGCTCCTTCTAACAACATAACGAATTCGGTGCCAGCTGGTTTGATACATGTCAAAATCATCTAACATTAGCCGCTACAGGTACCTGTTTTCTATTTCCGAAGAATTTCGGTTGTCGGCCGATTTCCGGATGTTATGTATAACATATTGATTTTATTGAATTAATTAAAGACAATGCAAGATCCTATGATTGAAGACCCGTCGAAACTGGCGACCTATGTCGGAATTATCCATGCTTCAATGGAAGCGATTATCAGTGTGGATGAACGGCAGCAGATCGTGATGTTCAATCCGGCGGCGGAACAGATGTTTCGATGCAAAATTGAAAATGCCATCGGCTCGCCGCTATCGCGTTTTATTCCCGAGCGCTTTCGCGCGGTGCATGACCAGCACATGCAGCGTTTCGGGAAAACCGGTACCAGCGAACGCCGTATGGGCAAGCAGCTCGCGCTGTTCGGCCTGCGCGCCGACGGAGAAGAATTCCCGATTGAAGCGTCCATTTCGCAAATCGAGCAGAATGAAAAAAAGCTGTTTACCGTTATGCTGCGCGACATCACGCAACGTAAACGCTATGAGCACGAACTCGAAGCCTCGCGCCACCAATTACGCGAATTGGCCGCCAGCGTTCAAGCCGCGCGCGAGGAGGAAAAAGCGCGCATCGCGCGCGAGTTGCACGACGACCTCGGGCAACAGCTCACCGCATTGAAAATGGATTTGAGTTGGTTGGCTCACAGACTGCCGCAGGACAGCCCGGATTTGGCGGAAAAAATCAGGGCCATGCAGGCGTTGACTGACACCAGTGTCGCGTCCCTCAGACGCATTGCTTCAGATTTGCGACCGACCATGCTTGACGATCTCGGATTGGCGCCCGCCATTGAGTGGCTGGCACAGGATTTTTCCCGGCGTACCGATATCAACGTTCACTTGAACATGGTGCAGCGCGCGCAACGGTTGACCAAGAATGCAGAAACCGCCATTTACCGCATCGTCCAGGAGTCGCTCACCAACGTGATGCGTCATGCCCGCGCGACCAACGTATATATTACGACGGAGTATACTGCGAATGGCTTCCTGCTCAAGATCCGTGACGACGGGGTCGGCATCAGTCCGGCGTCGCGCCGCAAGGCAAATTCTTTTGGCCTGCTGGGCATGAAAGAGCGGGTGCACGGGTTTGGCGGTGCCATCAGTTTTTCCGCAGTGCCCGATCGCGGCACGACGATCGAAGTCGAATTGCCGCGCAACATAATTCAAGAGGAATAGACGCAGCATGATAAAGGTTCTGATAGCCGACGACCACGCCATTGTGCGGCAAGGGCTGAAACAGGTGCTCGCCGAGGCCGACGACATGCAGGTTGGCGGCGAGGCCACCAATGGCCTCGAAACGCTGGAGCAAATCCGCAATCACGATTGGAGTGTCGTGGTCATGGATATGTCCATGCCTGGTCGCAGCGGTATCGAACTCATCAAACTGGCAAAGGCCGAACGACCCAAACTGCCGATATTGATTCTCACCATGCATAGCGAAGACCAGTACGCCATGCGGGCGCTGCAGGCCGGCGCATCAGGATATATGACCAAAGAAAGCGCGCCGGAACAACTGGTCAACGCGATCCGCAAGGTGGCGGCCGGTGGCGTTTATGTCAGTGCTGCCACGGCAGAAAAACTGGCACAGAATATCAGGCCGGGCAATGAGGCATTGCCGCACACGCGCTTATCCAACCGCGAGTTCGAGGTTTTTCAGATGCTCACTACAGGAATCAGTTTGTCTGAGGCGGCGCAAAAACTGTCGCTGAGCGTGAAAACCATCAGCACTCACAAGACCCATATTCTGGCAAAACTCAATCTTGCCAACCAGACCGAACTCGTTCGCTATGCGATCAAACATGGGTTGGCCGACGAAGCGGGCTCCCAGACACACTGATCTCTACTGCGTTTTCCAGCCGCCGTCGGCCTGCCGGCAAGCCGTTCCGGTAACTTTTTCTTTATTGCCGCCAATCGTCGCATCGACCGTGTATTCGCGGCACGCACCGCTGGCATTTTCGATGGTTCTGGTCGGAACCACAGTATAGCGGTTACCCGAATCCGGATTGCGCCAGCTGGATGCCACACCGGTTCGCACATTCTCCAGTGCATGCGCCGTTTTCAGACGATCGGTATCGTCCATCGATCTGCCTACCGATCCACCAATAGAGCTACCGATCAGCGTACCGAGAATGGTGGCGGTCGTGCGGCCGGTGCCCTGCCCTATCTCTGACCCGACAACGCCGCCCAATACGCCGCCGATTACCATGCCCGTTTGCTCACGCGGCGGCGGCGACGTACATGCCGTTGGTAGCGACGCACAGAATGCGATTACTAAAGCCAATGGTGATAATTTCATCATGCGCCTTATTAATTAAGGTAATTAGGGCGACACGTAACCAAAATAGAGTTTCAGGAACTGCTTAAACAGGTTCTCGCCACGATGATTATAACGATACTCAATTTCCTTCAGACACATCGGGAAATAATACTTTGACACACAGCGGTAGTTATACCAAATATGTTTGGCATAGCTCCAGAAACCTTCGATGCCGTTAATGTGATTCTTGGTGCGCTTATACTCAAACGATTTACTGTGACTCACCACATGATGCTTGCCATAACGCTGCAACGATTGGTACCCGCGAAAGGCATCGGTGTAAAATACCGAGCCCTTGCGCGTGCGTTGCTCGATGTGGCGCATCAAGGTCGCGGCGCTGACATTCTCCACCACCTTGGTATAGACCCGACCGTCCCGCTTCAAGAGGCCAAACACGATACTTTTACCCGCCGCACCACGTCCGCGCATCCCTTTGCGATGGCCACCAAAGTACGATTCATCCAATTCAATCTCAACGGCCAGCTTGCTGCCTTTGAGTTCTGCCATGTGATACAGCGCTTCGCGCAAGCGCTGGTAAATACGCGTCACCACCTTGACGTCCACCGCCAAGTCGTTGGCCAGGCGATACGCCGGTTGTTGCTTGTAGAACCCCATCAGGATGGCGATCTCTCGGCGCAACCGCGACAGACTCTTTTGCTTGGCGCACAATCGGCACTTGACGTACCCACGGGCGGTCTTGTTCACCTTGAACGAGCCGCAATAAAGGCACTTGCGCACCCGCAAATAGTTGGCCGCACAATTAAACACGCTCCATTTACCGGTCGTTTTGCCTATGGTAACCATACCTATCTCCTAGGATACTCTGGTTACGAAACGCCCTAATTACCTTAATTAATCGCAGGAAAATTCCTATGAATAAGATAATTAAGTTGAACATCGGCCCGTTTGATATAGATCAGACTTCGTGCATAGAGGTTTGTCGGTTGTCTATGATCCAAGGTCAAAATAAAGGGCGGCGCAATTGAGATGACCGCCGCGCCTTGTATTTTCAATTTCCTTGATCCAAGTCAATATTTATTGGGTTCTTAGGAGGATATTTCCTTTTAATACGACGCGACCCGCAGAACGGGGGTTTTACTTGGGAATGTGGCAACGCGGCGTAGAAGAAGACATTGTTTTCAACTGATCTTTTATTACAAGCAAATGAAAAGGATTCCAACATGAAAATTTCAAAAATTGGAGCAGCTCTGATTGGCGTCGTGCTGGCTGCGATGTCTGCAATGGTTTTAGCGGCGGATAAGGTTGACCTGGGCAAGAAGGAGTTTGAAGCCAATTGCGCGGGTTGCCACGGCGTCAAAGCGAAAGGCGATGGGCCATTTAAGCCGTACCTGAACAAGATCGCCCCGGACTTGACAGTGCTCACAAAAAACAACGGAGGAGCATTTCCGTTCGCCCGCGTCTATGAAACGATAGATGGCACGAGCGAAGCATCGGTCCATGGCACGCGCGACATGCCTATTTGGGGGACGGTGTATAAGATCAAGGCGGGCGAGTATTATGGAGATGTGGACTACGTGCCGGATTACTTTGTGCGCAGCCGGGTTCTGGCGCTGATCGATTATATAAACCGGCTGCAGGTGAAGTAACACACGCCTGCGATCGCAAAAGTTTCTGAAAAGCCCGGTATTTGGGTTAATCGGCGCTGTGTGCAGCGCCGTTATCGGGCGTTGTTTCGGACGTACGCCGACCATTTTCTTTTTACATAGATCATTTCATCAGGCCGAACCGGCGTGACAGGGAATAGCGTTTGCCAGGCGCTGGTTCGATGGCCGGGTGATTTAATAAAAACTTTACTTTGATTTATAAGCTTGTTGCGCATAGGGCGACAAAATGAAAAAAGAAATTCGCCGCTTCATCAATGAAATTATGGATCATCAGCCTGATCTGACGCTCGCGACATTGCGCGCGGACGGCTGGCCGCAGGCAAATACCGTGAGCTATGCACACGACGGTCTGGTGATTTATTTTGGCACCGCGAAAGACAGCCAGAAAGTCAAGAATATCAAACATTGCGACAAGGTTTCGTTAACGATCAATGAAGAATACGGTGGAGACTGGAACAAAATCAAAGGAATTTCGATGGCGGCCACGGCCACTATCCTGCGAGATAAGAAAAGCGTGCAATATGCCATCGATTGCATTATCAAACGTTTTCCTGTTGCCGCCGATTGGGCAAGCGTGGATGACTTGGCCAATATGGTTTATTTGAAAGTGACGCCGAGCGTGATTTCCGTGCTGGATTATGCCCAGGGATTTGGCCACACGGAATATATAACCGTGCGAAAAGGGTAATCGTACTTTTTGGAATTTCCTAGCCCTAACGACCTCACATTCCCTGTTTTCAACTGCAAACTCGATTTACGCTGGCAAACGGCAAATGTCATTACCCGCAAGCCCAACAATTGGGGCGATTAGTTTGATGCAGATCAACGCCGGTCGGGATTCATGATGGTACGTTTTAAGCTGGCCAGAATGGATTTATTCAATGCTATCAACGAATCATCTCTCGCAAGTGTGAAGGCACCATCTGCCGGATTCCGTACTTCGAAAATCAGGAGTTCAACATGAATAAGCAGGCAAACCCGATCGGAAAATTTCGCCCAATTCAGCGCGAGCAACTGTTTCCGGAGAAAATTCATGATCCCTACATGCACCGCCTCAAACCGTCCGAGCCGACTGTATGCCCGGATTGCAGGGCGAATTTCAGCAAAGGCCGATGGCAATGGGGACACTTCCAAGGGGATGCTCAGGAAGAATTATGCCCAGCTTGCCATCGTATTCGCGACAATTTCCCCGCAGGTTACGTCGCGCTTGAGGGCACGTTTTTTGCTGAGAACCGCGACGAAATTCTACATCTGGCGCGAAATGTGGAGGCACGCGAAAAAGCGGAACATCCGCTTGAGCGTATTATGGCCGTAGCGAACGCCGCTTCGGGTGTGTTGATCACTACCACAGGCATTCACCTTGCCCGCGATATTGGCGACGCGGCGAAGCATGCCTATCAGGGAAGCCTGGAGTTTCACTACAACGACGACGAAAACCTGTTGCGGGTGCGTTGGTCGCGTTAGGTAAAACGTCAATTCGCAACGTTCGATGTGTCTTATGTGCCGCGACTTTATGAGAAGGCTGGTATATTGCGCAAAGCGGTAAGCGCCAAACCAATAGCAAGACTGTCATTACAGAAAGAAAAATCATGATTAAAAATCGCCGCCGACGCCGCATATTATCGTTTGGCATGGTACTGCTTGGCGGCCTGCTGATATTTCTGGCGCCGGATGATGTTTGGATCGGTATCGTGCTTGCTCTTCTCGGCGTCGGCATCGAAGTCGCTGGTATTTTATTGGCTCACGATAATACGGGGAAATAAATGAACCTGGTTTGTCCGACTTGCGGGTCGCTAAATCGGGTTCTGGACGAGCGGCTGCAAGACGAGCCGATCTGTGGCAGATGCAAGACCAGGCTATTGCCCGAGAGCCCGATCGCATTAGATGATATCAGCTTTGAACGATACGCCAACAGAAGCGAATTAATCCTCGTTGTCGATTTTTGGGCCGAATGGTGCGGTCCGTGCAAGTCCATGGCGCCCGAGTTTGCAAACGCGGCGAGCCAAATGCGCGGTCGAGCGTTGTTTGCAAAAGTTGATACCGAAGCTGCAGCGAAAACTTCTGTGCGCTTTAGAGTGCGCAGCATTCCCACCATGGTTTTAATGCGCGGCGGGAAGGAAATTGACCGGGCCGTTGGCGCACGTTCCGCGCGCGAGATTACTGCCTGGGTGGAGCAACTGCGCTAGGTCTGCGGCACTATTTGTATTTACAGAATAATAAAGGATATTACTCATGGCAGGAATCGAAAACTTACATCTACGGCAAATTGAGAACTATCGGTTTGAAGTCATATTCAACACCAGCCAGGCTCCGTTTATAGTCGATGAAGCGCCGCCTTTAGGCGATGGAGTGGGCCCTACTCCGGTTCAGTTGCTCACCGCAGCGATTGCCAACTGTTTATCGGCATCAATACTTTTTGCGCTGCGCAAGTTCAAGCTTGATCCAGGCACTGTTAGCGCAGATGCTTTTGCTAGCGTCGGACGTAATGCGGAAAACTTATTACGTGTGCAAAAAATTACCGTGAATCTTAAGTTGGGCAAGTCTGCCGCATCATTTGACTACCTTGACCGGGTGCTGACGCAGTTTGAAAAATATTGCACGGTAACGCAAAGCATCAATCAGTCGATTGCTGTAGAGGTTTCCGTTTTCGACGTTAACGGAAAAAAGCTGAAATAATTCCCATGCCGTCCATTTGTTTGAATTGCCGAAACGTGTAAACGAACTATCGGCTATGCCAGCGCAACACCGTGAACGACATAAGCCGCCTGCGCCGCGCCTGCAGCTTGTCAGGTCTGGTTTTCGCGCTTTCGCCACTCACGAATAATATATACAAGCCAAACCATAATCCCGCCAATCGACAGCGTCAGAAAAGCCCGGCCTTCGTATTGTCGCAGTTCGCCCAGAAGCAGCGTCATGGCATTTCCAAAAACATAGCCAAGACCCGCGATCAGAATAGCCCAAACCACCGCGCCAAGCAGGTTCAGGATCAAATAGCGGAGCCACGACACGTCGGTCATTCCCAGCGCGATCGGGCCGGCAATCCGCAGGCCATACAGAAATCGTAAGGAAAGAATGACAGGCACATGATATAGGTCCAGCAATTTCCGAAAGCGCTCGACCCGCTTATTCAGGCCTGGAAACCGGCCGGTCAGACGATTCCCATAGCGCCGGCCAAGAAAAAAATATAATTGATCGCCCATGAAGCTGGCCAGACACGCGATTGCCATGACGCCGGGCAGAGACAAATAACCGCGGTGCGCGGCGAAGCCGGCAAGCAGCAGAATCGTCTCTCCTTCAAGAAAGGTTCCGACAAAAACGGCTATATAGCCGTAGGATTGAATCAGTTCAGTTAAATTCACGAATTGTATTTCGGCCTCGGGATGACTTTTTTCGGTGAATAAGCAGAATTGCCGATCTTTTACAGAATACCAATGAAACGACAGTTGAAGTTCACAGTAAAATCTTTTTTTCATGCTGAGCAGGTCTTCCCCCATGCCCGAAAGCATGGTTAATCCGGGTCACTCATAGTAGTATTTGCCACAATATGATAATTCTATCGTCGTCACTCAAGTGATCGCACTGCTGGACGCCCATCGCGCTGGCCTGCTGCGGCGTGACCACTGGCTACCCAATATTATTTCCGGTGTCATTGTTGGCGTCGTAGCGCTGCCGCTCGCGATGGCGTTTGCAATCGCCTCAGGCGCCAAGCCGGAACAAGGGCTTTATACGGCAATCGTGGCCGGTCTGCTGGTATCGATATTTGGCGGGAGCCGCTTGCAGATCGCCGGGCCGACCGGTGCATTTATCGTAATCCTCGCCGGCGTTACCGCAAAACACGGCATTGACGGCCTGCAGATTGCCACTATGCTGGCAGGAATCATGTTATTGCTGCTAGGGATCGCTCGCCTTGGTGCAATCATCAAGTTCATCCCCGATCCGGTCATTGTCGGCTTCACTGCCGGGATAGGGGTGATCATCTGGGTGGGACAATGGAAGGATTTCTTCGGCTTACCGCCTGTGGCGGGACAACATTTTCACGATAAATTGTGGTTACAGTTGCAGGCACTGCCGCAATTTCACCCTGCCACCACGGTGCTCGCAACATTTTCGTTGCTGGCGGTTATTTTCACACCGAGGTTGCCATTGATTAAACGCGTGCCGGGGCCGCTGGTAGCGCTGGTTGCTGCGACGGCATTGCAATCCTTGTTCCATTTTGACGGGGTCGCCACGATCGGCAGCGCGTTTGGAGGGATCCCGCGTGGGTTGCCCACATTGCATTGGCCGGAAATCACCGCAGCCCGGGTGATCGAATTGATTGGTCCGGCATTCACTATTGCGATGCTAGGCGCAATCGAGTCTTTGCTGTCTGCCGTAGTGGCGGACGGAATGGCGGGCACTCGACATGACTCGAATCAGGAACTGATCGGACAGGGGATTGCCAACATTGCCGCGCCCTTATTCGGCGGCTTTGCCGCGACCGGCGCGCTCGCCCGCACTGCCACCAACGTTCGCAACGGCGGCACCAGCCCGCTGGCCGGAATAGCGCATGTGGTTACGCTTGTTCTGATCGTATTATTCCTGGCGCCGCTGGCCGTTCACGTTCCGCTGGCCGTCCTGGCGGCTATCCTGTTTGTTGTTGCGTGGAATATGAGTGAAGCAAGGCACTTCGTCAAAATGGTCAAGCGCGCACCACGTGCCGACGTGGCTATTCTGCTGGTGACATTCGGCCTGACGGTATTTGCGGATTTGGTAGTGGCAGTCAATATCGGTGTGATTCTGGCTACCCTTCAATTCCTGCGGCGCATGGCGGCGAGCGTTGAGGTACGCGAGGCGACCGAACAGGAGCTGAAAAACGAATTTGCCAGCTACGGTTTTACCTCATTGCCGCCAGGCGTTCTGGTTTATCTGGTCGAAGGGCCGTTCTTTTTCGGTGCCGTCGAGAATTTTGAGCGTGCGCTGGCAAGCACGCATACGGACCCGCATGTTTTGATTATTCGGCTGCTGCGTGTGCCCTTCATTGACATCACCGGCCTGCAGACTCTGGAGGAAGTGATTCAGGATCTGCACAGGCGGAACGTGCGCGTGATGTTGACCGAGGCGAATTCACGCATACAAAACAAATTGAAAAAAGCCGGGATTATTGACCTCGTCAGAGCGGAAAATGTCTTCGATCAATTCCCCGCCTCTGTTGCTGCTTCCGCTGATCCCGCCCGACTTTCTTCGTACCCGATAAACTCCGCGCCAGCATCGCCAAAAGACAACCACTAGCGATGCCTTTTGGGCGTAAATTCCGTGGCGCGTCTGCTCAATGCAGGGCTTGCATGCCAGTAATGTTGTCCGCGCCGCTTCCGCACACCGCCTGATCTCGGAACCGACGGTAGGAATTTTCCTACGCCTCCCCCCTTTTCTTCCGATGCAAATTTCAGCATTCGCTGAATGATTTCTGCAAAACCGCCGGCCATACTGGATGCACAAGCCGGATCTGGCAGGGTTTTCGCAGGGAGAAAATATGAACGTATATCTGGTCGAAGATTCTGAACTGGTTCGCCAGCGGCTCAGGGCAATGGTGAACGATATCAGCGGCATGTGCGTCACGGGTGAGGCCGAAACACCCATGCGCGCGATCGATTCCATTGTGCGCACCAAGCCCGACGCGGTAGTCCTCGATATTGGATTGGTTGGCGGCAGCGGAATGTCTGTTCTGCGCCAGGTGCATGAACTTGAGCCGCTGTTACCCTTTATCGTATTGACGAATTATTTCAGTCAGGAGTTTGGGCGGGAGTGTTTGCGTGCCGGGGCAAAATATTTTTTCGATAAAACCAACGAATTCGAGAAGATTGGAAGTGCGTTGGTTCAGATTGCAACATCAAAAACAGCGAATTAATTAATATTATTTCATCCAGGAGAAGGCCATGTTTTCGAATGCCACGATTTCATCAGCACACAGCACGACCGCTACTCCCTTACGTAACGCACGAAGCAAAAACGACGCCGCGCCAGTGGCGCCGAATCCCGAATTGACGACAAAATGCTCAAATTGCCATATGCGGCAGATTTGTCTGCCGCCAGATCTTTCCGCCTCTGAGCAGGAACAGCTTGACTCGCTGGTAACTATACACAAACGGATTGCCAAGGGAGAGTCGCTGTACCGTGAAACGGAGAAATTCGACTCCCTTTATGCAGTTCGCAGCGGTTTTTTCAAAACCACCGTGCTGATTGCAGATGGACGCGATCAGGTCACCGGTTTTCATATGGCAGGCGATCTTATGGGGTTGGACGGATTAAGCAGCGGCAGCCATTCCTGCGATGCCGTGGCGTTAGAAGATTCCGAAGTATGCGTGATTCCGTTCCGCCAGTACGAAAAATTGAGCCGTAAGGTCGAATCGCTGCACCAGCACCTGTATAAAATGTTGAGCCGCGAAATCGTGCGCGATTACAGCATGATGTTGCTGCTCGGAACCATGCGCGCTGAGGAGCGTCTGGCGGCCTTTTTGCTCAATCTCGCCGAGCGCTTTACCGCTCGAGGCTATTCGCCGCGCGAATTTAATCTGCGCATGACGCGCGAAGAGATCGGCAGTTATCTTGGTCTCAAGCTCGAAACGGTCAGTCGCATGTTTTCCAAATTTCATGACGAGGGGCTGGTCAATGCGCAACAGAAAAATATCAACATCCTGGATGCGGCCAAGCTACAGAAAGTCATTGGCGATTGTCATTGATCGCGGCTGGCTGGATTGACGGGGATACCAATTTGAACAGAATAATGAACGTCGTTGCCATGCTTGTCATCGTGCCCACGCCGGCATGGGCCGGTGATGCGGAACGCGGAAAGAGCCTGCACGATTCCCAATGCATACGCTGCCATGACGTGAAAATGTATCAGCGCGAGCAACACCGTGCCCACGACTGGAACAGCCTGCAGGGCGTCGTCGATCACTGGCAGAAAGAAATAAAGGCACAGTGGACGCCCGCGGATATTGACGACGTCACGACCTATCTCAACCAACAGTTTTTTCGTTTTCCGCCGCCGGTCAAGATAAGCAAAGCGGGTAATTAATGCAGCGCGAGCGCGAATCGGTATTCGTCGCGCGCGGATTGACCAAGATCTATCACATGGGCGAAGTGGAAGTGCACGCCCTGCGAGCCGTCGATCTGGAAATCTTTGAAGGCGAATTCATCGTATTGCTCGGTCCCTCCGGCAGCGGCAAATCCACGCTGCTGAATATTCTGGGTGGTCTCGACACGCCGACCAGCGGCACGACATTCTGGCGCGACCATGACCTGGCATGCGCCGATGAAGCGGAACTGACGCGCTACCGCCGCGAACATGTCGGTTTCGTATTTCAGTTCTACAACCTGATCCCCAGCCTGACCGTGCGCGAGAACGTTGCGCTGGTAACGGATATTTCGCTTAAACCGATGGATGTGGATGAAGCGATCGATCTGGTTGGATTGATGCCACGCGCCGATCATTTTCCTTCGCAATTGTCGGGCGGCGAACAACAGCGTGTGGCGATTGCACGCGCGATTGCCAAAAGCCCGGATGTGCTGTTGTGCGACGAACCGACCGGCGCGCTGGATTATGTGACCGGCAAGGTCGTGTTGGAGGTGATTGCAAAGATCAATCAGGAGTTGGGCACTACCGCAGTCGTCATTACGCATAATGCCTCGATAGCAGGGATGGCCGATCGCGTTTTGCGACTCAATGACGGGCGCATCACGTCGGTGGAAATCAATTCCAATAAGGTGACGCCCTCACAGCTTTCATGGTGAATTAGTCAATAAAAACAATAAGATATATATATGAAAGTCATGCTGCCGAGAAAATGCAAAAGGAGCACGGTACAGATTGTCGAACGGATACGCTTTCCTGATCTGTGCCGCATTGATATTTACCTGTACTGGAGATTTGAATAATTCGCTGCGCCTGATCCGGCGACGGTTCTTCGGGTTGGAATAAAACACAAAATGAAAGCGATCAACCGCAAGTTACTGCGCGATCTGTGGAGTATGAAAAGCCAGGTGATCACCATCGCGCTGGTGGTGGCCGCCGGCATGGCGGGCGTCATCGGCCCGGTATCGACTTACGATTCATTGCAGTCACTGCTGACTGGTTATTACGAGGAGGCGCGCTTCGCCCAGGTATTTGCTGAGCTCAAACGCGCGCCGAAAGCGGTGGAACAATCCATCGCACGTATCCCCGGTGTCGCCGACGTGGAAACCACGTTAGCGTTTGACGTCGTGCTCGACCTGCCGGGGGTCAATCAACCGGTGATCGGGCGGCTGATCGGTTTGGCGGATGCAACGCAACCAAGACTCAATCAGCTTTTTATTCGTCGTGGACGAATGGTGGAAGCAGGCCACGCCGGCGAGGTGGTGATATCCGAAGCCTTCGCCAAGACGCACAAACTGGCCCCCGGCTCGCACATCGACGCCGTGTTGAACGGCAGGCGACAAACTTTTGATATTGTCGGCATCGGCCTGTCGCCCGAATACGTCTTCGGTACTGCCGGCGGCGCCTTCCCTGACGATAGCGGGTTCGGCGTTTTGTGGCTGGATCGCGCGCAGCTCGCCGCCACGTATAACATGGAGGGTGCGTTTAACCGCGTGGCAATCCGGCTGTCGCCCGGTGCGTCGGAGCGGGCGATTATCGATGAGATCGATAGATTGCTTGAGCCCTTCGGCGGTCTGCATGCCTATGGCCGTGCCGATCAGATATCGAATAAAATCATCAGCCAGGAGATCAACCAGCAGAAAATCATGGGTACCACGCTGCCGATTCCGTTTTTCGGGGTAGCGGCATTTCTGCTCAATGTCGTTCTCGCGCGGATCGTCGCCACCCAGCGCGAACAAATTGCCGCGCTCAAAGCCCTGGGTTATTCCAATGCCGACATCGCCGCGCATTACCTGAAGTTTGTATTACTGATCGTGGTCGTCGGCATGGCCGTCGGCATCGGCTTCGGCGCCTGGTTCGGAAATTACATGACGGCCATGTATGCAGATTTTTTTCACTTCCCTTACCTGACCTATCATTTGCAACCTTGGATCGTAATATCTGCGGCCACGGTTAGCCTTATCGCTGCGGTCGGCGGTAGCCTTGCGACCGTTCGGCGAGTAGTGAAGCTTGCGCCTGCCGAAGCCATGCGCCCGCCCTACCCGCCGCGCTACAGAAAGTTGTTGCTCGAACGGATGGGGCTTACCCATTGGTTGTCGCCCGCAACGCGTATGGTGGCGCGAAACCTGGAGCGTCGACCGCTGCGCGCGCTGATTACCGTTGCCGGAATCGCCAGCGCGGTCGGCGTGTTGATTTCCGGTACATTCTGGAACGACTCGCTCGAATACCTGATCGATTCCCAATTTCGGGTGACGCAGGTAGCAGATGCCGACGTCGCGTTGATCGAACCAACTGCAGCCAACGTGGAGACGGATATCAGCCGCCTTCCCGGCGTCATGCAGACCGAAGGGGCACGCTATGTTGCGGTAAAGCTCGTTGCGGGGCACCGAAGTTATCGCACATTGATCCAAGGACTGCCCCGGCAGGCTCAACTAAAAAGGCTGCTCGACGATAACCTGCAGGAGGTGACGCTACCGGCCGATGGCTTGTTGCTTGCCAAGCGGCTGGCCGATCGTCTGGGCGTGCGAACCGGGGACACAATCTGGGTCGAAACGCTGCAAGGTAAGCGCCGTCAGCGCGAGCTGACTGTCGCGGGTACTGTCGGTGAGTTGATCGGCATGTCGGTTTACATGGATATCGATTCATTGAACCGGCTCATGGGCGAGGCGCCATCTGTGTCGAGCGTGGCGGTGACGCTCGACCGTACGCGCGAGGCGGAGTTTTTTGCTGCAACGAAAAAACATCCGCGCATCGCCACGGTGGCAAGCAAATCCGCCATGCTGAAGAGTTTTAAGGAAAATTCGGCAAAAAATATCCTGTTTTTCACCACTGTGTTTACCGGTTTCGCCGCTGTCATTGCGTTCGGCGTGGTCTATAATGCCGCGCGTATTACGCTGGCCGAACGCGCATGGGAACTGGCCAGTTTGCGCGTACTCGGCTTTACTCGCGGCGAGGTGTCGATATTTCTGCTCGGCGAGCTGGCAATCGAAATCGCGATCGGCATTCCGCTCGGCTTACCCTTCGGTTATTTCATTGCCTGGGGCCTGATTCAACTTATGCCCCACGACACGATGTCGCTGCCCATTATTATCCACGCATCGACGTATGCTTATGCCGCCGTCGCGATACTAATCGCAGGCCTTATCAGCGCGCTGGTGGTGCGCAATCGAATCGACCGGCTGGACATGGTCGGTGTATTGAAAACACGAGAATAATCATGATAGAAGTCATTTTTCGAGGTTTGCCATGAAGTGGATAAAAAGAATCGTTTCGGTAGTCCTTTTGCTGGCACTGGCCGGCCTGCTTGCGTGGTCGTTCATGCCGCGTCCGCTGGAAGTGGAAATTGCGCAGGTAATTAAAGGCCGATTCGTGCAAACCATCGACGAAGACGGGCGCACGCGCGTGCGTAACCGCTTTATTGTGTCAGCGCCGCTCGCGGGGAGGCTGGAGCGTATAAGTCTGCTCGAAGGCGATAAGGTGGAAAAAAACGCCGTATTGGCCAATATATACCCTTCCGTTCCGGCGTTGCTTGATGTGCGCACGGAGCAGGAATTGAAAGCGCGCGTGGGTGCCGCGGAAGCCGGCAAGCTGCGTGCCGCGGTCAACGTCGAACGGGCGCAGGTCGCTTTGTTGCAGGCCAAAGCCGACTATGAACGAACGCGCAAGCTTGCATCGGAATCATTTGTTTCGCCGACCAAACTCGAGGCTGACAGGCTGAACGTCGCATTGAGCGAAAAAGGGCTCGATTCGGCAAAGCAGGAAGTCCATTTGGCCGAGCATGACCTCGAGGTCGCGCGCTCTGCGTTGATGCAGGTACGTAATCCTGCCGCTGCTTCATCCGGAAAATTATGGCCGGTGCGCTCGCCAGTAACCGGCCGGGTACTTAAAGTCGTACAGCAAAACGAGACCGTGGTAAATGTCGGCACGCCGCTACTTGAACTGGGCAACGCGCACGACCTGGAAGTGCTGGTGGATGTGTTGACCAGCGAGGCGGTTCGCATCGCACCCGGCGCGACCGTCCTGTTCGAACGCTGGGGCGGCGCGGAAAAACTGGAAGGCCTGGTGCGGCTGATCGAGCCATCGGCGTTTACCAAGATATCCGCCCTCGGCGTCGAAGAGCAAAGGGTGAATGTGATTATCGACATCATTTCTGAGCCGGAAAAATGGCGCGCTGTCGGCGACGGTTATCGTGTCGAGGCCCGCATTGTCGTCAATGCGCTTGCCGATGCTACGCTGGTTCCGGTGAGCGCGTTGTTTCGCGATGGCGAGCGGTGGGCGGTGTTTGCATTGGCCGACGGGCGCGCAGTTAAACGCAATGTGCAAACCGGTGCGCGCAGCGGTTTGGTGGCAGTCGTGGAGCAAGGGTTGCAGCCGGGAGATAACGTCATCATCTATCCGGGCGACGCAGTCAAGAATGAAGCAAAGGTCAAAGTTCGCGTGCGCGAATGATGAGATATCTGTTTAATTTTATTTAATTATTTAGTGGAAGCTGGCAGCCATGAATGATCAAAAACCAATCGGAAATCGCACCTGTCTATACTCCACCATGCAACTCGACGGCGTCATCGGCAACATGGCGCGCCAGGCGGCAGGCCTGCTCACCGCGCGCACGCTGATCACCGTGGTCGGCATATTACGCCGTGGCGCCCCGCTCGCGGATCGCCTCTGTGCAAAACTGAAACAGGATTATGGGGGCGGTAATATACGACGCCTCGATCTTTCCATCAAGCGCTATGCCGACGACTTGACGCTGTTGCACCCAGAAACGAAACTTACAGAGGCGCCCGAGCAGGCGCTGCTCGACCTGACCGGCCATACTGTGTTGGTGGTGGATGACGTCATGTATCAGGGGCACTCCATGTTGCGCGCGGTGCAGTATCTGGCGCAGAAAAAACCGGCGGAAATACGGACTGTGGTGCTGGTCGACCGTGGTGTGGCAAAACTGCCTGTGCGCACCGATGTGATCGGTGTACGTCTGGACGTCGCACAAGGGGATATTATCGAATGCAACGTCCCGCCGTATGAAGATGAATTCAAAATTGAATTGCTGCAGCCGCTACGTTGACAAAGCCGTGCCATGGCTGGATCCGTAATGCATTCGTAAGGATGCCGACAAAATGCCGAACTCAAAAAATATCGCGGGTCTACTTGGGCCAACGCTGATTGCCATAAGTGCGTCGGAAGCGCTGAATTTTCATATCTGGGCGACCAATAGTGCGGCGGTGATTTATTTAAACGGGACGCTGTTATGGATAGGCGGTCTGGCCATCGTTCGTGCGCATAATCATTGGGTGCGCGGCTGGCCAGTGATCATCAGTCTCATCGGCTGGTTCATTATGATTCTGGGGTTATTCAGAATGTTTTTTCCCGAGGCGCAGCAGCTGGGCCAAGGCCGCCTAACGTATGCCGGGCTGACGGCGCTTTGCGCGATCGGCGTCTTCCTGACCGTCAAAGGCTACAGCCGGAAAGAGCAGCATATTTGAGCCCTGACCGCATCAAAATTGATCCAAATCATTTGCCAGTCGATCCCTTACATTATTATCCAATCTGGCGCTGCGGCATTTACGCTGCCTGCTCCCAACCGCCATTCTTGCGCAGCAATAAGTACTTCATGCAGGACGCTGAACATGAAAACAATCCTCATGGCAGTCGTGGCCATTCTGGTAATCGGATTGACCGTCGTCACGCTCAGCGTCGAATCTGAGGCGAAGTACCAGCTTGAAGTTCTCGAAAGCCACGGCAACGCCAAAGCGTTGATCCTGTTTCATCCCAGCCGCGATGCGCATTTCAGCGACGAACTTTCGCTCGCAATCGCAGACGGGTTGAAAACGGCTGGATTTTCCGTGCAGCGAGCGACCGTTACCAGAAGCACGCCGGGAGCGCCCAAGGAGTTTGCGCTGATAGCAGTGGTGGGTAACACATACTGGTGGACACCCGATCTCCCTACCCTGCGCTATCTGGCGCGGGCACGCCTCGACAATATTCCCGCGGTCGGGATAATCGGTGGTGCAGGCGCAACCGAAAGATCACAGCGCATGTTGGACGAAGCGCTGCGCAAAACCGGGGCGAACGTGATTCAGACGCGCGCATTCTGGCTCTTCCGCTCCAACGACGAGGCACGCATGAACGAACCGAACCGGCAAGTGGCGCTGCAAATGGCCATGCAGTTTGGTGCGAGCGCAGGGAAAAACGCGTTAGCACCAGGCAAACAGCGATAGCGGTTATTGGGGGAAACCGTAAAGCGTCGCTCTGTTACCGTGGTTATCGCGATTCTTCTGTTGATCGTGGTGTTTTTGGTGTCGTGGCGGTTTGACGCCGACATCAAGGCCGCCGCCGTCCGGGCGTCAAACGGGAGCGTTGTGGTCGCAACGCGTTGCGGCGCGATTGAGTACCAGGAGGCGGGCACTGGCGTACCCCTTCTAATGATCCACGGCAGCGGTGGCGGGCATGACCAGGGAATGGCATTCGCAGAGCCGCTGGCAAAGCGCGGAATCAGGTTGATCGCGATGTCACGCTTCGGTTACCTGCGCACACCCATGCCAGTCGACGCGTCGCCGGCCGCCCAAGCGGATGCCAATGTGTGCCTGCTCGACGCGCTAGGCATTCAGCAAGCTGCAGTACTAGGGGTTTCGGCGGGCGGGCCGTCGGCAATGCAGACTGCCATCCGTCATCCAGATCGCGTACTGGCGCTGGCGCTGGTCGTGCCATTAGCTTACAAACCCGGTTCGGCAGCTGACTCGGCGGCGCCGATGTCGCCATGGGCGCAGACGGTGCTGATGCAGTTGATTGGGTCGGACTTCCTCTTCTGGTCCGCGCTTCACCTGGCACGTGAGCAGGTAATCAGGCGTGTATTGGCCACCCCGCCCGAATTGCTCGCGCACGCCGATCCGGCGGAACACCAGCGAGTAAGTTCGATACTCGAAAAAATTCTGCCCGTATCCATCCGCGCACAGGGCTTGCGCGATGACTCGGTGCTGGGGATAAATATTGCACGTTACCCGCTAGAGACGATTCGCGTGCCGACGCTGGTGATCAGCGCGCGCGACGACGGCTTCGGCACCTACGCCAGGGCGGAATACACGGCGAGTCAAATAGGAAATGCAAGGTTTATCGGATTCGAGAAAGGCGGACACGTCCTGGTAGGCCATAACGACGTGGTTATGGCGGCAATCGCAAACCTGGTTGTTTCCCGCGCTTTGCCGTGAACATTGAACTTTGTCGGAACTGCCCACGTCCGGTTTCATTGTGCGGACGGTTGCGGACCACAGGCAAATTCCCGAGTAGTCGCGCGAGCTGTCTTTACTGGTTTTCTCCGGCAGCTTGCCGCCACAGAGAAATGAAAAATGGCGCGCAGGCAAACAACAGCAGACTCAAACTGTATGCGGTGCCCGATACAGGGTCTCGACTGGCGAAATATTCGTTAATGGTCAAGCCTCGAAGTGCGAGGACCAGGGTAAATTCTGTCGCGAGCATGAAGGCGAGCGCGAGCAAGCCGACAACCAGCCAGCGGGAAAGAGCAGATTGCACGTGACGTTGCACCAGCCAGCGCGCGATAATAAAGACTGCGGCCAGCATAAAGGGAATCTCGATCAGTTCAGCCGTTCTCGCGCCCAGCCCGGGAACCATCCATAGCGTGCGGATGACGCCCAGCACGAAGCCGACAGCGAATACCATAGAAAAATAAACAAATGCAGGTTTCAGAAGGCGCAATGTTGTTTAAGACAGCAATTTAGCGGATTGCGGCATTTACTTCAGCCTATCAATTATTAGATGAAAAAAATCAGTACCATGATTTGCAACGTTCACGTGGCAATCAAAAATATTCGTTCAGCTTCTTTCGCGCTGCGCATCGCGGTTAGCCTGCAGCTCACGTTGCAATGCCATGACTTCCCGCCGAAGCTCGCGGATATCTTTGTGTAGTTCCTGCTCGAGACTCTTTTCGTCCTGTCCGACGAACATGGCCGCTATCGCTGCGGTTGCCACGGAAAGTATGCTGAAACCGAGCAGGACCATGATGACTGCAAACAGACGGGACAAGAATGTCGTCGGAACAAAGTCGCCGTAACCCACTGTTGCGCCGGTCGTGAACGCGAGCCAAAGCCCGTCGACATAAGTCCCGACCGTCGGCTCCAGCAGATAAAATCCCAGCCCGGCAAAAGCCCAGGTGATGAGGCCGAAAGCGAATATCGCCACCGTGCGTGAGTGTAGCTTGTCTTTGAGATTCATTCGCAACATGTTATTGCTAACGGACATTTGCTTTGAATTTCTTTACGTTTAGACGTCGCGGGAGAAAGCGCAAAATGCCATGCATTTATCCCAGGGGCTTACTTTTTTTCCACAAGCCAACGGCAAGCGGGCTGAGGAAGGTCACTGCGTAATACAGATACACGTCCAGTTTATAGTATCCATCCGGCGGCTGGAACAATTTGACCAGGAACAGGTAGTCGAAAACAATCGCTATCGCCGTTCAAACGGCCGCCAGCTGCAAGTAGTATTGAAAGCCATTCGCCTTCACTTTCCTGAGCAGCACCCAAAAAGTTATTATTATTCCTATTGGCATAATTATCCAACCAATCACCGCTGGAGAAACAACAAAGAAAAAAATGATCCCAAGCAAGTAGCCGATAAGCCAGAGGGCTATTCCCCAACCAAACGCATCTCGCCAAAATTGTCTGCTCACGCGAACCTATATCCCTGATTGACTACATGGATTTAGAATCAAGTCATGGCTTCTTCATTATTTCATCAATCTTCTTTTTCTCCCATTCAGATCCAAACCTGCCGCCAAAACCGAACGTACCAACCGCCTGGGCGACAATCGCTATTCCCCAGCCAAATACGACCCACAGAAACCACCAAGGCCCGCCGCTTGAAAGATTGATCAGAAAAAGCATGGAGATCACCAGCAGGTAAATCGTCAGGTGAATATAAAAGTCCTTGATTTTTGCCACTTGCCGTTTCGCGGCCAGATATTTCTCTTCCTGTTCCATGTTTCTCTCCATATGCCCAAAGTCTGCAAATTTCGTTGAACTATTTCACGGTTCTCGCTCCGAGAATTTTTACGCATGACGCCGGTAAATCAGGTAATACACCAATGCCACCATGACACTGCCACCGACAATATTGCCTAAGGTGACGGGCAACAGATTTTGCGCGAAGCCGAGCCAGCTCAGTTCCGCGCCGGATGCTCCGTATCCCGCACCCTGAAGCAAAATACCGAGGGGAACAAAGAACATATTGGCGACGCTATGTTCGAAGCCGGCGGCGACAAAGGCAGAGATCGGAAATATCACCGCAAGGATTTTGTCGGTGACAGTATGGCCGGCAAGGCTCAACCACACGGCCATACATACAAGCGCGTTGCATAGGACGCCTTTGAAAAACGCCTCCGCAAACGGCATAGCGGTTTTGGTAGCTGCAATTTTTACGTATTGCCCGCCGACTCCTCCGCCAGCCATATCGGCATGGTGAGACCAGTAGACCAGCAGTGCAAGACCGATTGCCCCGGCCGCGTTGGAAATATAAACCAGCCCCCAATTGCGCAGGACTTCTACAGTGGAAATTTTTCCGTCGGCCCATGCCATCACCAACATGTTATTGCCGGTGAATAATTCCGCGCCGGCCACGACAACCAGCACCAGACCGAGTGAAAATGTCAGCCCCATCAACAATCGCTGTAGGGCAAACCCAAGCGAGGCATCGCTGGAAACCAGAGTCGAAAATATTGCGCCGAAACCGATAAATGCACCCGCCAGGATGCCGAGAAGGATCAACGGAACCAGCGGCAAGTGCGCCTTGGCTACGCCTACAGTTTCGACCCGCTCGGCAATTTGCGCTGGAGAGTAAGCATCGAATCCAAATAATTCGGGCATATGGAGCTATCTGCGCGATTGCATTTCACGGCGCTGCTCTTTCAGCGTGAGTTTCGATATTTCGGTGAGTTCCAGCGCCAGCTCTCCTATCAGGTCGTCCACGGTCACAATCCCGACAAGGCTGCCGGCGACATTGACAACCGGCATCCGGCGGATTCCTTTCAGGCACATCAGGCGTAGCGTATCATCGCGTTCGTCCAATTCGTCCGCCGTCAACAGGTTGCCAACCAGAATATCACCAAGGGTGATGACCTTTGGATCAAGGCCCATCGCCACGACTTCAACCACGATGTCGCGGTCGGTCACAATGCCGACGGGAAGACGCTCCCCGTCAACAGTGTCGATGACAACCAAGTCACCCACATGCTGGTGACGCATGAGGTCGGAGGCTTCGGCAATCGTGGTGTCGCGCGTAGCGAACACCACATTGCGGTTGCACAGACTGCCTATCGGCATGCTAACGACTCCTTGGTTGAATTGGCAGACAAAAATTATGCCGACATTTTCCCGTCAAATATCGGATTCGGCGACATCATCTCCACCTTCATTCAGCAAATTATCCAGATCCTCGCTCCCATCAGCAACACCGCCGTCTTCCTCTGCAGCTTGCAAATTTTGCCGCTTCGCGTCGGAGAGTGCCGTCAGGGGCGTGTGGCGTTCCGCAGGATCAAACGGCGCGGTGAACTTGTCCTCGTCGGCACCTTGCGGATCAACCGCATTCCTCGCTCTGGCGCGCTGGCGGACTGACGGCTTACGCGCCGCATTCGCATCGGAAGGTTTCGATGTTTTTGCCCCCCGGGCGAGTCTTGTTCCCGAGTGTGCAATGTGCTTGTCAATGGTTCCTGGCATGCCTGGCTCCTGATCGAAATCGGGAAGACCTGCTTCTGACGTGCATCACCGATACTATTGCAGGGCGTCGCTTTCGCCAACCCAATCAGAAACAAATCGTTCTCAAAGATAATTATATGAGGCTGCATTGCAGGAATATTGATCTATATCAATCAAACCGGATTGCGCATTTTATTGTATCGAAGAGGGACAGCAGGCGGATTCAGCGTCCGTGTTTGCTGGCCGCAACACCGCCCCGCGCACTGAATTCGGTCGATAGGCGGTACAGCCCTTGAGGCCGAGCGTATACGCAAGGTCGAATACGGTATGAAAATCCGCAAACTCCGTCGCCGGCGGGATATAGACGGTTTTTGAAATGGCATTGTCGACAAAACGCTGCAATGCCGCCTGCATGGAAAGCTGCGCCGCCGGGCTGATATGGTCAGCAGTCATAAATGCTGACGGCAATGGTGCGGCTGAGCCGTGCATCCGGCTGTATAAGTCGCTGGCATAATCAGTCATCCTTGCGCTTCTGGCGCTGCCATCCGATTGAACGATATCGCGCCGGTAGTCAAAGGCGAATACCGGCTCCAGGCCGCTGGAAACGTTATTGGCCAACAGGCTTATCGTACCGGTGGGCGCGATGGCGATGAGATGGCTGTTGCGAATTCCCTGAGCAGCTATGCCGTCGGAAATATCCTGCGGCAGTGCGCGGATGAATTCACCCTGCAGATATTTTGCCGTGTCGAAACACCCGAATGCCCCCTTCTCTTTTGCCAACGCAATCGACGCGCGGTAGGCGCTATGGCAAATCGTTTGCATGACCGCCTCCGCCTGAATTATCGACTCGGCGGAGCCGTAAATCTGTCCGAGCATAATCAGTGCATCGGCGAGGCCGGTGATGCCGAGGCCGATGCGCCGCGAAGCGATCGCGGTTTCCGCCTGCTGCGGCAGCGGAAACTTAGACAGATCGTAAACGTTATCGAGCATGCGCACGGCGATGGCGGCGGTATCGGCAATGGCGCCAAGATCCATTCGTGCAGTCGGGGTAAACGGCTCCTGCACAAACTGCGTCAGGTTGATCGAGCCGAGGTCGCATGCGCCGTAAGGCGGCAGGGGAATCTCGCCACAAGGGTTGGTCGCGCTGATTTGCTCGCAATAACGCAGATTATTTGCACGTTGCACGCGGTCGATGAAGAGGACGCCCGGCTCAGAAAAATTGTAGTTGGCACGTAGCAGTTTCTGCCATAGCGCGCGTGCACCGACGTGGTGAAACACTTTGCACTGGACCGGCGCGGCGTATCCCGGCCATTCGCGCATGACAGTTTCGCCGCTGCCGACGTCCGGCTTACCCGCCAGCGGAAATATCAGCGGCCAGTTTTCGTCACGTTGTACCGCCTGCATGAATGCATCGCTTACCAGTACTGACAGATTGAAGTTTCGAAGCGCGCCGGTTTCGTGTTTTGCGTCAATGAACAGGCCAATATCCGGATGGTCGCAGCGGAGGGTCGCCATCATGGCGCCGCGGCGCGCGCCGGTGGAAAGAATGGTCCCGCACATGCTGTCCCAGATATGCATGAAAGATACCGGCCCTGAAGCGACAGAACCCACGCTCGCCGCAAGCGTGCCGGCCGGACGCAGAGTGGAAAAATCATAGCCGACTCCGCCGCCCTGCTGCATGGTGATGGCGCCCTGCTTGAGTGCGTCAAAAATGCCGTCCATTGAATCGTCGATAGTGCCCATGACAAAACAATTGAACAGCGTGACACGGCGCCCGGTACCGGCGCCGGCCTGGATGCGTCCGCCAGGCAGGAAGCAAAAGTTTTCCAGCGCGCCGTAGAAACGCGCCTCCCATTCCGCCGAATGCATGGGCTCAACCGATGCCAGCGCGTGCGCTACTCTGCGCCAGGTATCGGCAATCGTGTTATCGGTCTCACGCCAGCGGTACTTGCTGTCCCATATCTGTTCGGAAACCTCGGAGGAAAAATGACGTGCGCGCATGCGATCAACGAATGTGTTCCATGAACTGATTTTTTCAGTATCAAATTAATACTGATGGAAACATTGATATGCATCAACTCATGCATGCCTACTCGGCTCAGAATGAAAAAATGAATCTCCTCTGTAGACGAGCGTCGCTCGTTCGTAAGTTTACTTATATTCATAACTATTTGATTATATTATGATTTTTTCGAACAGGAATCAAGCCGCCGCGCTGCTCGCACAACGTTTGCAGGAATATGGCGGCGGCCCGCTGGTTCTAGCCATCCCGCGCGGGGCAGTGCCGATGGGCAAAATCATTGCCGATGCATTGGGCGGCGAGCTTGATGTCGTGCTCACGCGCAAACTGCGCGCACCGGGAAATCCGGAATATGCAATCGGCGCAATCGATGAGACTGGCTGGGCGTACATCTCGGAATTCGCGTCATCCGCAGGTGCCACGCCCGAATATATTGAGGAAGAAAAAAAGACTCAACTCGATACCATTCGCCGTCGCCGCAAACAATATACGCCAATACATAAAGCCGCCGATCCTGAAGGCCGCACGGTAATAGTGGTCGACGATGGGCTGGCCACAGGCGCTACCATGATCGCGGCCCTGCATGCATTGCGTGCGCGCGCTCCAAAAATACTGATTTGTGCCGTGCCCGTGGCGCATCCGGAAACCTTGAAGAAAGTGGCGCTCTATGCGGATAAAGTCATTTGTCTGCATAGCCCTCCGGATTTTTATGCCGTCGGCCAGTTTTACCGCGATTTTCCCCAGGTTGAGGACGATGAAGTGATCGGAATCTTAGCCAGTACAGGCAGCGACAAATCCAGCCCCTGAAAATTCCGAAGGCCCGTGTCGCAAATTGAAACTCTTGGCGTTTTTCTACGCTCGTTTGATCTAGGTCAAATATCGATAAAAGCCTTGCGATAATCTGAAAACGTCGTAATTCATTCACTAAAGGAGATAAAAATGTTTAAGACAATCCTGATTCCGACTGACGGCTCGGCGCTTTCAGAAAATGCCGCAAAAAAATCACTGCAATTGGCCAAATCGCTGAACGCAAAAGCGGTGGGATTCTATTCTATTGAGCCGTTTCACATCCTGGCCGCCAATACGGAAATGATGAGTGATACGCGCGAAGTTTATGAACGGGATTCGAAATTGCGCGCAAGCTCCTCGTTAGCAAAAATTGAAGATTTCGCGCGTTCAGCGGGTGTTGCCTGTGAATGCGTCAGCGGGCAGGACGATAGCCCCTGGCAAGGCATCATCAAGGCCGCGCAATCCAAAGGTTGTGACCTTATAGCCATGGCTTCGCACGGTCGCACCGGAATGCAGGGCATTTTGATCGGCAGTCAGGCCAACCACGTCTTGACGCATTCGAAAATCCCGGTTCTGATTTTTAGATAACCCGCCTATCGACACACGGCCGGTCACCAGCTGGCGCGATTCGGGTGAATTCAGGCGCAGTTGCCTGCTTGATAAACGGCATGAGCGCACCCTTTTTTCTCGCCTCAATAAATAAAAAGATCCCGAAACGATTGGGATCTTTTTATTACAACCTGCCTTTAAACCATTCCGCTGCCAACCGCGCCGCCTCTTCCAATGTTCCCGGCTCCTCGAACAGGTGAGTTGCTCCCGGGATAATCTGCATTTGTTTTTCGCAGCTTAGATATTCATAGGCGATCTGGTTAAGCTGAATGACCTCGGCGTCATCGCCGCCTACAATCAGCATCGTAGGCGCGAGCACTTTGCGTAACGAATCCTCGCCGGCTAGATCAGGGCGACCGCCGCGCGATACGACGGCACCGATTTCTCCACCGAACTGCGCCGCGGCGCGCAATGCCGCCGCCGCACCGGTACTGGCGCCGAAATAACCGATTCGCATCCCGGCGGTCCGACTGGCGGTAGCCAGCCAGTAAGTGGCGCCGATGAGCCTTGACGTTAACAATGCGATATCGAAGCGCGTCGCGTAGTTTGCGTCTTCCGCGGGCGTCAGCAAATCGATCAACAGGCTGCCGATACGAGCCGCGTGCAGCACATCGGCGACAAAGATATTGCGCGGGCTGAAGCGGGAACTGCCGCTGCCGTGGGCAAACAGAACGACTGCCTTTGCGCCAACCGGCAGTGTCAGCGTGCCCTTCAATTGGACGTTCCCAGTCGAAATGACGACTGTGGAAGCGTGCGAAAAATCCTGAACGTCGCCCGGCGGGTTCATCGCGTTTTGCAGCTGTCGCTTATTTTCGCGGGCTCTCGCCTGCGCTTTTCTGTTCCTGCATTTCGCGTTCGATCATTTGCTGCATCATCGATTGCATCATGTCCATGCGTTTTTCCATCATCTCATGGTGTTTCATCATGCCGCCCTGCATCATACCGCCTGGCTTCATCGCGCCTTCTTTCATTCCGCCGCCCATCATTCCTCCGCCCATGCAACCGCCGCCGCCGCTCATGCCGCACATCATGCCCATGCCATCGCGCATGGCCTGCATGTGTTCCTGCATGAGTTTCTGCTTCTCGGCCGGGTCGGACGTGGCGCGAATTTTTTCCATCTGCATTTGCATTTTTTTCATGTGGTCCTGCATGGCAGATTGCGCCGCGTCCGCGCTGCCAGGCGCAGTTGCTGCTGCGGCGCCGTGTCCGGCATGGCTTCCGGCGGATGGCGGGGCGGCACAGCCAAATTGTAGAAGTGCAACGGCCAGACCAGACAATTTCAGTAGATTTTTCATCTCATATCCTCAGCAAAACTCGTTCGGACAATTTACTTCCTGAGGTGGATTTGTTTGTTGATACAGATCAAAAACTGTTGATTGAGCATTTGCCCGGTGTGACTGAGGTTTATGGTTTGAACGGGTTGAAGCGTCGGGCTAACTCAAACCAAAGCAAGCCGGCGACCGCCGCGGCGAGACAAAGGGCGATGCCCTCAGGCGGCATGCTCGCAAAGCGGAATATCGACTGCATCTGGGGCACATAGATCGCCAGTGCAAGAGCGAAGAGGGTTCCGCTGACTATCCACCAAAGCGCCGGGTTGGGTGTGCGCAGTACGGTGATAAAGCTTTGATGCCGCGCCAGATTAGTGAGTATCAGCCCGATATTGCCGAACACGATTGTCGTAAAGGCATAGGTTCTTGCCAGTTCATCGGACATTCCGGTTTGCAGCACGCCCCAGTACAGGAGCCAAATCGCGGCAAGCACGCCTGCCCCTTGAAGCAGGCTGGTCAACACAATATCGGCATTCAGTAAATGATCGTCCGTCCGGCGCGGCGCCCGCTGCATGGCGTTTTTTTCTGCAGGCTCAGCCTCAAATGCAATTGAACAGGCCGGGTCGATTATGAATTCCAGAAATACAATATGAACCGGATAAAAAACCAGTGGCCAGCCGAACAATAACGGGACCAGCGCCATGCCGGCCGTCGGCACGTGCACCGCGATGATGTAGCACATCGCTTTCTGGATATTGTCAAAAATTTGCCTGCCCAATTTGACGGCATGCACAATCGAGGCGAAATCATCGCGCAGCAGCACCAGTGCCGCCGCTTCACGCGCCACATCGGTGCCGCGCTGCCCCATCGCGACGCCAATATGCGCGGCTTTGAGCGCCGGCGCGTCGTTAACCCCATCGCCGGTCATCGCGACGATTTCCCCTGCGCTTTTGAATGCCTGCACCAGTCGCAATTTTTGTTCCGGCATGATGCGTGCAAAAATATTCACGCTGCCAATGCGCGCCTGCAATTCAGAATCGCTCATTTGCTGTAATTCGGCACCGGTAATCGCATGCTCATTGGGATGCAGGCCAATCTGGCGCGCGATGGCCTGCGCGGTGACGGGGTAATCGCCGGTAATCATCACCGTGCGGATGCCGGCCTGATAACACTCCTTCAACGCCGGCACCACGCTGGGCCGCACCGGATCTGCCAGCCCGATCAAGCCGACAAAACTGAAATCGAAGCCGTGCGGCGTCGGAGGCCACGCGCCGCTTTGGAAGTTGGCCATGGCAGACGCTTTTGCTACCGCCAATACACGCAGGCCGTTACTCGCCATGCGCTGCACCTCTGCTTCAAGATGTTCCCATTGCCGGGGATCCAGATGGCATAACCCTGCAATCGCTTCCGGCGCACCTTTGCTCGCGATAATATATAACTCATTGTTTTTATTATATTTTGCGTGCCAGACGTGAGTGCGCGCGAGCAGTTGCGTTGTCAGGGAATACTCGTGTACCAATTCACGCTGCGTATGTTGCTGTGGGAAATCATGCAGATGGTCTTTGCCCAATGCATGAAATGCTTTTTCCATCGGGTCGAACGGCTCGGCCGCGCTGGATAGGATGCTGTACTCGACTAACGCGTGAAATTCTTCCGGCAGGGTTCGTTTTGCCAATCCGTCGATCAGGCAGCCTTTACCGTTCGCGTACAACTCGCGCACCGCCATCTGGTTTTGCGTGATGGTGCCGGTTTTATCCACACAAAGCACGGTTGCCGAACCCAATGTTTCAATGGCAGGCATGCGGCGCGTGAGGACGTGCTGTTTTGAAATGCGCCAGGCGCCGAGCGCCATGAATACCGTCAGCACCACGGGAAACTCTTCCGGTAGATTTGCCATCGCCAGGGTAATGCCGGCGAGCAGACCGCCAATCCAGTCCTGCCGCGTGATGCCGTAAAGGGCCACCACCGCGGCGCATAACGTCAGGCCGATTAGCGCGAACACCATCACTGCGCGCCGCGTCTCCAGCTGCATCGGGCTGGCCTCCTGCGTCACCGACTGCAGCGCCTTGCCTATTTTGCCCATTTCCGTTGCCAGGCCGGTGGCCAGCACCTGCGCCGTAGCGTGGCCTTGCACCGCGAGGGTGCCCGAATATACGAACGGCAGGTCATCGCCCCCGGGCCGCTGCATCGGCTGCGCAACACTGCCGGCGATTTTTGCCACCGCCACGGACTCCCCGGTCAACAATGATTCATCGGTCTTGAAATCATTGCAGGAAAGCAGGACCGCGTCGGCTGGTACCCGGTCGCCTTCTTTTAGCAGCATGATGTCGCCGCGCACCACGTCGCGTCCGGCAATGCGGCGCGCTTCACCGTCGCGCAGCACAAGCGCGCGCGGGCTTGACAGGTCGCGCAAGGCTTCCAGCGCGCGCTCGGTCTTGCGCTCCTGAAAAAACGTGATGCCGAGCATAACCAGCACCGAGACCATCAACACCAGCGCCTCGCGCACATCCCCCAGAAAGAGATAAATGGTCGCCGCAGCGATCAGCAGCAGGAACATCGGTTCGCGCACGACCTCCAGCGCGATGCGCCAGAGGCTGCGCGGCCTGGACGAGGGCAACTCATTTGCACCGTCCTTGTGCAAGCGTGCAGCCGCCTGCGTTGCACTGAGCCCGGTCGCGGGGTCGGTGGCGATACTGGCTGGTTCCTGTGTAGCAGGCTCGTTATCCATGGGTTCGCCGTGCGTAATATTTATAGAAGCCGCGTTTGACCAATTCGACCAGCGCCAGATAAATCACCACCATTCCAGCTAAAATCAGGAAAAACTTCAATGGCGGCGCGACGAAGCCGAAATAGGCGCCAAGCGGCGAAAACGGCAACCATGCCGCCACCACGACCACCAGGCAGGAAGTCGCCACCAGCACCGGACTCGGCAGATTGACCAGCGGATTGCCGCGCGTACGGATGACGAATATGACCAGGGTTTGTGTCGCCAGCGATTCGATAAACCAACCGGTCTGAAACAATGCTTCATTCGCTTCAAGCACCACCAGCATCACATAAAAGGTCAGGAAATCGAAAAGCGAACTGACCGGGCCGATGGTCCACATGAAATTGCGGATGAATGCCATGTCCCATGCCTGCGGCCGTTTCACTTCTTCCTCGTCCACCCGGTCGAGGGGAATCGCCGCCTCGGATAAATCGTACAGCATATTATTGAGCAGTATCTGCGTCGGCAGCATGGGTAAAAAAGGCAGCAGCAACGACGCCCCCGCCATGCTGAACATATTGCCGAAGTTGGAACTTGTCCCCATCAGGATATATTTGCGGATATTGCCGAATGTCTCACGGCCGATTATCACCCCTTCATGCAACACATTCAGGTCGCGTTTAAGCAATATCATGTCCGCCGACTCTTTCGCCACATCCACTGCGCTTTCGACGGACAATCCGACGTCGGCAGAGTGCAAAGCCGGTGCGTCGTTGATGCCGTCACCAAGATAACCGACTGTGTGCCCGCGCTGCTTCAGCGCCAGGATGATGCGGTTTTTCTGCGCAGGATTGACGCGGCAGAATAAATTGGTCTGTTCCACGCGCGCGCGCAATGCCGTGTCGCCCATATGCTCCAGCTCGTCGCCGCGCAGCACACCGGTAATGGCGATGCCGAGCTGTGCGCAGATATGCTGGGTGACCAATTCATTGTCGCCGGTGACGATCTTTACCATAACCCCACTTGCACCCAATGCCGCCATCGCTTTGGCGGCATCTTCCTTGGGCGGATCGAGAAACGCCGCGAGCCCGGCGAAAACCAGCTCGGTTTCGTCGTTGACGACTGCGTGCGGGTAATCCAGCGCAACCTTTTTCCATGCGATACCGAGCACGCGAAAGCCGTCGCGCGCCAGGGAATCACACTGGCTCTGCAATCGTGCGCGCGTATCGCTGTCGACAATGCCGGTTTTGCCGTCAATCCCCGTTTCGTATTGCGCCGACAGGCGCAAAATATCCTCCGGCGCGCCTTTTACCACCAGTTGGCGCGAAGCGCCGTTCTCCACCAACACCGACACGCGCCGGCGTTCGAAGTCGAACGGCACTTCATCGATTTTTTTCCACTCGGAAACATCGATTTCCTCGTGCGCCAGAATCGCGTCGTCGAGAGGGCTCCTCACGCCGGTTTCGAAAAAACTGTTGATATAGGCAAGCTGCAGCACCCGCTCGCTTTCATGGCCCGTGGCGTCGACATGGCGCTCAAGTCGGATTTTTGCCTCGGTCAGTGTGCCGGTCTTGTCCGTACACAATACGTCCATGCCACCGAGATTTTCAATGGCGGACAGGCGTTTTACGATGACGTTTCGGCGCGCCATGCGCATCGCGCCGCGCGACAAGGTAACCGATATCACCATCGGTAACAGTTCCGGGGTAAGGCCGACTGCCAGCGCGATGGCAAACAAAAATGATTCCAGTAACGGTTTGTGCGACATAGTGTTCACCAAAAGCACAAACAGCACGAGGAACACGGTAAGGCGCATGATCAGCATGCCGAATTGTCGCGTGCCGATTTCAAATGAGGTCGGCGGCGGCGGCGCTTCCAGGGTTTCGGCAATTTCGCCCATCGCCGTGTTGGTGCCCGTGCGGCAGACCAGAATGCTCGCCGTGCCGCTCACAACCGAGGTGCCCATGAAGACGGCGGTCGCCGACTCCAGCATGGCTCCTGCCTGGTCGCCCGAATCGCCGCAATGCTTTTCCGCCGGGTAAGCCTCGCCGGTCAACAATGCCTGTTTTACAAACAAGTCGCGCGACTCGATCAACCTGCCGTCTGCGGGAATCAGGTCGCCCGCCGCCACCACCGCCACATCGCCCGGCACCACGTCGGCGACCGGCACTTCGCACTCGACACCGTCGCGCAATACGCTGACCTTCAGCGCAACCGATTGACGTAATTTGTCCGCCGCCCGCGCCGCCCGCGTTTCCTGAATAAAATCGATGGTTACCGACATGACAATCATGGCGGTGATAATCACGAAGCTGGTTATTTCTCCGGTCAGAGCTGATACAAAACTGGCAGCGAGCAGAATAAGGACCAGAGGATTGCGAAACCGGCGCAGGAATTCGAGCCACAACAGGCGTTTCGGCTCGTCGCGGAAAATGTTTGGCCCCCAGCGGGTCAATCGAACCGCAGCTTGCGCACCCGGCAATCCCCGCGGCGCGCTTTGCAGAACGTCGAACAGTCTATCGAGCGGTATGCGCCACCATTCGCTCAGGGTCGATTCTTGGGCGCGTTGGGCGTCATTGTTGCGCGCAAGGTTGTTAATCGGATTGGCCACTGGTTGCGTCCCTGTTATTAATTGGAGCGTTAACGCATTATTCGAATGCCATTCCGGCGCACGGTATCGGCCGGCAAAAAACCACTTTCAGGTCTCGAACGGTAAAATTGGTTATTGCGGATAGCACTTATTCGTGCCGCAACGCCTCCACCGGGCGCAACGCCGCGCCGCGCCATGCCGGATAGAATCCGAAAAATACGCCGGTTCCGGCTGCGACGCCGAATGCCATGAGCATCGCCGATGCGCTAAGCTGGACTTCCATTTTCAGCATGTATGCGACTAGATATGCACCGAGCGCCCCGAACGCCACGCCGAGCAGGCCGCCAATAACGCATATCATCAAGGCTTCGAGCAAAAATTGCAGCAGAATGTCGCGCTTGCGCGCGCCGATGGCGAGCCGGATACCGATTTCGCGGGTGCGCTCGGTGACCGAAACCAGCATGATATTCATGATGCCGATGCCGCCGACCAAAAGCGAAATGGAGCCGATTGCGCCGAGCATCAGCGACAGGGCACGGGCAGTGCCGCTGGCGGCTTCGGCGACGGCGGTGAGGTTACGCACGCTGAAGTCATCGTCTGCGCCGGGCTGGATGCGGTGGCGCTGCCGCAGCAACTGATTAATGTCGGCCTCCGCTTCGCTCATTTTTTCGGCGGATTGCGCCTGTATCGAAATAAAGCGCACCGTGCCGGGAAATCGGTTACCGAATAATTTGTTCTGTGCCGTGGTAATCGGCACCAGAATGGTGTCGTCCTGATCGCGACCGTCAAGGCTCTGGCCTTTACCGGCCAATACACCGACGACGGTGAACGGGCTGCCTTTAATGCGTATGGTCTTGCCTACGGCCGATTCGTCACCGAACAGATTCGTCACCACCGTACTGCCAAGCACGGCAACCCTGCTTTGCGAGCGTACATCGGCATCGTTGAAAATTTCTCCCTGATCCACATCCCAATCGCGCACGGCGAAGTACTCCGGCGTGGCGCCGAGCACCTGGGTTCCCCAGTTATTCACTCCGTATGCCGCCTGCGCATTGCCGGGGAAACTTGGCGCGACCAGTTTCACCGAAGGCAATTTTGCCATCGCTTCGCCGTCGGCCAGAGTCAGCGTGGGCGCCGAGCCGCCGCCCATACGCAAGCCGCCTGCCGAAGTGCTGCCGGATAAAACGATCAGCAGGTTGCTGCCCATCGAAGCGACCGAACGGTTGACGCTCGACTGCGCACCCTGCCCCACGGCAAGCATCAGCACCACGGCGAGCACACCGATAATCATGCCCAGCATGGTCAGCGCCGTGCGCAGGCGGTTGATACCAAGGGCGCGGAAAGCTTCGGCGAACGTGGCGAAAAAATTCATACCGTTGCTTCTGCCTGCTTAATGTCGACACCGCCGTCGTGTATCACGCGGCCGTCCTTGAAGCGAATCAGGCGCTTTGCGTAGGCGGCGACGTCCGGCTCGTGCGTAACCAATACGATGGTCATCCCGGCATCGCGATTTAGCTGGGTAAACAGGTCCATGATATCGGCGCTGGTTTTGGTATCGAGGTTGCCGGTCGGTTCGTCGGCGAGAATCAATTCGGGATTATTGGTCAGCGCCCGCGCGATAGCCACCCTTTGCTGTTGTCCGCCGGACAATCGATTCGGCAGCGAGTCGATATATTTTTCCAGGCCGGTTTTTTTCAGTGCCTCGGAGGCGCGCTTTCTCCGCTCTGCCCGCGCCACGCCGGCATACATCAGCGGCAGCGCCACATTATCGACGGCGCTGATTCTTTTCAACAGGTTAAATCCCTGAAAAACAAAACCGAAAAATTTATTCCGAATCTGCGCTAATTCGTCGTTGCTCAGACGCGCCACGTTTCGCCCGTTAAGATAATAATTTCCCGCCGTCGGCGTATCGAGGCAGCCGAGAATATTCATGAAAGTCGATTTACCCGAGCCGGACGGCCCCATGATGGCGACGAATTCGCCGCGCCGGATTTCCAGTGTCACATCGCGCAAGGCAGGCGGTGTGTCCGGCGCAGCGCTTTCATACTGCTTGGTCAGTCCTTCGACGCGGATCAGCGGCGCAGCAGCGGTTTCCATCACATGGCACGCAGGCGAAAGCCGTTGGTCTTGTCGTCGGTTGTGGTCATTTCGCGCGTCACCAGCTTATCGCCCTCCTTGATGTCGCCCTCGACGATCTCGGTGAAGGTGTTGTCGTTGATGCCGGTTTTGATGGTTACTGCCTGCAATTGGCCGTTCACCAGCTTGTAAACTTTGGCGCCCGGTTCGCGCTTGCCTGGAGTCTTGGCATCTGCGGTGACGTCTTTGGGCTTGAACCGCAACGCCGCGTTCGGCACGCGCAGCACATTGTCGCGCTGGTTGGCGGTGACGGATACCCGCGCCGTCATGCCGGGCATCAGTGTCCCTTCCGAATTGTCCGCGGCGACCACGACGTTATAGCTGACCACGTTTTGCTGAATGCTCGGGTTGAGCCGAATTTGTTTGACCGCGCCCTTGAACATGCGATCGGCGAAAGCATCGACACTGAAGCGCACCGGCAGGCCGACCTTGACCGCGCCGATATCGGCTTCCGCAAGGCTGGTATCGATCTGCATGTCCTTCAGGTCCTGCGCGATCTGGAAAATCGTCGGCGTTTGAAAGCTTGCCGCGACGGTGGTGCCGACATCGACATTGCGCGCGATCACGACGCCCGAGATGGGCGAGCGGATCACGGTATAGCGCAAATTGGTCTTGTCCTTGTCCAATTGGGCACGCGCGACGTTGACCTGCGCGCGTGCGGCGTCGAGGGTTTGCACCGCCTGGTCGAGTTCCTGCGGCGCAATGAATCCTTTGGCGACGAGATCGCGCGAACGTGCTTCCTTGGTTTGTGCAAGCTTGAGCGACGCAAGAGCGCTGTTGAGATTCGCTTCCGATTGCTTGACTTGGGCGTTGAACAGCGAGGGGTCGAGTTCGGCCAGCACCTGGCCCGCGGTTACCGGTGAATTGAAGTCTGCGTGAATCTTGAGAACGGTCCCCGAGACCTGGGTGCCGACGTTGACAAGCACCACCGGATTCAGCGTGCCATTTGCGGTAAGGACCTGCACCACTTTGCCGCGATCGACGGTCTGCGTCTGGTATTTATCCTGGGCAGCGACGGGATTGCGCTTGGTCCAGAAATAATAACCGCCGCCAAGCAGCAGTATTAACAACGCCCACACAATATAGGTGGGTTTCAAGCTGCCGGTTAACGCCATGGAGCCTCACACAGTAATTATTCTGCACCCCATGCAAGCCAATTAATTCAATATAATCAAATAGTTATATCGGCACACGTATGTGCAGGGTGCGCGTTTTTGCTTCTTGTTTGATGGGGGAAGATTGTGCGAGTTCAACCTTTCGGTCGTTTCGAAAAAAATTAATCAATCTGTCGATGCGTCAGATCAAAATCACCGCACGCGCTTTTGTGAACGAATAGTTTTATACACCGTCATTCCGAGCCACGCGCGACGCATCCAGCCCAACAACATCTTTGGCCGCCATACCAAGGCGGCGGC
>JBAVXA010000038.1:0-4539 GCA_049698095.1 Burkholderiales bacterium
TGAAATAAGCTAAAATGCCATCAAATGAAAAGGAATGACCCATGTTGGAGATAGGGCATCCCGCGCCGCAGTTCAGTTTGCCCGACGCGGGCATGGACATCGTCAGTTTGTCCTCGTTAAAGGGCAAGCGGAATGTTGTGCTGTATTTTTACCCGAAAGACGATACGCCTGGATGCACGTTGCAGGCGCAGGAATTCAGCGACCTCGACGATGAATACGAAAAACATGCAACGTCGGTATTCGGTATTTCAGCAGACGATTGCCTGTCGCATGCTGCATTTCGCGACAAACACGGCTTGAGCGTTCAGCTATTGGCGGATACAGAACACACAGCCTGCAGGAAGTACGGTGTTGTGCAGGAAAAAGAAAAAGACGGTGTGAAAAGAATGTGTATTTCCCGCGCGACATTCATTATCGACAGTCACGGGATATTGCGTTACGCCATGCACGATGTAAATCCGCGCGGCCATGCGGCAGAAATTTTGAAAATCATCAAGGAGTTAAAGTGATGCAAATCGCAAAAAATTCAGTCGTCACGATTCGCTATGAATTGACCGACGCGGAAGGTAACCAGCTTGAAAAAGGCGACCCGGTAATGAGCTACATTCATGGTGGTTACGACGGCGTATTCCCGCTGGTGGAAGAGGCGCTGCACGGCAAAACGGTTGGCGATGCGGTCAGCGTTCGCATGGAGCCGGATGATGCGTTCGGCGAATATGACGAGAATCTGATGCGCGTCGAGCCGCGCGATATGTTTCCTGCGAACGTCGCGGTTGGGATGCAATTCGAAGGCGGAGCCGAGGGCGAAGACGACGAAGACTATATTTTGTACACCGTCACCGATGTCGCGGACGACAAAGTGATTGTCGACGGCAATCATCCGTTGGCCGGAATGACCTTGCAATTCAAATGCACGGTGACCGAAGTTCGCCCGGCGACGCAGGAAGAGCTGACCCATGGACACGTGCACGGCGAACACGGGCATGTGCATTGAAAAGCGGCTAACCGGCAGAAAAATTAACGGCGCCGCGGCGCCGTTTTTTATATAACGTATTGATTATATTAATATATTATCTACCCGGATCAAAGCGAAAAACGTTTTTGGTCGATGCATCGACATGCACGCGGATCCAATTGACGGCCGGGGAACCAAACACTTCCACGCGGGTAAAATTTTTCACGCGCCCGCCCTTTTTCAAATCGCGTAACGGTTGGTCGACGCGGAAAAAATGCGTGTCGCCGTGAGCCAACGTCACTTGGCCGGCAAATTTCTCAGTTTCATCGCGCAGTACATCAATAAAATCCCAGTAGCTGCGCAAGCCCTGGCGCGTGCTGCCATATTCAAACATCGGGTCGGCCTGAATGAAGAACATCACGCCCGCCATCTTTTGCTGTGTCGCCAATGCAAATGATTGTTTGATCCATGCGGCGTTGGCGATATTGCGCGCACGCGCCTCTTCCTCATTGCCCGTGCTGTTACCGGTATTGTTGTTGCTGCCGGGGATGTTGAGAGCAACGAAAAGGACGCTTTCCTGTGACCAGCGCGCGTTTTCCCGGTAGATGCCAAATGCCGGATCCGCGCTTTGTCGTTGCAGCGCGATTTTTTTTCGACCGAGGGTCTGGTCATCTGAAAAAAACAGTTCGCGTAATTTGTTCAATCGTTCTGTCGCCGAATAGCCCCCGGCGCTTTTGCGCGTGCAATCAGTCCAGTCGTTATCACCGGGGACAAAAATAAACGGATGCAGCGACTGATTGAACAGATGTCTGCGTTGGAGAAATAACTCGTCCGTGCACGGGCTACTGCCGTTCTTGAAATCGCCGACATGCACGACGAAAGACATGTTTTCGCCGCTGATTTCCCCCAGCATTCGCTCGACTTCGATGACCTCCCCATCGTGGTACGGCGTATCCCCCATCAATGCGAACGAAAACGGTTTCGGCACTGCCGCCACGCCCTGCGCGGCAACGGGCGCGAGGAATAACGTCAGGGCGGTCAATACGATGTAGCGCAAAAAACTATTCATCAGTCATTTTTTTTAATTGGTAAATCAGTTCGAGCGCCTGCTTGGGCGAGAGTTCGTCGGGTTTGATTCGTTGCAGCATGTCGATTGCAGCGGGAATTTCCAGCTCAGAAGCCGGAGGAGCCGAAAATAAATCTGCCTGGAGCGAATTGCCATGGCTCCGGTTTTCCAGCAGCGTCAGGCGTTTTTTCGCAGCCGCGACAACCGCCCGCGGCACGCCCGCCAGTTGTGCGACTTGCAGGCCATAACTCTGATTGGCCGGGCCGTCTTCGAGCGCATGCAGGAAAACGATCTTGTCATGATGCTCGACGGCATCCAGATGCGCATTGGCGATTTGCGGCAGATCATCCGACAGGCAGGTCAATTCAAAATAATGCGTCGCGAACAAAGTATAGGAGCGCGTTTTCTCTGCCAGATGGCGCGCGATGGCCCACGCCAGCGACAGGCCGTCAAAGGTTGACGTACCGCGGCCGATCTCATCGAGCAATACCAGACTGTTTCGTGTCGCATTATTGAGTATATTGGCCGCCTCGGTCATTTCCACCATAAAGGTTGAGCGGCCTCCGGCAAGGTCGTCAGCCGCGCCGATGCGCGTGAAAATCTGATCAATCGGTCCGAGGACAGCCGCCTGTGCCGGGACAAACGCGCCGCAATGCGCGAGCAGAACGATCAGCGCCACTTGCCGCATGTATGTCGATTTGCCTCCCATGTTCGGCCCGGTAATCAGCAGCAACTGGCGCGAGCGCGACAACTGTGTGCCGTTGGCGATAAAGTTTTCCACTTGCGCCTCGACCACGGGATGGCGGCCCGCGTCGATGGAAATCACCTCATCTGCAGTAAATTGTGGCGCGGAATGGTTCAGTGTGCTCGCGTTTTCTGCAAAGGCGCAAAGCACATCGGCCTCGGCGATTGCAGTGGAAATTTTTTGCAGCGTCGGGATATGCGCTGACAGCGAATCGAGCAATCCATCGTATAAAAATTTTTCCCGTGCCAATGCGCGCTCGTTGGCTGACAGCGCCTTGTCCTCAAACGTTTTCAACTCGGATGTGATGTACCGCTCGGCATTTTTCAGGGTTTGCCGACGCCGGTAATCGTCCGGGATTTTTTGAGTGTTGGCGTGGCTGACCTCAATGTAAAATCCGTGCACGCGGTTGTATTCCACTTTTAAGGTATTGATGCCGGTGCGCGTTTTTTCCCGCACTTCAAGTGCCAGCAAAAATTCGCCGCAATTATTCTGTATTCCGCGCAGTTCATCCAATTCAGCATCATAACCGTCGCGAATCACACCCCCTTCGCGCAGCACCGCTCCAGGTTCATCAAGCAAAGAATTATTCAATAAAAGCAATATGTTATGATCTAGTGCCAAGTCGCAGCAAAGTTGTTCAATGCGCGGGCTGTCAAGCATCTGCAAAGCGCCCCGGACTAACGGCAATTGCGCCAATGCGTCGCGCAAGCCGGACAAATCGCGCGGCCGAGCCGATCGCAATGCGATCCGGCCGTTAATGCGTTCGATGTCGGCTATTTGTTTCAGCGCACTGTGCAGTTTTTTTTTCGCGCCATTATTTTCAACCAGCTTTGCCACCGCGTCGAGGCGCAGGTTCAGGATTTCGCGATTACGCAGAGGATGGTGCAACCAATGGCGCATCAGCCGGCTGCCCATGCTGCCAGCAGTCGAGTCAAGCTGCGACAGCAAGGTTGGGGAAGTCTCCCCGCGCAGGGTCTCGCTGATTTCCAGATTGCGCCGCGTCGCCGCATCCATCAGCACATATTCGCCAGCTAATTCGAGTGTGACGCCGGTGATGTGCGGCAGCGCCGCCTGTTGAGTACGTCGGGTGTATTCCAGCAGTGCGCCCGCCGCCCCGATGACCGCTGGCAGATTTTCGATGCCGAAGCCCTGCAAATCGTGCACGCCAAAATGCGCTTTCAACGTACGCTCCGCCATTCCAGCGTCGAATTGATAATCCGGTAATTTTTTTACCACACCACGCGCAGCGCCTATGACGACGTCCTGCGCCGCGAGTAATTCCGCCGGTTGCAGCCGCTCGAGTTCTGAAGTTAATTCCACCGCCAGGATTTGCTTGACGCGGAAGCCGCCATTGGCCAGATTGAGCCATGCCAATCCAAGCGAGTCGCCTTGGGCATGAACCGCCATCAGCAGGCTGTCTTTGTTTTCTGAAAGCAGTGCGGTATCTGTGAGGGTGCCGGGGGTGACGATACGAGCGACTCTGCGTTCAACCGGCCCTTTCGAGGCGGCCGGGTCGCCAACCTGTTCGCAAATGGCAACCGATTCGCCCAGCTTTACCAGCTTCGCCAGGTATTGTTCTGCAGCGTGATACGGTACACCCGCCATTTTGATCGGCGTGCCGGCCGATGCGCCGCGCGACGTCAACGTGATCCCGAGCAGCTTCGCCGCTCGTTCGGCGTCGTCGAAAAACAGCTCATAAAAATCCCCCATGCGGTAGAACACCAGCATGTCCGGATAATCGGCCTTGATGTGCAAATATTGCTGCATCATCGG
>JBAVXA010000039.1:0-9723 GCA_049698095.1 Burkholderiales bacterium
CGATGTACTACACCGACCAGCGCCTGGCCGGGCGACAGGCTTTGCAGCACGTCGATGCCGAGCGCTTTTTCTTTCACGCGCGCGATGAAATCTTTCACCACCGGCAACGCGACGTCGGCCTCGAGCAGAGCCATGCGCACTTCGCGCATCGCGTCTGAGATATTGTCTTCGGTCAGGCGCGATTGTCCGCGCAGGGTTTTGATCACGCCGCCGAGGCGCTGGGTCAGGTTGTCAAACATTTTGCATCCGATAGGTAATTGGTGAGGTGAAAATGCAGATGCGGTAAACTATTCCCTTCGCAGGATTCCGGACACCATGCATAGCCCGATTGCCTATTTTATCACTGCATTGCTTTACGCTGCGCTGGCGAGTTTCGCCTGGCGCGCGAATTTGCGCCTTGCCGGCTCGGCCGGCACGGCAAAGCCGGCGCGCTTGCCACTGCAAATGCTGGTGCCGCTGGTGTGGGCGTTGCACGGCACTTTGCTGTTCTCGTCGGTCTTCTCCAGCGAGGGCATCAATCTCGGCGTCGGCAATGCGTTGTCGCTGGTGCTATGGCTGATGGTCGCCATCTATTGGCTGGCGAGTTTTCATTATCGGCTTGCCGCCGTGAATCGGCTGGTTCTCGCAGCCACTGCAGTCACCGTGTTGATACCGCTCGTTTTGCCTGCAGGGAAATTGCTGACCTATGATGTTGCGGCGTTCAAATGGCATCTGGTGGTATCAATGCTGGCATATAGCCTGCTCACGATTGCGGCGCTGCATGCGGTGGTGATGTTATTGCAGGAAAAACGCCTGCATCACCCCGACGCGCTCGCCACATGGTCCGGTCTGCCGCCTTTGATGGCAATGGAGTCTTTGCTGTTTCGAATCTTGTGGGCCGGATTTATTTTACTCACCGCGACGGTCGCCAGCGGCATATTCTTTTCCGAAGAATTATTCGGCAAGGCGTTCGATTTGCAAAAACACAAAACAGTTTTCGCGCTGATTTCCTGGCTGATATTTGCGGCGCTGCTGGCCGGCCGGCAGATTTACGGCTGGCGCGGACGCACTGCCGCGCGCCTTGTCATTGCCGGTTTTATTGCTTTATTTTTAGCCTACTTCGGATCGAAATTCGTGATCGAAGTGATTCTACATCGATGATTATAACTAATTGATTTAATTGTATTTTTAATTAATTTCCGGATGTCGTTTCGTGCGTCGCCGCTTGACACGGATGACTTCGCTGCCAATACTTTGCTGCATTCCCCCTTAAGGTTTTGCCTTGGATAATATTCCCTTAAGCGCGTTACTCATCGCGCTTGCCGTGTTGCTGATCGCATCGGCGTATTTTTCGCTCACCGAAACCAGCATGATGGCCATCAATCGCTACCGCTTGCGCCACCTCGTCAAGGCGGGCCATCGCAGCGCACGTTGGGTGAGCGATCTGCTTGAACACACGGATCGTCTGCTCGGCGTGATTTTGCTCGGTAATAATTTATTGAACGCCGCGTCAGCGCTGATTGTCGGCGAAATCACACGCCGCGCTTTCGGCGACAGCCAGTTTGCGCTGGCGATCGCGACCGCGTCGGCGACTTTCTTCATTCTGGTGTTTTCCGAAATCACGCCGAAGATCCTCGGCGCCGCCTACCCGGAAAAAATCGCGCTGCCATCGAGTTACGTCCTCACGCCGATGCTGAAGCTTTTTTACCCCCTGGTGTGGTTCGTCAATTTGTTCGTCAAAGCCTTGTTATGGCTGATGCGCCTGAAACCCTCCAGTGCCGAGGAACATGTGCTGAGCATGGAAGAATTGCGCACTCTGGTGATGGAGGGCGGTCACTATATTCCAGCGAAACACCAGACCATTCTGCTGAACCTGTTCGAGCTGGAAAACATCACCGTCGATGACATCATGACGCCGCGCCATCGCATCGACGCGATTAATATCGATGTGCCGATTGAAGAAATCCGCGAGCAGCTCGCGACCAGCCATCACACGCGCGTGCCGGTTTATGCCGGACAGCTCGACAATATTATCGGCGTGTTGCACGTACGCCGCGTGCTGCACCAAAGCCGCGTTGGTGAACTGAGCGCCGAGACTTTGAAAGAAATCATGACCGAGCCGTATTTCATCCCGGCGGGCACGCCGCTGTTTACCCAGCTGCAGAATTTCCAGGAAACCGCGCGCCGCGTCGCGCTGGTGGTCGACGAATACGGCGAATTGCGCGGCATGGTCACGCTGGAAGATGTGCTTGAAGAAGTGGTCGGCGAATTCACCAGCAACGCGCCGTCGCGCAGTGTGCTCTACCAGAAGCAGCCGGACGGCAGCGTGCTGGTGGAGGGAACCTGCCTGGTGCGGTTGCTCAACCGTAAATTGGGACTGAAATTCGGCGTCGACGGCCCGAAAACCGTCAATGGCCTGGTGCTGGAATTTTTCGAAGATATCCCCGAAGTCGGCACAACATTGAAAATCGATCACTACCCGATCGAAATTGTTCAGACGCAGGACCGTATGGTCAAAACCGTGCGAATTTACCCCGCTGTCGAGCCGGTCGTTGCCCCGCAGGCGGGGTGATGGGTCGGTAAACTTTAGTTTTTGCGCCGTTTTATTCCCGCTTTTTTGCTTTACAAGCCCCCTGCCTTTAGGCATTATTCACTTTAAATTTAATCAATAAATCAGGTAATTACCTCTATTTATTGATGTTTTGCAATAATCCATACGCCCGTTCCTGCGCAGCTGTGCATTTCGTCACAGCGACTAACGCGGGTACCGGCTATGCTCATGAGTGAATATGTCTGCGGCGTTTGCCGCGACGAGCGAAGGATTTTCAGGAGAAACGCATGGCCACCGCCGCAGCAAAACCAGTAAAGTTATTCAATTTCCAGTGGGAAGGTCGCGACAAGAGCGGCAAAATCATTCGTGGCGACATGCGCGCCGCGAGCGATTCGATTGTCACTGCGACATTGCGCCGCCAGGGCGTGAATGTATCCAAGGTCAAAAAAGCCCGCGCTGCCGGCGGCAAGAGAATTACCGACAAAGACGTGTCGATTTTTACGCGCCAGCTGGCGGTCATGATGAAAGCCGGTGTGCCGTTGTTGCAGGCATTCGACATCGTCGCCAAGGGCCACTCGAATCCATCCATGGGCCGTATGCTCACCGACATCAAAACCGAAGTGGAAACCGGTAGCAGCCTGGCCAATGCATTCAAAAAACATCCGCTTTATTTCGACGCGCTTTTTTGTAATCTGGTCGGCGCTGGTGAACAGGCGGGTATTCTCGACAGCTTGCTCGATCGCCTCGCGATTTATAAGGAAAAGTCGCTGGCGTTGAAAGGCAAGATCAAGTCGGCCATGGTGTATCCCATCTCGGTGCTGGTGGCCGCGTTCCTGATCACCGCGGTGATCATGATTTTTGTGATTCCGGCGTTCAAGGATTTATTCAGCGGATTCGGTGCGAATTTGCCGGCCCCGACACAGTTTGTGATTGACCTGTCGAATATTTTCACCACCTATTGGTATTTGATTCTGGCCTTCGTGGTCGGTGTGCCGTACGCGTTTTTCTGGGTGTGGAAACGTTCGCGCAAAATGCAAATGGTCATGGACCGACTATTGCTCAAACTGCCGGTATTCGGCACGCTGTTGGAAAAAGCCGCAGTTGCGCGCTGGGCGCGCACGCTATCCACCATGTTCGCCGCCGGCGTTCCGCTGGTCGACGCGCTGGATTCCGTTGCGGGCGCCGCCGGCAACCAGGTATTTTACGAAGCGACCAAGCGCATCCAGCTTGAAGTCAGCACCGGTACGGGCCTCGCGGTGGCGATGCAAAATTCCGGCGTATTTCCGAACATGATGCTGCAGATGACCGCCATCGGCGAGGAGTCCGGAGCATTGGATAACATGCTGACCAAAGTGGCTGAGTTTTTCGAACGCGAGGTCGACGAAATGGTCGATGCGCTATCAAGCCTGATGGAGCCGGTCATTATTGTTGTTCTCGGTACGCTGATCGGCGGACTGGTGATTGCGATGTACCTGCCTATTTTCAAGATGGGTGCCGCAGTTGGCGGATAACTTTAACCGATATAGACCGAACAAAAAATAAAGGGAGCGATGCATGCTGTTGTTGGATTTTTTGCGTGCATCGCCCACAGCGTTTATCGTCACCTGCAGCGTCGTCGGCCTGATGGTCGGCAGTTTTCTTAATGTCGTCATTCACCGCCTGCCGCGGATGATGGAGCGGGATTGGAAAACGCAAATCGACGACTACCTGCAGCAGGATGTGGTGTCTTCACCGCCCCGTGCGCCTGTAGAAAAATACAACCTCGTCGTTCCCCGGTCAGCCTGTCCCACCTGCGGGCATCAAATTACCGCGATTGAAAACATCCCTATAATCAGTTACTTGGCTCTAGGCGGGAAATGTCGCGGCTGTAAGGCCCCGATCAGTGCACGTTATCCGCTGGTCGAAGCCCTAACCGGTGTCGCAAGCGGTTTGCTCGCATGGCGTTTCGGCTTCGGCCTGCCTGCCGCCGCCGCAATCGTTTTCGCGTGGGCCATGATCGCGTTGACGTTCATCGATTTCGATACCCAGCTTTTGCCCGACGACATTACCTTGCCGTTATTGTGGCTCGGATTGCTGCTGAACATGTTTACTACCTTCACCGATTTACGTTCTGCCGTACTGGGCGCCGTGCTGGGATATCTTGCGCTCTGGTCGGTGTATTGGCTGTTCAAGCTGGTGACCGGCAAAGAGGGAATGGGTTACGGCGATTTCAAATTATTGGCCGCCATCGGTGCCTGGTTGGGATGGACGATGTTGCCGCTGGTAATCATCTTGTCCGCGGGCGTTGGCGCCGTCGTCGGCATTGGCCTGATGGTGTTAACCAAACGCGGGCGCGATGTGCCGATTCCTTTCGGGCCGTATCTGGCTGCCGCGGGGATGATTGCGCTGGTGTGGGGCAAACAGATTTCCCAGGCATATTTGCACGGCCTGTAATCATGGCGAAAACCCCACGCCTGGTGATCGGACTGACCGGCGGCATCGGCAGCGGCAAGTCGGCCGCGGCGGATAGGTTCGCGCAGCACGGGATCGCAGTGGTCGATACCGATGACATTTCGCGTGAACTCACCGGCGCAAACGGTGCGGCCATGCCGGCGATCAAACGACAATTCGGCGACGCGTTTTTGACGCCAATTGGTGCGCTGAATCGCGAAGCCATGCGTCAACGAGTGTTTTCTGATCCGTTGGCGAAAAAACAACTCGAGGCCGTTCTTCATCCGCTGATTCGCGGCGAATCGCTCAAGCGTATAGCGGCAGCGACATCGCCATACGTTATTCTTGCTGTGCCGCTATTGTTCGAAACCGGCGGCTACGGAGAAATTGTCAGCTCAACGCTGGTGGTCGATTGCAGCGAACCACTGCAAATCGAGCGCACTATGCAACGCAGCGGCATGACGGAAGAGCAGGTAAGGGCCGTCATGGCCGCGCAATTAACCCGCAAAGCGCGGTTGAAAAACGCCGACGACGTCATACACAACAATGGGACCCTGCGCGAGCTGGCCGACGAGGTCGACCGATTGCATAAAAAATATCTCGCCCAATCAAATCATTTGCCTCGCGCGTGAAAAATTCCCTGTGAATACAAGGTTTTTACCGTCGGCCAAAAAAATGGTTTAATGTGTTGATTTTGTTCTCCAAATAATAGCTCGTGGCCACGTGATTACTTACGAATACCCGATGAACGAGCGTGTGCGCACCTTGTTGAGGCTGGAAGACCTCTTCGATAAGCTGCGCTTTTTCATTGCCAAACCCGACAGCGAAGAACACCACTCCGCGTTGCTGACGCTGTTTGAGCTGCTCGATGTCGCCGGTCGAGCCGACCTCAAATCCGACCTGCTGCAGGAACTGGAACGCCAGCGCCAGGTTCTCGAAGCGCTGCGCGGTCGCCCGGAAGTGGCAATGGATACGCTGGAACACGTTTTGATGGACATTGACCGTATTTCCAAACAGATTCTCGGACTTAATACCAAGGCCGGTCAGCACTTGCGCGACAACGAATGGCTGATGGGCGTGCGCCAGCGCAGCAGCATTCCGGGCGGCGTTTGTGAATTCGACCTGCCTTCTTATCATTACTGGTTGCATCTGCCGCCCGATACGCGTCGGCATGATCTCGAAACGTGGGCGGCCCCGTTCAAGCCGATTCACGAAGGGCTCCAGGTGGTGTTGCGTTTGCTGCGCGAAAGCGGTCGACCCAGCCCGTTGGTCGCTTATGCGGGCACTTATCAGCAAATGCCGGCGGGCAAACTGTCGCAAATGCTGCGCGTCACCCTGAGCCGCGACCTCGCCTGTGTGCCCGAAGTGAGCGCGAACAAATATGCACTGAACATCCGTTTTCTTACCATGGATTGGGGTCAGCGCCCGAAACTCTACGAGCAGGACGTCGAATTCGATCTGACATTCTGCAATCTTTGATTCACTTTAAATGACCTCCGCGGGTAAAAAATCACGCAGTGTTCCGTGTCCCCAATGCGGCAAGCCGGTCATTTATTCCGTCGACAATAAGTTTCGGCCGTTTTGCTCCGAACGCTGCAAGATGATCGATCTGGGCGCATGGGCAGATGAAACTTATCGGATTCCGCTGGAGTCGGGTAAACATGACATGCCCGAAGAGCCCTCCTGAGTTGCCGCTGCCGTTTGCCGCATGCTAAACTTCGTCAACTTGATTTGCGGCGCCGTACGCGCTTCGCTGGCCGATCTCGCTGCGACGGATAATCCACATGGACGCTGAAACTCTGACGCCTTCCCCGCTGGAACTGAACAGCAGGCAAAATATGTCGCTTTCCCCTGCTGGTAAGCGCTTTTTTTTGGCCATGCTGGCGGTCAATTTGCTGGCTGTAGGTTTGTGGTTTACCTTCATGGGTGCGTGGCTGGTTTTACCGTTTGCCGGGCTGGAATTCATGCTGGTGTGGTGGGCGTTCAGATTGATCTCGCTGCGCGCGGAAGATTACGAAAAACTGACCATAGCGGGTTTTGTGTTGGCTTTCGAATCGCGGATTAAGGGAAGCATTGACACGATCGAATGCAATGCAAAGTGGGCACAGATTTATTGTCTTAGCCGATACAACGGACACCGCTGTGAACTTTCTCTGCGTTACGGTGGAAAGCAAGTGCCGTTAGGCAGGCTGCTCAGCGATGAGCAAAGATTTAACTGGGCCGACGCGCTACAGGGAAGATTGATAGTGGTACGCGCCGAACAGTAGAAGTATTGACCTGCATAAATTCTAGAATAATTGCGATACGGGGTTTTGAATGTCTATCCAGCGACTCAGCACTATAATTAACCTATTGATATTAATGTTGTTTTCGTCTCTGGCGCAGGCGGCCTACGATGTCAATATTCCCCCTCCGCAAACCGTGATCGCGCATGAAATATACGGTTTGCATATGTATATTTTGTACGTGTGTCTGGGCATTTTTATTGTCGTGTTCGGCGCGATGTTTTATTCGCTCTTCAAGCACCGCAAGTCGCTGGGACACAAGGCGGCGCATTTCCACGAACATGTCGGCGTAGAAATTGCATGGACCATCATCCCGTTTATCATCCTCGCGCTAATCGCGATTCCGGCCACCAGGACCGTGCTGGCAATGAAAGATACCTCAAGCCCCGACCTGACCATCAAGGTGACCGGGTATCAATGGAAATGGGAATACGATTATCCGCAGGACGGCATCAAGTTTTACAGCAGTCTCAAGACGCCGCGTGAGCAAATCGGCAGCCCGGATTCTCCGGCAACCGCAGAGAAAAATCCCGACTATCTGCTCGAAGTCGATAACCCGTTGGTCGTGCCTGTCGGCAAGAAGGTCCGCCTTTTGGTGACGGCGAATGACGTGATCCACGGCTGGTATGTTCCGACTTTGGGAGTAAACCAATACGGCATTCCCGGCTTTATCAAAGATACCTGGATAAACGTCATCACGCCGGGAACGTACAAAGGACAATGTAGCCAGATCTGCGGCAAGGAACACGGCTATATGCCAATAACCGTCGTGGCAAAAAGCGAAAAAGATTACGCGGCATGGGTAGGGGCAGAAAAAACCAAAATGGCAGCGCTGCAGGAAGATCCGAACAAAGTCTGGTCGGTCGACGAATTGAAAACCAAAGGCCAGCAGGTTTACACCGCGAATTGCGCCGTTTGCCATCAGGCCAACGGCGCCGGGGTGCCTCCGGCATTCCCGGCACTTAATGGTTCGAAAATTGTCATGGGTGGCAAGGATGGACAAATCGATATTCTGCTGAGCGGCAAAAATGCCATGCCGGCATGGGCTAAACAACTTAAAGACAGCGAGATTGCGGCTGTGATTACTTATACCCGCAGTGCCTGGGACAAAAAGAATCCCGAGAACGTCATGCCCGCCGACGTAAAAGCGGCTCGCAAGTAACCTATTGATTATATTGAATATTTAGATAATATTTGGAGAACAAAATGGCTGCCTCCCACGCTCACGATTCTCATGCCGACCACCATGAACACCATGCCCCGAGCGGGTTCCTGGCGCGTTTGAATTACTACGTAACGACGACTAACCACAAAGATATCGGCACGCTTTATTTGTGGTTTGCGTTCTTCATGTTTTTCGCCGGCGGGTTTATGGCCTTGCTTATCCGCGCGGAATTGTTTTCACCCGGTCTGCAAGTTGTGCGGCCTGAGGTATTCAATTCGCTCACTACGGTGCATGCATTAGTGATGATTTTCGGCGCAGTCATGCCGGCGTTCGTCGGCTTCGCCAACTGGTTGATCCCGATGCAGATCGGCGCCCCCGACATGGCGTTCGCGCGCATGAACAATTGGAGCTTCTGGCTCATGCCGCCTGCGGCGATACTCCTGTTTTCCTCGTTTTTCGTTCCGGGCGGCGCAGCCGCCTCCGGCTGGACTTTATACCCGCCGCTGGTAATCCAGGGCGGTATTTCGACCGACATGACAATTCTCGCCATTCACATCATGGGCGCATCGTCGATCATGGGCTCGATCAATATTGTCACGACGATTTTGAACATGCGCGCTCCCGGCATGACGCTGATGAAAATGCCGTTGTTTGTTTGGACCTGGTTGATCACGGCTTACCTGCTGATCGCCGTTATGCCGGTTCTGGCGGGCGCGGTGACCATGCTGTTGACTGACCGTCACTTCGGCACGCATTTCTTCAATGCGGCCGGCGGCGGCGACCCCACCATGTTCATGCACATCTTCTGGTTCTTCGGCCATCCGGAAGTGTATGTGATGATTCTCCCCGCGTTCGGCATCATCTCGCAAATCATTCCCGCCTTCGCGCGCAAACCGTTATTCGGCTATGCCTCGATGGTGTACGCCACTGCGTCGATTGCTATTCTGTCGTTCATCGTTTGGGGTCACCACATGTTCACGGTCGGCATGCCGGCCGGCGGCCAGTTGTTCTTCATGTACGCGACCATGCTGATCGCCGTGCCCACCGGCGTGAAAATTTTCAACTGGATTGCCACCATGTGGAAGGGCTCGATGACCTTCGAAACGCCCATGATGTTCGCCGTCGGCTTTCTGGTGATGTTCACGCTGGGCGGATTCTCCGGTCTGGTATTGGCAGTTACGCCGGTCGATATTACCTTGCACAATACCTATTACGTGGTCGCGCATTTCCACTACGTGTTATTCGGCGGTGCGGTGCTGGCCATCATGGCCGGCGTCTATTTCTGGCTGCCAAAATGGACCGGTAAAATGTAC
>JBAVXA010000040.1:0-7588 GCA_049698095.1 Burkholderiales bacterium
ACATTGCTCCTGCCGCCGCCGCGCCCGCCGCCGAAGATTTCGCCGAAAATATCACCGAAAGCGTCGGCGAACCCGCCCGCACCCATGCCCGCGCCGCCCATGCCTGCCTGCTGGTCGACTCCCGCATGGCCGTAGCTGTCATAGGCGCTGCGCTTTTGCGCATCTGACAGGATTTCATAGGCTTCTTTCGCCTCTTTGAAATGCGCTTCGGCTTTCGGGTTATCCGGGTTGCGGTCGGGATGATGCTTCATCGCCAATTTTCGGTAGGCTTTTTTTATTTCTTCATCCGAGGCGTCGCGGTTTACGCCAAGCGTTTCGTAGTAATCTTTTTTTGCCATGAAAAATATTTCCCGATTTTAAGCCTCGCGACGCGTTGCGTTACAACGCGACAGCACAAAAACGTAAGCGCACGGCAGACCCGTGCGCTATGTAACTATTTGATTTAATTAAATTATTTAATCAAGCTTTTTTCTCTTTCGGCTCTTTCACTTCTTCGAATTCCGCATCGACTACGTTGTCGTCCGGTTTTGCGCTGCTGTCTTTTGTTTCGCCGCCAGCGTCAGCCGATTGCGCCTTCGCCTGTTCGGCGGCGTACATTTTTTCCGCCAACACATGCGATGCTTCAGACAGCGCGGTGGTTTTCGAATCAATCGCATCCTTGTCGTCGGACTTCAGCGCTTCTTCCGCGTCTTTCATCGCGCCTTCGATTTTGGTGATTTCGTCGGCAGAGAGTTTGTCCTTGTGGTCTTTCAACATTTTTTTCACCGAGTGCACCAGCTGTTCGCCGCTGTTGCGCGCGGTGACCAGCTCGAGGGCTTTTTTGTCCTCGTCGGCATGTTCCTCCGCGTCGCGCACCATGCGCTTGATTTCGTCCTCGCTCAAGCCCGAGCTGGCCTTGATGGTGATTTTGTTTTCCTTGCCGGTGGCCTTGTCTTTCGCGTTAACGTGCAAAATACCGTTGGCGTCGATATCGAAGGTGACTTCGATTTGCGGCATGCCGCGCGGCGCAGGCGGGATATCGGCCAGGTTAAACTGGCCGAGGCTCTTGTTGCCGCTCGCCACATTGCGCTCGCCCTGCAGCACATGGATGGTCACCGCATTCTGGTTATCGTCGGCCGTGGAAAACACCTGCGACGCTTTGGTCGGTATTGTGGTGTTTTTCTGGATCAGCTTGGTCATCACGCCGCCGAGGGTTTCGATACCCAGCGATAACGGAGTCACATCCAGCAGCAGCACGTCTTTCACTTCGCCCTGCAACACGCCGCCCTGAATCGCCGCACCGACCGCCACTGCCTCATCGGGGTTCACGTCTTTGCGCGGCTCTTTGCCGAAAAATTCCTGTACTTTGGCTTGCACTTTCGGCATGCGCGTTTGACCGCCGACCAGAATCACATCGGTAATGTCCGAGCCTTTGACGCCGGCATCTTTCATCGCGATGCGGCACGGCTCCATGGTGCGCTCGATCAATTCATCAACCAGACTCTCCAGTTTGGCGCGGGTCAGTTTTACCGCCAGATGCTTCGGTCCGCTGGCGTCCGCCGTGATGTACGGCAGGTTCACCTCGGTCTGCTGCGAGGAGGACAGTTCAATCTTGGCTTTTTCCGCCGCTTCTTTCAGGCGCTGCAGCGCGAGCAGATCTTTGCGCAGGTCGATGCCTTGTTCTTTCTTGAATTCATCGGCGAGGTAATCCATGATGCGCAGGTCGAAGTCTTCGCCACCGAGGAAAGTGTCGCCGTTGGTCGAGAGCACTTCGAACTGGTGTTCACCTTCGACTTCGGCGATTTCGATAATCGAAATATCGAAGGTGCCGCCGCCGAGGTCATACACGGCAATTTTGCGGTCGCCCTCTTTTTTGTCCATGCCGAACGCCAACGCCGCCGCGGTCGGCTCGTTGATAATGCGCTTCACGTCGAGCCCGGCAATGCGGCCGGCGTCTTTGGTCGCCTGGCGCTGCGAGTCGTTGAAATACGCGGGGACGGTAATCACCGCCTCGGTCACTTCTTCGCCGAGGTAGTCCTCAGCGGTTTTTTTCATTTTTTGCAGCACGGCGGCAGATATCTCGGGCGGCGCCATTTTCTTGTCGCGTACCGATACCCATGCGTCGCCGTTTGGGGCCTTGACGATGGAATAGGGCACCATCTTGATATCTTTTTGCACCATTTCTTCGTCGAACTTGCGACCGATCAGTCGCTTTACCGCGAACAGCGTGTTTTTCGGGTTGGTTACCGCCTGGCGCTTGGCCGATGCGCCGACCAGAATCTCGCCGTCTTCCTGATAGGCGACGATCGACGGCGTGGTGCGCGCGCCTTCCGCGTTCTCAATGACTTTCGGCTTCCCATTCTCCATGACGGCAACGCACGAGTTGGTAGTGCCTAAATCGATTCCGATAACTTTTCCCATGATGTTTTCCTCTGTTTATTTCCGCCGCAGCGGGTTAATGATTAACTTGCTTATTAAGTTGGGGTATTCCGGGTTTTTTCAATACCAGCCGGAAATGACCCCCGTGTTTTTCCCAATGTTTCTGTCTTCAGGCGGTTTTCGGTCCCGCCGCCTTGGCCACCGTCACCAGAGCGGGGCGCAGCACGCGGTCATTGAGCAAGTAGCCCTTTTGCAGCACGCTCACCACCGTACCGGGGGCGAGTTCCGACTCCAGCATCGAGATAGCCTGATGCTTGTGCGGATCGAATTTTTCGTTCGCCGGGTTGATCTCAGTAATGTGGAATTTTTCGAACACCTGCTTGAGCTGGCGCATCGTCAACTCCATGCCGCTCTTGTAGCTTTCCAGCGTGGCATTATCAATCGCCAGCGCGGCTTCCAGACTGTCTTTCACTGCCAGCATTTCGCCGGAAAAGCTTTCGACCGCAAATTTGCGCGCCTGCGCCACATCGGCGATCGCGCGCTTGCGGATGTTCTCGCCCTCAGCCTTGGCGCGCAGCCAGGCGTCGTGATGTTCCTCGGCCTTCAGCTCGGCCTGGCGCACCATTTCTTCCAGGCTTGGCATGACTTCAGGCTTGGCTTGATGTGCCTCTGGCGTCGCGGCGGCAGCGTCGTGCTGTTCCAGCCCAGCGGCGGGTTTATTTTCTTCCTGCATGGGGGATGACTCCTGGTTATCTGATACGAAATGTGGGGCTGGTGCCGGGATTTTCAAGTGAGTAAAGAAAGATTTAAAATTCAAATATACTTAAGTAGCCGCTCGAGGTTTAATAGATATCTATTTGATTAATAAATATTATTTTTTCGCGCCCAACCTGTGCGCTAGCTGTCTGGTGATCTCTGACTGTTTTTTTGTTTCGCCGCCATCCCAATCCTTATTCACCCACCCCCCCAAATTTTCCAGCGCGATATCGCATAGCGCGTGGATCCAATCGTCGCGTTCATTAAGGCAGGGGATGAAGTTGTATTCTTTGCCACCTGCGTGGAGGAAGGTTTCGCGGCCTTCGATGGCGATTTCTTCCAGGGTTTCCAAACAATCTGCCGGGAAGCCGGGGCACACAACGTCCAAATGTTTGACGCCTTGTTTGGCTAGTTGCGCGATTGTGTCTGAGGTGTAGGGCTTCACCCATTCGGCGCGGCCGAACAGGGATTGGAAGCTGACGACGTATTCTTCCGGTTTGAGTTGCAGCGCTTCGGCTAACAGTCTGCCAGTCTTGCGGCATTCGCAGTGGTAGGGGTCGCCTTTGTCGAGTGTGTATTGCGGCACGCCGTGGAAACTCATCAGGAGTTTTTCCGGCCGGCTGTTTCTAACCCAGCTGTCGCGCACGCTTTGCGCGAGGGCTTTGATGTACGAAGGGTGGTCGTGGTAGTTGCGCACGGTGCGCACGGCGGGGGAGTTGCGGTATTTTTTCAGCACGGTGAATAATTCGTCCTGCGACGAGGCGGTTGTGCTGGCGGCATATTGGGGGTACAGCGGTAATAATAGAATGCGGTCGCAGAATTGGGTTTTGAGTTTGGCGACGGCAGAGGCGATGGAAGGGTTGCCGTATCGCATGGCGTATTCGACCACGACTGGTTGCTTGATACGTTGGCCGAGAAAACCCTTAAGCATTTTTGCCTGACGTTCCGTGAAAACGCGCAGCGGCGAGCCGTCTTTGGTCCAGATCTGCGCGTATTTGGCAGCGGATTTTTTCGGGCGAGTATTGAGAATAATGCCATGCAGAACCGGCAACCAGGCGATGTGCGGAATTTCCACCACGCGGCTGTCGCCAAGAAATTGTTTCAGGTAACGGCGCGTCGCGCTCGGCGTCGGCTCGTCCGGTGTGCCGAGATTAACCAGCAGGATGCCGACTTTGCTTTGCGTGCCATGGGTGAAGTCGGGCTCGGGTAAGTACTTCGGCATAGGCTCAGCTCTTCAATACAGCGATGGCGAGCAGCGCCCATGCGACGATGAACGCAACACCACCGATCGGCGTGATGGCGCCTAGCCAACGGATGCCGCTGGTGCTTAGCACGTAAAGACTGCCGGAAAAAATGACAATCCCGGCGAACATCAGCCAGCCGGACCATCTGAGCGCCGCTGACTCGGGCAAATGCGAGGCAAGCAAGCCGACTGCAAGCAGACCCAAGGCATGATAAAAATGATATTGCACGCCGGTCTGAAAAACCGCGAGCATGTCGGCGTTGAGCTTGCTCTTTAATGCATGCGCGCCGAACGCGCCGAGCAATACGGCAAGCAATGCGCCGACGCTGCCGAGCAATAAAAAGATTTTCGTGGTTGCTTGCATATATTTGATTATATTGAACTTTTTATTGATGCTGCGAAGAAGAAACTCAGTGGTAGGAGAGGGCGCTCGACAATAATTTCGCCGTAATATCGACGATCGGAATCACGCGCTCGTATGCCATGCGCGTCGGGCCGACGACACCGACAGTGCCGACCACTTTGCCGTCAACTTCATACGGCGCGGTGACGACGGAGAATTCGTCCAGCGGCGTCATGCCGGATTCGCCGCCGATAAAAATTTTTACGCCTTGTGCCTGCGTGCTGATTTCGAGCAATTGCATCAGTGAACTCTTCTGCTCGAACGCGTCGAACAATTTGCGCAGGCTCGCCATGTTCGACGACAACTCGTGCACATTGAGCAGTTTGCGTTCCCCGGACAAAACAATGCTGTCGCCTTCGCGCTGCGCATCATGGCCGGTCTCGACCACCGCTTGCATCAGTTGCGAAATATCGCTGTGCAGCTGGTTCAGCTCCTTTTTCACCGCGTCGCGCACTTCCTCGAATTCGCGCCCGGCGTAATGCTGGTTCAGGTAATTTCCCGCCTCGATCAACTGGCTCGGCGAATAGGATTTGTCGGTGATAATAATGCGGTTTTGCACATCGCCTTCCGCCGTGACAATTATCAACAACACACGCTTCTCCGACAGGCGCATGAACTCGACATGGCGAAATGCCGTGCTGCGGCGTTTCGGCGTCATGACAACGCCGGCGAATTGCGTGAGTTCGGACAACAAATGCGATGCCGAGGTAATAAGTTTTTGCGGATCGTCCGGATGCAGCTGGCCTTCCAGCTGGTTCACTTCGGATTGCTCAAGCGGCTTGATCGTCAGCAAGGTATCGACAAAAAAACGGTAGCCGAGCGGCGTCGGAACGCGGCCGGCGGACGTATGCGGGCTGGTGATGAAACCCATGTCTTCCAGATCCGCCATGACGTTGCGGATCGAGGCGGGCGAGAGTTCCAAGCCGGAAAATTTCGACAGCGCGCGCGAGCCGACTGGCTGGCCCTCGGCGATGTAACGCTCGATAAGGATTTTCAGCAGGGATTGGGCGCGATCGTTTAGCATGGACGTATTTTACACGACATTCGGTTGGCCGATGAGTTCGGCGCGTGTATCAGATTCATTTTTACCGGCCGTTATGGTTTAATTCGGCAATGACCCAACAATTCAAAACTCTCGGCCTCATCGGCCGTCCCGACACACCGACGCTCGCCGACCACATCAAATCGCTGATGCAATATCTGGCGTCGCGCGGCGTCAATGTGCTGCTGGAAAAAAACACCGCCGTGCAAACCGCTATTGGCGTTTCCACGGCGCTGGAGCTGAAACAGCTTTGCGGCAAAGTCGACCTGGTGGTGGTGATGGGCGGGGACGGCACAATGCTCTCCGCCGCGCGCGTGGTCGCGCCGTTCAATGTGCCGATGGTGGGAATCAACCTTGGGCGGCTGGGCTTCCTCACCGACATCGCCATGCCGGACACGCAGGTCCTGTTGGGCGGCATCCTCGACGGAGAATACACCTCGGAAAAGCGCTTGCTGTTGAACGCGCAGATCCTGCGCGGCGGCAAGCTGGTATTTTCCACCATCGCGCTGAACGACGTCGTGGTGAGCCGCGGCGCGATGGGCAGCATGATCGAATTCGAGGTTTACGTTGACGATTTCTTCGTTTACAACCTGCGCTCCGATGGCCTGATTCTCGCCACGCCGACCGGTTCAACGGCCTATTCGCTGTCGGCCGGCGGGCCGATTTTGAACCCGCATTTGAGCGCGTTTACCCTTGTGCCGATCAGCCCGCACACTTTGTCCAACAGGCCGATCGTTTTATCGAGCGATTCGGAAGTGACGGTGAAATTGATTCGCGGCGCCAACGCTCGGGTGAATTTTGACGTGCAATCGTTTTTCGACATCCACGCCGGCGACGAAGTCTTCGTCAAGGCCAACGCCAATCCGGTTCGCCTGATTCATCCCAAGGGGTACAGCTATTACGCCATGTTGCGCGAGAAATTGCATTGGAGCGAAAAGCTGTAAATGTTGCGTTCCTTGTCCATTCGCGATTACATCATCGTTGATCAACTCGATCTGGATTTCAGCGACGGCTTTACCGTGCTCACCGGCGAAACCGGCGCCGGCAAGTCGATTTTGATTGACGCCTTGTCGCTCGCGCTGGGCGAGCGCGCCGAAGCAGGGGTGGTGCGTCCCGGCGCCAGCCGCGCGGAGGTAAGCGCGGAGTTCGACGTGGCAAAAAATTCGCCGCTGCATGTTTGGCTGACGCAGAATGATTTCAGCGTCGATGACCAGTCATGCTTGTTGAGGAGGGTTATCGACGCCGCAGGCAAAAGCCGCGGGTTTATCAATGGCAGCGCCGCCACTCTGGCGCAAATGCGCGAAGCAGGCGAGATGCTGATCGACATTCACGGCCAGCATGCGCATCAATCATTATTAAGGCCGGATGCGCAACGCGAACTGCTCGATGGTTATGCGGGGCTTCAGGCACAAGCGCAGGACCTACGTGCGCTACACAAAGTTTGGCACAACCTGCACCAAATGCGCATTGCACGCGAAAAAAACGCCGCCGCGTTTGCCGCCGAACGCGATGGCTTGCAATATCAAGTAAAAGAGTTGATTTCATTGAATTTTTCTGCAGATATGTGGACGGAGTTACAGGCCGATCATTCACGTCTCGCGCACGCTGCCAGCCTGATTGAGGGCGCGCAACAAAGCCTGAATGAACTTGAAGAAAATGACAGCGCGCTGGTGTCGCAAGTGACGGGACTCACTTCTAAATTAAGTCAGCTAGTTGAATACGATCCGCAACTGAAAGAAGTCATCGATGTCCTGGAGCCGGCGCAAATCCAGTTACAGGAAGCCGC
>JBAVXA010000041.1:0-10065 GCA_049698095.1 Burkholderiales bacterium
CGCCGGGAGCGGCTGGCGTGACAACGGCGGGCGCGGCGGCGGGTGGCGGGGGCGGAGGAATGGCAGTGGGTTTCACGATCACGCCTTTTTCTGCCATTACCTTGATGTAACGCTCGGCGACTTTGTCCTGCGCCTTACCAAGCAATTCAGCGTCTTTTTTCGCCGTCTCGGCGGCCTTGGCTTTGGTTTCTTCAGCTTTGGCTTTTTGCTCATCCGTCAACGGCGGCAATTTCGCGAATGCCGGCGCGGCGAAAATCAGCGCGGTGAACAGGACAAGCGTCTTCAGTCGAGTGGATGTCTTCATGTGTGGTCCCCGTAAAATATTTTCGTCAGGCCTTGGCTTGTTGCGGCGGCGGCGTTGCGTCAGTGCCGCCGGTATCGACAGGTTTGATTTTGCCGGACTTGACGTCGTCGTACCAATATTCGTGGTGCTCTTTCGCCCATGCTTCGTCAACCACGCCGTCGCGCATGCCCTTGTATGCGCCTTCCATTCCCAAGGTGCCGATGTAGATATGGCCGATCGATCCGATAATGAACAGCAGGGCGCCGACCACATGAATGATATTGGCAATCTGCATGACGCCGCGCGTCTGCGCAAAATTCGGAAAGTCGAGCACCAGGCCGGACAGGCTGACGACGATACCCAGCAATGCGAGCCCGCCCCAGAACCAGATTTTCTCGCCGGCGTTAAAGCGGTCGGACGGGACATGCTCGCCGGTCGCGAGGCCGCCGCCTTTTCTCAGCCACGTCAAATCGTGCGGCTTGAAGAAATTATCGCGTACGAAGGTAAAGAATAAGCCGATGGCGCAGAGGAAAAATACCGGTCCGACAAAATTATGCAGCGTGATGCTTAGTCGCGCCAGCCATGAAAACAGCGTGTAGCCGAGAACCGGCTGCAGAATATGTTTGCCGAAAAAAAGTATCAGCCCGCTGATGCCCAGAATACTGAAACTGATCGCGGTCGCCCAATGCATGAAACGCTCGCGGTTGGAAAAACGCTGCATGATTTTTCCGGACGGCCCGTTTTTCAATTTTATCGTGCCGACTTTTTTGTAAAACATGGCAACCGCCGCCAGCATCAAGGCCACCAGAGTGCCTCCGTACAATGTGATCGGGCCGTTGCGAATCTGCCGCCACGTCAACCCTTCCGACTGGATCAGCACATTCGCTTCCGGGTTGCGCGACGTGGTGGTCATGTTGATCGGGTCGCTCTTGCGCACCTCTTTCCACACCGGCGCGTTGTTCAGCGGCTGCTCGACTTGCTTTTGCGCCGCTTGCTTAGCCACATCCGGTGCAGTCTGCGCCAGCGCGACCGATGGCATTGCAAAACCGCCGGCCATGACGAATACAAGGGCAAGATTTTTTACTTTAGCAAACATGGAATCTCCTCACTCCTTTACCGCGGAACTTCTTGTCTTCTGAAATTAATTTGTCCGCTTGTATTCGTTCTGGTTCTCACTGCGAGCCTTGAGGTCGTTTTCCCAGGCTTCTTTATTATTGGCGTATTTGGCGTTGTTCCAGGGTTGCGCGTCTTCCTTGCCCTGGTATTTGCCTTGTTTGTAAGTTGTCACCTGAGCGCGCTCACACGCGCTCAGCAGGGTTGCCGACAACAGGCAGCCGAGCAGAACCATCATGGATTTTTTGGCGATCACGATTTTCCTCCGGGCGCGGGGGCAGCGGGTTGTTTCGCACCGTCCGGCTTGGCATAAGCTGTCGACCAGCCCCATACTTCGCTGCCTTTGCCGCGGGTGGTGACGCGCTCGCGGTAGATGTTCGCGAGTTCATCGCCGTCGCCGGCGAGCAGTGCCTTGGTGGAACACATTTCGGCGCAGGCCGGCAGCTTGCCTTCAGCCAGGCGATTGCGTCCGTATTTTTCAAATTCCACTTTGCTGCCGTCGGCTTCCGGCCCGCCGGCGCAGAATGTGCATTTGTCCATTTTGCCGCGCTGGCCGAATAAGCCGGTTTGCGGATATTGCGGCGCGCCGAACGGGCACGCGTAGAAGCAGTAACCGCAACCGATGCACAAATCCTTGTCGTGCAGCACGACGCCCTGCTCGGTCTTGTAAAAACAATCCACCGGACAAACTGCCATGCACGGCGCGTCCGAGCAGTGCATGCAGGCGACGGAAATCGAACGCTCGCCCGGCACGCCGTCATTAATAGTAACCACGCGCCGGCGGTTCACGCCCCACGGCACTTCGTGCTCCTGCTTGCACGCAGTCACGCATCCGTTACATTCGATGCAGCGTTCTGCATCACAAAGAAATTTCATTCGGGCCATTTTGCTCTCCTCGTCTCTATTCTTACGCTGCTTTAATCTGGCAAAGCGTGGTTTTGGATTCCTGCATCATCGTCACCGAATCGTAACCGTACGTGGTGGCGGTGTTGACCGACTCGCCGCGCACGATCGGCGCAGCGCCCTCAGGATAGAACGCCAGCATGTCCTTGCCTTCGATCCAGCCAGAGAAATGGAACGGTATGAATACCACTCCCGGCGCCACGCGATCGGTTACCTGCGCCTTCACTTTGATCTGCGCGCCGGTCGGCGACATCACCTGGATGTATTCGTTGTTGCGCACACCGCGGTCGTTGGCATCCTTCGGATTGATCTCGCAGAAGCACTCCTGCTGCAATTCAGCCAACCAGGGGTTGGAGCGGGTTTCTTCTCCGCCGCCTTCGTATTCGACCAGACGCCCGGAGGTAAGCACCAGCGGGAATTTTTTCGAATAGTCTTCTTTGCCTTGAACGGTCTTGTACAAAGTGGTGAGGCGCCAGAACGCTTTTTTGTCGTCGTGCGTCGGATACTTGGCGACCAGATCCGGGCGCGGGCTATATAAAGGTTCGCGATGAATCGGCACCGGATCCGGGAAGTTCCACACCACGGCGCGTGCCTTGGCGTTGCCGAACGGATGGCAGCCGTGTTTCATTGCGACACGGATAATGCCGCCGGAGGAATCGGTCTTCCAGTTTTTGCCTTCGGCTTTTTTCTTTTCGTCTTCGCTGAGGTCGTCCCACCAGCCGAGTTTTTTCAGCAGCACATGGTCGAATTCCGGATAACCGGTGGTCAGCTCGGCGCCCTTGGAATGCGAGCCGTCTTCCGCGAGCAGATTGATACCCTCTTTCTCCACGCCGAAGTTGGCGCGGAAGTTCCCGCCGCCTTCCATGACATGCTTGGACGTATCGTACAGGTTAGGCGAACCGGGGTGCTTGAGTTCCGGCGTGCCGTAGCAGGGCCAGGGCAGACCGTAATAATCGCCGTCGAGGACGTAGCCGGTTTCCTTGTCGATACCGCCTTTGGCGCGCAGCGTTTTCACGTCGAACACATGCTGGTTGCGCATGTGTGCCTTGAGGCGCTCGGGCGACTGGCCGGTGTAGCCGATGGTCCAGGTGCCTTTGTTGATTTCGCGCAGGATCGATTCCGGCTCCGGCTCTTTCCACTTGCGGCCGTTGCGGTCCACATCGACCATTTTATAATTCTTCGACAACTCGGCGCCGAAGCCCATCTTTTCGGCGAACGCCTGCATGATAGTGTGATCGGGCATCGATTCGAACATCGGCTCGATGACTTTCTCGCGCCATTGCAGCGAGCGGTTTGACGCGGTGGCGGAACCGGATGTCTCGAGCTGCGTCGCCGCCGGCAACAGGTACACGCCGTCCTTGCGCACGCTCGCCGCCATCATTGCGGTGGCGGACGGATACGGATCGATGATCACCAGTGTGTCGAGTTTTTCCAGCGCCTTGAGCATGTCCTTGCCGCGCGTCTGGCTGTTCGGCGCGTGGCCCCAGAACACCATCGCGCGAATGTTGCTGTCCTGGTCGATAGTGGCATTGTCGTCGGTCACGCCGTCAATCCAGCGCGACACGGTGATGCCGGATTTTTCCATCATGCCCTGCGACGCGTATTGTTTCTTGATCCATTCGTAGTCGACGCCCCACACGGCTGCCCAGTGTTTCCACGCGCCGGCAGCGATGCCGTAATAGCCGGGCAGGGAATCCGGGTTCGGGCCGACGTCGGTCGCGCCCTGCACGTTGTCGTGGCCGCGGAAAATATTGGTCCCGCCGCCCGACACGCCGACGTTACCCAGCGCCAGCTGCAGGATGCACGATGCGCGCACGATGGCGTTGCCGGTGGTGTGTTGCGTCTGGCCCATGCACCAGACGATCGTGCTGGGTTTGTTTTTCGCCATGGTTTCGGCGACTTTCAGCACTTCGGCTTCCGGCACACCGCAAACTTCTTCGACTTTTTCCGGCGTCCATTTGGTCATCACTTCGTCGCGCACTTTGTCCATGCCGTACACGCGATCGCTGATGTATTGCTTGTCTTCCCAGCCGTTTTTGAAAATATGGTGGACCACGCCGAACAGGAAAGCGATGTCGGAACCGGAACGGATACGCACGTATTGATCGGCCTTGGCGGCAGTGCGTGTGAAGCGCGGGTCAACCACGATCATTTTCGCGCCCTTCTCTTTCGCGTGCAACGCATGCAGCATCGAGACCGGATGCGCTTCCGCCGCGTTGGAGCCGATGTACATCATCGCCTTGGCGTTTTGCATATCGTTATAGGAGTTGGTCATCGCGCCGTAACCCCAGGTATTGGCCACGCCCGCCACAGTGGTCGAGTGGCAGATGCGCGCCTGATGGTCGCAGTTGTTGGTGCCGAAGAACGAGACGAACTTGCGCATCAAATACGCCTGCTCGTTGTTGTGCTTGGAAGAACCGACCCAGTAAACCGAATCGGGGCCGCTCTCTTTTTTCAGCGCCATCAATTTGTCGCCGACTTCATTGATCGCCTGGTCCCAGGTCAACTTGGTCCATTTGCCGCCGACCAGTTTCATCGGCGTTTTCAGGCGGCGCGAATCGTGGTGCATGCCGTGCTCGCGGATCGCCGCACCTTTCGCGCAGTGCGCACCGAGATTCAGCGGCGAATCGAACGCCGGCTCCTGGCGCGTCCACACGCCGTTTTCGACTACGGCGTTGACGGTGCAGCCGACCGAGCAGTGGGTGCAAATGGTTTTCTTGATCTGCACATCGCCGGCGGCTTTTTTCTCGTCCGCCGCGCGCGCTTTGCCGACGAAGGAAAACGGCAACTGGCTGGCGAATGCGCCGGCGCCGATGCCGAGGCCGGAACGCTTGAGGAAGGTGCGGCGATCAACGCTGGCGAAACTCGCGCCGGTAAAGCTCGATTGCCCTGCAGCGCCGCGCATCAGGCGATTGGCGCTGGCTTTTGTCGCGGAAGATTTTCTGGTGAGCATCATGATGTTGTCCTCGCGTTAGATGCGGGTGGTACGGTAGTAGTGCTGATTGTGTTCGCTGAGCGTGTAGCCGCTGGATTTTTGCGCGGCGAGTTTTTCTTCCGGCGTTTTTACTTCCGGACCGACCTTGCCGGCGGTGATGGCCACCGCTGCGGCGCCTGCGCTGCCCGCGCCCAAGGCGAATAGAAACTTACGACGCGTCGTACTGGGTTTGCTATCGTTCATGATCAAACTCCTGGGATAATGAAATTACGATAAGTATTTGTTTTTATTCAATTATTTGCCATGCCATCAAGTGCCGAGAGCAAATGATTCTGTCTCTGCGGCAAAAAATACCAGCGCGAATTGTGCAACGCGCTTATAAAAATTGGCTGTCTTCGATGCGTCTACTGCCTCGAAGAACTCACGCTGCCATGATGCTACAAAATTATTAAAAAAGCTTCCTTGCAGTGCAACATCGGCAGGCGCCGTTTCAGCGTCTCCTGCCGCGAGAAAACGCATCACATCCAGCACCGCGGCGATGTGATCTTCCGCCTGGCTCGAGCCGTGATGCGCGGCCAACCCCAGCTTGATCAATTCCCCGCGCAAGGCAGCGAGAAATTGCGTGCCGTCGACGTATTGCACGTAATGCGACGCATAGGGCGACACCTCGGACGCGCCGACGCCGACGAACAAGGTCTGGTGTTCTTCCTGCGCCCCTTCGGCAGGAATCGCGGCGGCGGCCTGTTGCAATTTATTCCACGCCAGCGCCAGCGGCGCATCATCGTCCGCGCCGATCAAGTCATCGGCACCGGCAATCGCCTGCAGCAATTTTTCGTCCGGTCCGTCTGCCAGCAGGCGCGCCAGCAGCGCGTACCAGCCCGCGCGCGCCTGGTCTTCCGCGCTGACTTGTGCATCCATGGCTTCAGCGTTCATGATTTTTTCGGCACATCAAAAATACTCGCCTCATTCTTGTTTTTCATCATATCGATCACGCGGCAATCCGCGCACATTTTCAGCCGGTTAAGCGCGCCCTCGCCGCCGAACATCGAATGGCCGGTGAGCTTGCCGATCATATTGTCGATCACCTGGCGCGTGGCGAACGGCTTGCCGCAGGAGACGCAATGGAACGGCACCGCTTCGTTCAACACCCGCTCCTGGCGGAACTGCGGCGTCAGCAACAGGCGCGGCGTCAGGGTAATGGCCTTTTCCGGGCAAGTCGTTTCACACAGACCACACTGCACGCAATTTCGTTCGATGAATTTTAATTTCGGCGTTTCCGGCGTATCCATGATCGCCGACTCGGGACAAGCGCCGACGCACGCCATGCACAGCGTGCAGGTATCTTTGTTGACGTTGATGGTGCCGTACAGCGCGCCCGCCGGCAATGGAATCTGCTCGGGCTTTTCTTTGGCGTACTTGAGCAGATGCTCGATGGCGAATTCGAGCGTCGTACGTTTGTCATTGAACAGATTGAACGCGGCGGGCGCGGGAATCTGCGCCGGTTTCAGCTCCCAGATGTCGTTTTGCAACGTTGTAACGTCGTCGCCCGCAACCAGCGAAAAATGCACACCGATGTAACCCATGCCGTGCAAAATCGCTTCGCCGATTTCCATTTGTTTGGCCAGCGCGTCGCGGTATTGCGGCGCATCATCGCTGCACGACAAGACGATGACCTGCGTCGCGCCGAGCGACACCGCGCCGAGCAACAGGTCGAGGCCGGTCGAAGCGACATGAAAACTTTCCAGCGGAATCACCCGCGCGGGCAATCCTTTGCCGCGCCGCCCCAGCCGGGCGATGGCTTCGCGCCCGGTTCCCGCATTGTGGATCAACAGCGCCGCGTCGTGCCCGCCAGCGTCGCGATAGGTCTGTAGCAGAGTTTTCATGCGCGCGCCGACGTCGGTCATTCGCGGATATTGATACGTCATGGCGCCGGATGGGCACACCGTCGCGCACGCGCCGCAACCCATACATAAGTGCGGCTCGACTTTCACTTTGTCGCCGTCGGATGAAATTGCCTTGGTCGAGCACACGTCGATGCAGGCAGTGCAGCCGGTTTTTTTCGAGCGGCTATGGGCGCAGATTTTTTCCTTGTAGGCGAAATATTTCGGCTTCTCGAATTCGCCCTTTAACTGCACGATTTCGAGCAGCGCTTCGGCCAGTTTGCCGGCATCGTTGCCGGGGCAGAAATAGCCTTGCGGCGGCTGGTGTTGCTTGAACGCCGGTTCGCTGCGCAGATCGAGAATCACGTCGAAGTTGTCATTGCGCGCGGTGTCTGCGCGCGTAAAATCGATCGCGCCGATGGCGCCGCAGGCAGCCACGCAGGCGCGGTGCGATTTGCATTTATCCAGATCGATTTGATAGGAAAAATCGATCGCCGATTCCGGGCAAGCCTTGATGCAGGCATTGCAGCGCGTGCACACATCGAGATCGATCGGGTTCGCCTGACGCCAGGTCACATCGAAATTGCCAAGATAGCCGTCGAGTGACGTCAATTCGCCGGAATAAACCGGGAAATTGCGCACCGTCGGCAATTCGGCATGTTTGACGTCGGTCAGCAACACGCTCACGTCCATTTGCGCCGAGAGTTTATCCGCCCACGCGAGCGCGGTTTTCGCCGCGCCGATAATCAGCAACTCGCCATCCGACTCATACGACACGCTCGATACGGCCTCCGGCGCATCCATGGTCGCGGCGGCAATCAGCGCGGCGAGTTTCGGCGTCGCGTCTTTGGCCTCGGCGCTCCAGCCGCCCTGCTCGCGGATATTCACAAAACGGATCGGCGCGAAATCGTCGGGGCGATTGCTGTGCACGGAGATCTGGTTGAACAGCGCGACTTCCTGCGTGCACGCGACGGTCAGCGATTCCGCGCCCATCGCCTCGGCCAGTTGCGCCGATTCCTTACGGCAAAGTTCGTGGTGAATTAGCAACGGCACATCGAGCCCGAGGCCGGCAGACAAAGCTTTGGCATCAAGCGACATGGAGTGATTGCAGCTGCAAACCTTGATATTTTTAGTCAAGGTTGCGGCAGGTGATTTGACGTCCAGATTCCAATTCCTCCAGGTAGAGCAAACAACTTATATTTATTATCGATCTGCTGCGCGCTTATACTAAAAAGTATAATATAATCAAATACTTATGGAACTTGTTATGATCACGTCACCAGATGCTGCGGCGTGCCTTTTATATACGCCTCTATGTTATCGATTAACTGGTCGGAAAGAAACTGCATCGCGCCGTCGCTGGCCCACGCGACGTGCGGCGTGAGAATAAAATTGGGCAGGCGCAAATCGAGCAGCGGGTTGCCTTCCTTCGGCGGCTCTTTGCTCAGCACATCGAAACCCGCGCCCGCGATCAAACCCTCTTTCAACGCCTGCACCAGCGCCACCTCGTCGACCAGCCCGCCGAGCGCGGTGTTGATCAAAATCGCACTGCGTTTCATCTGGCGGAACTGAGCGAGACCGATCATGTTGCGCGTCTCGGGCGTCAGCGGTGTATGCAGCGAAATAATATCGCTCTGCGCCAGCACCTGATCGAGCGGGGTAAATTCGACGTCCGGCGCTTTCGGCGGCGCATGGTCGGCGAACAACACTTTCATGCCGAAAGCGCGTGCGATTTTCGCCGTGCCCTGACCGAGCGCGCCCTCACCGACGATGCCGATGGTGGAACCGAACAGATCGCGAATCGGATGATCGAAAAAACAGAATTGCTCGCTTTGCTGCCAGCGGCCGTTTTCCACGTCGCGACGGTAGGCGACCAGGCTGCGCTGCAAGGCGAGGATCATCGCAAACGTATGTTCCGGTACGGTGTGCACGGCGTAATTGCGGATATTGGCGACGGCGATGTCGTGCGCTTTGCAATACGCGACGTCGACCACGTCGTAACCCGTCGCCGCAACCGCGATCATTTTCACCTTAGGCAATTGCTGCAACGTCTCTGCGCGCAACGGTACTTTATTGGTGATGACCACGGTCGCGTCGCGCAATTTCTGCGGTAACTCGGCGACGGTGCTGACGGCGTATTCCTGCCAGGTGTGTTCAAACGACGGGCGCCGCACCGTCGCCTGCAACGTGGAACGATCAAGAAACACAACATGTTGCATGCGAATTATCCTTATTAGTTGTTAGCCCTGAATCGAGCCGCTGGTAAGTGCGCCGTAGGACTGCTCTTCCTTGCTGACTCTTTTCTTCGGAATAAGATCGTGCGAACGCCAGTAATCCGACGCCGCGCCAACGCCGCTTCCCGGGGTGACCTTGATGCCGACGTCTTGCATCGCCATTTCCGCCCCCGCAATCGCGCCCATTAACATTAGCTCGTTCAAATCGCCCAGGTGGCCGATGCGGAAAGCCTTGCCCGCCAATTTGGACAGACCCGCGCCGAGCGCAAGATTGTAACGACGGAACGCCACGTCGATGACATGCGCGCCGTTAATCCCTTCCGGGACCAGTATGGCGGTCACCGTATTCGAATACCATTTCGGGTCCTTGGCGCAGATGTTCAGCTTCCAGCCCTTGGTGACTGCGGCGCGCACACCTTCGGCCAAATAATCATGGCGATGGAAGATATTTTCCAGGCCTTCTTCCTCGATGATATCGAGCGATTCACGCAAGCCATAAAGCATGGTGAGCGCAGGCGTGTAAGGGAAATAGCCGGTGGCGTTGGCTTTCATCATGTCGCCGATGTCGAAATAACAGCGCTTCGATTTTGCCGTCGCCATCGCCTTGATCGCCTTCTGGCTAAAGCCGACCAGCATCATGCCGGCGGGCATCATCATGCCTTTTTGCGAGCCACTGACGGCGAGATCGACGCCCCATTCATCCATGCGGAAATCGAT
>JBAVXA010000042.1:0-35926 GCA_049698095.1 Burkholderiales bacterium
GCTCCACAATTCGATGGCTTTTCTGCCCATTGATGTTGGCGACAAAACCCACGCCGCAAGCATCGTGTTCATTAGCGGGGTCGTATAGTCCTTGCCGGGGCGGCAATGCGGGATGATTCACGTCGAGACCTCAAAATTTCAGGTGGAATAGCTTCGGGCTGCCGTCTAAGGCGGGCTTGTTTCAAACGTTTGCAAAGTGCCGCGCTTGTGGCGTCGGGCTTCGCAAAAATGACAATCGATTCAAATCGACAGTCATGCATTTTACCTAGAGGGTTTCTCTACGGCAACACGATTGCAGGTAAATTCCTTGGGAATCCCACTGGCGGGCGAATTTTTGTCTGGCTGTGCACCATTTCACAGCGAAACCCACTGTGGTTGCCAATAATGGGACCCATATCTGTGAAGTATGCCCCGACGGCACTGAAAACCCGTTTGTAACGAAAAAGGCCAATTTTTTGGTTGCAATAAACCTCAAGTTGCGCTTTAATTTGCGATACTAAGCCTATTAGTTTGTTAAGAAATTTCCGATTTGAAGCAGGAACCGAATAGATAACGAAGGGATCCATCGTGCCAAATATATTGACTAGTTTTAGTATCACTCTGCGCACGCTTGTTGCGACAGGATTCACGGCCCTATTAATGGCTGGATGCGGTGGCAGTGGTGCAGGGGGCGGGGTGATCGTCCCAGGGAGTGGCAGCGGTTCAGACACCAAGCCAACTATTATAATCGACATGGTTGATCCTACTACGGGCGCTTCAAAAAACTCTATCTCAAGCATAAGCGCGGCGAAAATAAATGTTACAGCAAAAAATGCTGATGGCAGTCCAGCGAGCGCAGCGGTTGTCAAGTTCACCACGGACGCCGCATTGGCGCGGTTTGACCCCGCTTCCGGAAGCGTTCTAACGGATGAAAATGGCAAAGCGTCAATTTTAATTGTTGCAGCCGATACTGTTACCGCAGGGGCTGCAACCGTGGACGCAATCGTATCAATTGCGGGTGGAGCTACTGCCTCTGGGTCGATTGGGTTCTCGGTCGCGGCGACGGGAGTAGTCAATACCAACCCAACAATCACCATTTCTCTGGTTGATCCGACGAATCAGGCGCCAAGGCAATCCATTTCCAGCGCCAGCCCGGGTTTAGTAAAAGCAGTCGTAAAAAATGGCAATGGCTCGCCGGCGAGCGGCATCGTTGTAACGTTCATAACCAATGCCGCATTAGCCACAATTACACCTAGTTCACAGACAGCGCTCACGGACTCTGCCGGAACAGCGTCAGTAACTATTGCGGCTAACGCCATCTCCACAGCAGGGGCTGCAGAAATATCCGCAACCGCTCAAGTCGGTTCAAATTCAGTGTCGGCGTCAACCGCTTATACAGTTGGGGCGACCAATGTTACCCTCAGCAATCCGTTGACCCTGGGAACAGCTACGCTATCGGCATTCGGTACTACTAGCATAAGTGTCACCGTCTTATCTAACGGGACGCCATTCGCATCGCCATTGTCCGTGAATTTCACTTCAGGGTGCGCTGCAAATAACCGGGCAGACTTGACTGCAAACGTGACAACAACTAATGGTGTAGCAACGGCTTCCTATCGTGACAAAGGTTGTTCGGGGCCGGATACGATTACGGCAACGTTGAGCGGAATATCAGCCACTTCGTCCGCCACTTTGACTGTTCTCGCAGCAAACACCGGTGCAATACAATTCGTTTCTGCTACACCCACTCAGATTACCTTGAAGGGCACCGGTGGCGCAGGCTTGAAAGAAACGTCCGAAGTCCGTTTTAAAGTTCTGGATGTAGGTGGTAACCCCGTAGGCGGCAAGACCGTTAACTTTCAACTGAGCACCACTGTGGGCGGTATTCAGTTGACTTCTGCCAGTGCTGTTTCCGACCCGACGACTGGTGAAGCAATCACGAACGTAGTAGCTGGAACAGTAAGTACGCCAGTACGTGTCCTGGCTACCACCACCAACAGCGCAGGAGCGCAGCTGGCTACGCAGTCTGATCAGCTGACAATTACGACAGGTGTACCGACTCAGTCTTCGTTCTCATTGTCTGCGACTGCTTGGAATATTGAGGGTTGGCGAATCGATGGGGCGCCAGCAACGTTGACAGTTCGTCTTGCCGACCATTTCGGCAACCCGCCTGCAGCTGGTGCAGTGGTGAACTTTATATCGGAAGGTGCAAAAGTGAACGGAACCTGTACATCAGCGACAACGGCCACAGCATTGTCATCCGGCGTGGAAGCAGGCGCATGTTCAGTATTATTTACCAGCCAGAATTTACGCCCTGATAATGGACGAGTGTCTGTTCTTGCATACGCGGTAGGCGAAGAAAGTTTTGTCGACCAGAACGGCAACGGAAAAGTCGATTCAGCTACGGAGCTGGTGGATGCCAATGGTCGTTCAACTGTTGGATTAGGCGAAGCCTTTGTTGATTTCAATGAAGATGGCCTCAGGCAGCCAACTGAGCCATTTGTTGATTTTGATGGTGGTGGAGCTTATCAATCTTCAAGTGACGGGAAATATCGGGGGATTCTTTGTGATCCAGCTTCGGGCCTGTGTGGTACCGATAAAACCTTGCATATCCGCGAGACCGGCATAGTCATATTGTCAGGCTCTGACCCCTATATCAGCTCCTCGGCGCCGGGGTTCAACTTGCCGTTGTGCGGAGGCAGTCAGACGATCAATTTCACAATTTCAGATTTGCATGGCAATGCAATGCCGGCAGGTACCACGGTCGCCGTTTCAACATCGAATGGTTCAATACTTGCTGTTGGGGGAAATCTGACTGTGCCTAGCACCCAAGCATGTATGGATACCGCCGATGCATTCGCTTTCCCGGGACAGGCCCAGTTGGGTCTCCCGCCAACAGGTACAGCATGCCCGGCCTCAGCGCGTAATCGTGGTGTGTTAACCTACTCCGTCGCTATGGGAAGCGACGGGACCATTGATGCGACAACTGGAGTATGTGCTAATCCCGTCAAAGCAGGATTTATGACCATTACAGTCACTACGCCAGGCGCCGCTTCAGTGGGAGGGACAAAAACCGGAATTTCTTTCCCGGTTAACGAGAATTAAGTAATTAGCGTTTATTTCAGTTTTCCCCGAAAGGCTTTTATGAAAAACCGCAGGCTTGACCTGCGGTCTTTTATTCTACGCGCTCGATAGTAATTTTCTTAAAGTATCGATTTGTACTTCGCCCGAAATATAAGCGCGGCCAATTTGTTTTAGTAGAATAAACTGCATGTTGCTATTAAATGATTTTTTGTCCAGCTTCATAATTTCAATGAATTCTGTGACTTCTATTTGCGGTGGTTTTACAGGCAACCTTGCCCTTACAAGGAGCGCCACAATGCGACTGACGGAAACCTTATCGAGCAAACCCATTGCGCACGATAAGCGCGCGGCCAAGGCCATTCCCGCGGCAACAGCTTCTCCGTGCAACCAGACCCCATAGCCCATTGCTGCTTCAATTGCATGGCCAAAGGTATGCCCAAGATTCAGTAACGCACGCTGACCCTTTTCCCGCTCGTCGTCAGCTACGATTTTTGCCTTCATTTCGCAGCTGTGTTTGATTGCATAGGATAACGATGCGGCATCGCGTGTCAAAAGGCTTTCAATATTATCCTCAAGCCATTTAAAAAATTTTTCGTCCCCCAATAAGCCGTATTTGATGACCTCCGCCAGGCCTGCCGATAATTCGCGATCGGGCAACGTGTTCAGGGTGTTTATGTCCGTCAATACCAGTTCCGGCTGGTAGAACGCACCAATCATGTTTTTGCCCATCGGATGGTTGATGCCGGTTTTTCCGCCAACTGAAGAGTCAACCTGAGCCAGCAGCGTTGTCGGAATCTGGATAAAGGGAACGCCGCGCTGGTAGGTGGCCGCTGCAAAACCGCACATGTCGCCGATAACACCGCCGCCTAATGCAATTAAAGTGGTTTTCCGGTCACAATGATTTTTTAATAACCCGGTGTAAATAAGTTGTAATGTCTCAGTATTTTTATTTGCTTCGCCGTCAGGCAATGTGATGACAATAGGGGCAGCGTCGGCGGCTTGCAGTGTGGTCAATAGCTGCTTCAGGTAATGCTCGCCAATGATCGGATTGGTAACGATCGCAACACTGGCCGACGCGAGATGAGGCCGGATTAATTCTGGCTCACTTAATAGTCCCGAGCCGATATGAATCGGATAACTGCGGTCAGCCAGTTCAACTTTGAGAGTCTGCATGAAAAATTAAATATAATCAATTAGTTATGATTTTGGACCTGCAACTTGCTTTCCAGCTGCAACAGTAAGGTATTGACGCTTTGACGACCGGTATCAATTACGATATGCGCGATTTCCCGATATAGAGGGTCGCGCTGTAAATAAAGCTCGGATAATCTCGCCCTGGGATCTGGCGTCTGCAGCAAAGGCCGGTTTTTATCACGACGCGTGCGCGCAAACAGATCGTCGATATTGGCGCGCAAGTAGATTACTGTGCCACGGGAGCGCAAATTTTCGCGGTTGGTCGCGCTTAGCACCGCACCGCCGCCGGTGGCCAGCACGATATCGTGTTTTTGCGTTATTTCCTCAAGCACCTGCTGCTCTCGAGCGCGGAATCCAGCTTCTCCTTCGATATCGAAAATTACCGGAATTTTTACGCCAGTGCGGCGTTCGATTTCGCGATCGGAGTCGAAAAAAGTTTTGCCCAGTTTCCGCGCAAGGTGCTTTCCCACTGTGGATTTACCAGCACCCATAAGCCCGACGAAAAAAAAATTGCCCGTTATTTGCATAACGGGCATTGTAGCCTACACCATTATGCGGGGCTAATCCCCCGCATTAAAGTATCACCGTGCGGATAAATTATCCTTCACAATTTTCGGGGTAATAAAAATCAGCAGCTCGGTTTTGTCGTCCTGGGTTGTCGTACTTTTGAATAGATTTCCCAAGACCGGTAAATCACCGAAAAACGGCACTTTATTGACTACTTTGCCTACACTTTGCTCGTAGACGCCGCCCAAAACGGCGGTCTCGCCGTTATCCAGCAAAATCTGAGTATTGACCTTCTTTGTATCGATGGACGGTATTCCGCCGAAAATCTGGCCGACCGAATCTTTTTTAACTTCCAGATCGAGAATGATCTTGTCGTCTGGTGTAATTTGCGGAGTTACGGCCAGGCTTAATACTGCCGGCTTGAATGCGACGTTGGTCGCCCCGCTGCTGGAAGCCTGCAGGTAAGGAATTTCCGTTCCCTGCTCAATAAAGGCTTTTTGTTTATCGGAGGTGATCACACGTGGGCTTGAAATCACTTTGCCGCGGTTGTCCGTTTCCAACGCAGAAAGCTCCAGATTAACCAGATTCCCATTACCCAAGTTAAGGAAAGTAAGGCCGATCGAACCGCCGCTGGAGGGTCCCGGCAGATTAACGTTGACGTTGCCGCTGTTGCTGAGTGCGGATGATCCACTTGCGATACTGGTCGAACCGCCGAGATTCCCTGACACGCCGATCGCCGTATTACCTACCTTATGACCACTTTGATTTCCAAAACGCACGCCTAATTGTTTGCTGAATTTATCTGTCGCAATAACGATGCGCGATTCAATCAACACTTGTTTGATTGGAACGTCGATTTTCGTAATCAAGCGGCGGATTTCTTCCAGCTTGGAGGGGGTGTCCTGAACAAACATTATGTTTGTGCGTGGATCCCATACCGCACTGCCGCGCTTCGACAAGATTTTTTGTTTTTCATCAGTCAGAATTTTCGAAAACGCTTCCGCTTTAGTGTAATTGAGTTGCATGCTTTCTGTGCGTAGCGGTTCAAGGTCAGAGATCTGCTGACCAGCTTCCAAGGCCAATTTTTCCTTAGTTGCCAGTTCATCGGCAGGGGCAATCAGGACAACATTGCCGTTTTTACGCTTGGCGAGGCCCTTGCTTTGCAAAATAATATCCAGCGCTTGATCCCACGGGACGTCTTTCAAACGAAGCGTGGTATTGCCGGTGACAGAGTCGCTGGTAATGATATTCAGCCCGGTAAAGTCAGCAATCACTTGTAGTACTGCGCGCACTTCAATATTCTGGAAATTGAGCGAAAGCTTTTCCCCGCTGTAACCGGGTTGTGAACTTTGCACCAGCTTGTTCGGATCCTCCTTCAAGGGCTTTACTTCAAGGATGAACTGGGTGTCAGTCTGGTAGGCCGAATGCTCCCACAGGCCGCGTGGCTCGACCGTCAGGCGTACATTCTTGCCCTGCGCGGACGTCTCGACCATCGTGACCGGCGTACCGAAGTCTGCTACGTCAAGTCGACGCTGCAGGTTTTGCGGCAGGGCGGTATTGATGAATTCGACTACGACTTTTTTGCCCAATTGTTTAATGTCTATCCCGGTGGAATTGTCAGATAGATCGACAATAACCCGTCCTTCGCCGTTATTGCCGCGGCGAAAATCTATATCGCGCAGCGAATGGCCTCCAGCGCCGGGCTGTGCGGGAGCAAACTGAACAACGGGCGCGGTCACGACGCCCGAGGAGGCGGCCGCGGCACCCTGTAAAGTGACTAACAAGGTGTTGCCTTCGACCTGAGTAGAATAACTTAATGGCCGAATCAGGTTCATAACGACGCGTGTACGGTTTGCCGCCTGTACAACATTGATACTGCGCAAATCGCCGTCATTTGACTCAATGACATTTTTCCCCATATTGTTGGTGACGTCCGGCAGGTCCAATGCGATACGCGGAGGGTTGTTTACCGAGAAGCCTGCAGGCTGATTTGCCAGTGGCTCGCGGAAAGTCATACGCACCACCATTTGTCCGCCACCCTGGTTGGACACGTTGATCGCATCAATACTATTTGCCACTTGCGCATGTGCTTCGGGAAGAGCCAGCATCAGCAATCCAGCGCAAAATGCGGCTACGGCGCCATTTATTCCGTACCAAAATCGTGATAAGCCACGATTAGGCCCGGTAAGTTCGTTCATTAAAAACGTCATTTCTTTTTCTCCTGTTCCTCGAGCAGTTTCAAGCTGCTGTCGCGCTCGGTCCAATCACCGGTACCATCCTGAATTTTCTCTTTCACATTGATTGCGGTGTCAGTAATTTCCGTGACTCTGCCGAAATTTTGACCAACGTAATTTCCGACTTTTACCCTGAAAACTGTCGCATCGGCCTTTAGAAGTCCGAAGGTTTCCTTCTGTTGCTGTAACGTGCCTACCATTTTCAGACTTTCTAACGGGAATGCTTCCAATGCTTCTTTGCGACGGTTCAAGTCGGGCGCGTTAATTCCCGTGTTGATTTTGACCGCTGTCAAGGTACGTGGCTTGAACGGATCGGGTAAATCAAATCCGAGGTAAGCATACGGCGCATAGGCTTGCACCGGTGGCAAAGGTTGAATCGAACGCTTTGCGTTCTTGTCGGCATTGACGACAAACGCCCGCAACTCGTCATTGACGCCGCTACCGCAGGCCGCGAGAACGAACAGCGACAGGATTGGAAAAATATTCTTTATCATTTCGGTGCCTTGGCATCTTTAGCCGCTTTGCGCTGCCGGGATAGTTCTTCCTCATCAAGATAGCGATAGGTTTTGGCAACCGCATCCATAGTCAGCGCGGAGTCTTTACCGCTCTGAATATTCAGGTCATTCAGCAAGACGATTCGCGGCAGCTTCGCGATATCGCTGGCGAATGCTCCGAGGTCGTGGTAATTCCCGGTCACCTTGACGTTTACCGGCAATTCGGCGTAAAAATCGGAAACATTTTCTTTAGCGGCGGGCTTAAACAATTCAAATTGCAATCCACGGCCCAAACCTGCCTGATTGATATCGATCAGCAGTGCATCCATTTCCGATTTGTTCGGCAGTTGTTTCAATAGTGCTGCTAAAGCATTTTCAGTTTCCGCTAACTGTTTTTTGTAGCCATCGAGGTTGATCGCCTGTTCTTTTTTGCTCAGGAAAGTTTCTCTTAGCGTTGCTTCTTCGGCCTGGCCTTGATTAATGGCGTCCCATTTCTCGTTCCAGTCGAGGAAGAACGCGGCGATCAGGATGATTACCAGTAATATCAATAGCGCGCCAGCCTTTGCCGGCAACGGCCAATTGCCGATATCTTTCGGATTCAGGCTTCTTAATTCATCCAACGTCATGCTTTTTTGTCCTTCTTCTTCTCGCCAGCTGGTTCCGGGCGTTTTAACGTCAGATTCAGGCTGAATTCGTTGGCACGGATATTATTCGCACCCGTAATCGCTTTGATTTCAACCAATTCCGGCGAACCCAATATCTTTGACTCCTCAATTGCGCGCATCAGCGTTGAGACGCGCGCGTTGGACTGAGCAAATCCGCTAAGGTTAACCTTGGCACCGGTCTGCTTGATGGATTTCAGATACACGCCTTCGGGCATCCGGCGCAGGAGTTCATCCAACATCGCCACCGCTTCGCTCCGGTTGGCTTGCAGATTTTCTACGACGCGTTTCTTGTCTAATAACGATTGCGTCTGCTCCTTAAGTTTCTTGATCTCCTCAATTTGCTTGTCCAGCCTCGCCGTCTCGTCTTTAAGGTAGGTATTTCGTGCGACTTGATTTTCCACCTGTGTATTCAGTAAATAGTGCCCGCCGAGCCACGCTAATGCGCCGGCAGCGACAGTAAGGCCGGCGAACATCGCCATTTGCGTCTGGCGGCGCTTTCTCTTTTCCTGGCGATGGGGTAATAGATTGATGCGAATCATTCGTCGAATCTCCGCATTGCAAGCCCGCAGGCAACCATCAAAGAGGGGGCGTCCTGCGCTAGTGCGCGTGGCTTGAAGCGTTGTGACAGCGCCATATTGGCAAAAGGATTGGCAATAAGCGTCGGTACTTGCGTTCGGTTGGCGACCATTTCTTCCAGGCCTGTCATAGTGGCGCAGCCGCCCGAGAGGATGATATGGTCGACTTTGTTGAACGAAGAAGAGGTGAAGAAATATTGCAGCGCACGGGCCACTTCATTGGCGATACGCTCCATAAATGGTTGCAGCACTTCGGGGCGATAATTTTCCGGTAGCGAACCTTTGCGTTTAGCAGCTTCGGCGTCGTCGAACGACATGCCGAAATGGGTTGCAATGTCCTGCGTGAGTTGCGCGCCACCCATGGGTTGCTCGCGCATGTAAAGCGTCTGGCCTTTGTGCAAAACAGTGATACGGGTAATGGCGGCGCCGACGTCGACAATCGTACTTACGGTGTTATCACCACCGCCAGGTAAATTGGCGCTGATCAATTCGAACGCTCTTTGCGCGGCGAATGACTCCACGTCCATGACAATTGCTTTGAGTCCGGCGGAATCCACTGCAGCCACGCGATCTTCGATTTTCTCTTTGCGCGATGCCGCTATCAGGACTTCCACTTCTTCGGGCCCGGTCGGGGCCTGCCCGAGAACCTGAAAGTCCAGATTTACCTCTTCGAGGGAAAACGGAATATATTGGTTTGCTTCCGACTCGACCTGAACCTCCAGGTCTTCTTCGCGCTGCCCGGCCGGCAAAATGACTTTTTTAGTAATTACGGCAGCTGCGGGGAGTGCTACCGCCACATTTTTGATTCTGGAGCCCATGCGCTTCCAGGCACGCTTGACGGTCTCGGAAACCACGTCAATATTGACAATGTTCCCGTCAACGACGGCATCCCGCGGCAGGGGCTCAATAACATAACGCTCCACCCGGAACAGTTTTCCACCGGCCTCGGAAATCTCGAGCATTTTGACTGAAGACGAGCTGATATCCACGCCGATCAGCGGCGGGGACTTGGCTTTCAGAAACTCCAGATTGGCAAGTAGTTTTTCTTTAAACATGACGGGTTAGGCGCAACATCCTGATAAATTACATTAAATGCTAACAACAACCCCAGCTATAGTAAAGCAAATTATTGCAAATTTGTTTTAGCCGCGGGGATGGTTATAATCCCCCGCATCGCCTCATAATCCTATTAACTAGTTCACATTAAGAACTTCCTATGACCGCTCGCTGGTGGTTTTACCCTGTTGTTGTTTTCGTATCGCTCGGCTTGGTCATGGCGTGTGTGGTTGCTCTCACCCTTATTTTATTGTACCCAACGCTCCCTTCGCTTGAAGCCATTACCGACTACAAACCCAAAATTCCGTTGCGCGTATACACGGCAGACGATGTATTAATAGGCGAATTCGGCGAAGAGCGGCGTACGGCAGTCCGGATCGACCAGGTGCCGGAGGACATGAAATTGGCAATTTTGGCCGCGGAAGACGACCGTTTTTACCAGCACGGCGGCGTGGATTATGTCGGGGTATTACGGGCAGCAATGGCCAATGTTACCGCCCGAGGAGCCAAGGAGGGGGCGTCGACCATTACCATGCAAGTCGCGCGTAACTTCTTCTTATCAAACGAAAAAACGATTACGCGAAAACTCTCGGAAATGCTTTTGGCGTTCAAAATTGAACACAATCTGACCAAAGACCAGATTCTTGAACTCTATATGAATCAGATCTTTCTCGGACAGCGGGCGTATGGCTTCGCCGCCGCAGCGAGTGCTTACTATAACAAGCCTCTGGATAAATTGTCGCTTGCCGACAAGGCGATGCTCGCCGGCTTGCCTAAAGCGCCGTCCCGCTACAATCCGATAGTGAATCCCAAACGGGCAACCGAGCGGCAGCACTATATTCTGCGCCGCATGCGGGATCTGAAGTACGTTACCGACGAGCAATATAATGAAGCAATCAAGCAGCCGCTGAAGATTCAACCGGAAACGCAGGTCTTTCCCGTTCGCGCCGAGCATGCCGCCGAAATGGCTCGCCAAACCATTTTCGAGAAATACGGCGAGGCTACTTATACCAGTGGTCTCAAGGTTTATACGACGTTGCTCAAAAAGGATCAGGATGCGGCTTATGTTGCGCTGCGCAAGGGCGTGGCAGATTACGACCGTCGCCACGGCTATCGCGGCGCTGAAGCACAGCTTGTCTTGCCCGACACTGCCGGAAAAGACGAGGACGAAGAAGACTTCGACGACTTGTTCCAGTCGAAAGACGCCAATGACGATATTTTTCCCGCAATCGTATTGGATGCAACCCCAAAATTGGTAAAGGCCTATCTGAAAGGCGGCGAGCGCATTTCGATTTCGGGCGAAGGCCTTAAATTCGCCGCCAAGCTCATCGGCGATAAAGCTACCGGGACGACACGCATTCGCCGCGGTTCGCTGATTCGCGTCGTTAAAGACGCCGCCAGAAACAATGAATGGGTCATTACGCAAATGCCACAGGTGGAGGCGGGGTTTATATCGCTCAATCCCGCGAACGGCGCAATCCAATCCTTGGTCGGCGGCTTCGATTTTGGCAGCAATAAATTCAATCATGTCACCCAAGCGTGGCGGCAGCCTGGCTCGAGTTTCAAGCCGTTTATCTATTCCGCCGCGCTTGAAAAGGGCATAACCGCCGCAAGCCTGTTTGACGACGCGCCATTCATTATTTCGCCGGAGAGAACCGGCGGCGAATTATGGGAGCCGAAAAACTACGACGGCAAATACGACGGTCCGATGCGCTTGCGTACGGCACTGGCGAAATCCAAAAACATGGTGTCGATTCGCGTCCTTGACAGCATCGGCACAGAATATGCGCAGGACTACATCACGCGATTCGGCTTCGATAAAAAACAGCATCCGCCCGTGCTTACGCTGGCGCTCGGCGCCGGTTCCGCCACGCCGTTGCAGATGGCCACTGCGTACGCGGTTTTTGCCAACGGCGGCTACCGCATTAAGCCATATTTCATTCAACGCGTCGTAGACCAGCGCGGCAACCTGGTGATGGAAGCCAAGCCGGAGTTGGCCGAGTATGATGCCGAGCGCGTGATTGATCCGCGCAATGCTTTTATCATGAACACGCTCATGCGTGATGTCGTTCGCGTCGGGACCGCGACCGCGGCGATGAAGCTGGGGCGCAAAGACTTTGCGGGCAAGACTGGCACCACGAATGACCATATCGATGCCTGGTTTTGCGGCTTTAACGCCGGACTGGTCGGCGTCAGCTGGATCGGCTTCGATAATCCGACGCCAATGGGCGCCCACGAAACCGGCGGCCAGGCAGCGTTGCCAATCTGGACCGGCTATATGGGAAAAGTCTTGAAAGGCGTGGCGGAAACCCAACTGATCAGGCCACCAGGCGTAATTACGCTGGCGGTGAGCGAATTCAATGGGAGTCGTCTTCCCGTCGGTTTTCCGGTCGGCGTGGGTACGGGTGCTGTCGTCGAATATTTTTATCAGGAATATCCGCCATCGGATTACGTGCCCGACATCATTCAGCCGCGTCCGGAAGAAATTCAGCAGCAGCAGGAAATCAAAGCCCAGCTTTTTTGAGTGCTTGTAACATATTGATTTAATTGTGTTATTATAGGGCGCGGATGCATGCCACGGCGCGATAATCTCAGGCGCAATCTGATGCGCAGCCAAATCGCCCACGCGGCGGCGAAATTGATGGCCGAAGACGGCGTGCAAAATTACGCCAGCGCCAAACAAAAGGCCGCGCGTCAGCTGGGCGCCGAAGATTCGCAGTCTCTGCCCGATAACAAAGAAATCGACGACGCGATACGTGAATATCAATCGATATTCAAGAGCGAAAGTCAGCCGGAAATATTGCATATGCTACGTGAACGCGCAGTTATCCTTATGCGCGAATTGCACGAATTCAATCCTCATCTCGTCGGTTCCGTTCTTGCCGGCACCGCGACCGAGCATTCCGATATCAACCTGCAATTATTTTGCGATAGCGTCAAAGACCTGGAAATTTATTTCATCAACCAGAACCGTGATTACAAAAGCGGTTTCAAGCGCAACCGTCTCGGTGACAAGACCGTCGACATCTCCACTTTCACGCTGGAGATTGACGGCACGCAAGCGACGCTGTCGGTGTATGCCACAGATGATTTACGCATCGTGCAGAAATTTAAGTCTGACGGTCGAGTGATGGAGAGGGCCCGACTGGCACAGGTGGAAGCGCTGCTCGCGTGAGCGTTCGCGAGCGCTTCATGCCGATTATTGTTCCGCCAACCAGGTTGCTGCTTCCAGCGCGAAATAAGTCAGTATGCCGTCCGCGCCCGCGCGTTTGAACGCGAGCAAAGATTCCATCACGCAGGCGCGCTCTTCCAGCCAGCCATTCTGCGCGGCGGCTTTGAGCATGGCGTATTCGCCGCTGACTTGATAGACGAAGGTCGGCGCTTTGAATTCGTCTTTAACGCGGCGCACGATGTCGAGGTAGGGCATGCCGGGTTTGATCATCACCATGTCGGCACCTTCCTGCAAATCGAGGCCGACTTCCCAGAGCGCTTCATCCGAGTTGGCCGGGTCCATCTGGAAAGTTTTTTTATCCGCTTTGCCGAGCATTTTTCCTGATCCAACTGCGTCTCTAAATGGTCCGTAAAATTTCGATGCGTACTTCGCCGAGTAGGCGAGGATTTTGGTGTGAATGAATTTTTTGTCGTCCAGTGCCGCGCGGATCGCGCCGATGCGCCCGTCCATCATGTCGCTCGGCGCGACGATGTCGCTGCCGGCGTCGGCGTGGCACAAAGCCTGTTTCACCAGAACTTCTATCGTCTCGTCGTTCAACACGTAGCCGGATTTATCGATCAAGCCGTCTTGCCCGTGGCTGGTATACGGATCGAGCGCAATGTCGGTGACGAGGCCCAATTCCGGAAAACGTTTTTTCAATTCGCGCAACGCGGTCGGCAGCAAACCTTTGGCGTTATAGGCTTCTTTGGCGTTTTCGGTGCGCAACTCGTCACTCACCACCGGGAACAAGGCCAGCGCCGGAATGCCCAACCCGACACAACGTTCTGCATCGGCAAATAATTTGTCCAGCGACTTGCGTGAAATTCCGGGCATGGATTTAATCGGCTCGACTTTATTTTTTCCCTCGAGCAAAAACGCCGGGTAAATAAAGTCGTTAGCGCTCACGCTATTTTCCGCCATCATGCGGCGTGAAAAATCATCGCGGCGCATGCGTCGCATGCGAACCTGGGGAAATTGACCTAAGATTTTTATCATAAATTATTCAATATAATCATATAGTTAAGAAATTATAGACTCGAAGGGGAACTCAGTGGAAATTCGCGGCTCTTACTTCTGAGCGATGCGTGCATTGCTCCCCGCTTCACCTCCCTGAGCGGGAACCTTCGCAAGAAGGTTTTTACACACCCCCGGTCTTTATCCCCTTTTGGCCGGGGGTTTTTATTGCCTGAAAATCAGCCGATGTTCGCCGCTTCACCGCTGCCCTCCGCCCCCATTTCCTCCTGCATATCGTCCAACATCGCAGTCACCACTGCAGTCGCCTGCTCGATACCCATACGCTTCGGGCTGGAAAAAAGCTGCACTGAGCATTGCGGGTAGTCGCTTTGCAAAGTCTGCTTTATCGCGCTAAATGCCTTGTTCTGGTCCTGCTTCGACAGCTTGTCGGCCTTGCTCAGTAGAATATGAATCGGTTTGCCCGAGGGTGAAAACCATTCGATCATATCGCGGTCTGTATCACGCAGCGGATGGCGAATATCCATGATGATAATCAAACCGCGCAAAGATTGCCGCGTCGCGAGATAGCCGCCAACCAGCTTTTCCCAATGATTTTTCACCGCGAAGGGTACATTTGCGAAACCATAGCCGGGCAAATCGACTAAAAAGCGATTATCGCCGAGTGAAAAATAATTGATATGCTGGGTGCGCCCCGGAGTTTTGCTTACAAAAGCCAACCGTGTGCGGTTTGCCAGGGTGTTGATCGCGCTGGACTTACCGGCGTTTGAGCGGCCAACAAAGGCCACTTCCGCGCAACCTTCGGGCGGCAGGTCTTGCAAGTGGTTGACGGTAATATGAAATGCCGCGTGCTGGAAAATGTTCATAATTATCGGGTTGCTGAGGGCGCGGCGGCTCGCGCTGGTATCGGAGTGATGTTCTGCGTTAAAATACGAAGTTTGGTAAACAGCAAAGCTTCGCCGACCATTGTCCGCGAATGCGCCGCCCTCAGGAGTGATGTAATGAAACGAATAATTGCCCTCGCCCTTTGCCTCAGCGCCACTGCGGTACTCGCAAACGAACCGCCGGCGCCAACGGTTGCGGCAAAAAAAACTGACGTCGCCAAAGCGCAAACTATCGTGACCCAGGTTTGCGCTGCCTGTCACGGTGCCGACGGCAATAGCGTCAGTGCAGCCAACCCAAGCCTTGCTGGGCAGCACGCAAAGTATATCACCACGCAACTAATGCATTTTAAAGCAGGGGAGCGCAAAAACGCGGTCATGGCGGGCATGGTGGCAACGCTCACGCCGGACGACATGGAAAGCCTCGGCGCCTATTTCGCCGAGAAAAAACCCAAATCCAATAGCGCGAAAGATCCCGCGCTGGCCAAACTCGGCGAAAAAATCTATCGCGGTGGCAACGCTTCGACCGGCCTGCCCGCCTGCGCCGGCTGCCACGCACCGAACGGAATCGGCATCCCGGCCCAATACCCGCGCTTGTCCGGGCAATACGCCGACTATACCGTGACGCAACTCAAGGCGTTCAATGCCGGCGAGCGAGTGAATATTGTGATGAACGGCGTCGCGGCCAGGTTAAGCGAAAAAGAAATGAAAGCTGTAGCCGAGTACATCGCGGGGCTGCATTGACATATTGCGCAATTTGCAAAAATAAAAAAGGGTGGCTGAGCCACCCTTTTTCATCTGGCCGTTCGCAAATACCATGACATCCATCGCAGCACGTAAAGGGGGTTTCGGCAAAGCGCTCTACGAACTGTTGAGCTCGATGCGCTTCGCCATCAGCCTGCTTACCGTGCTGGCAATCGCCTCGATAATCGGCACGGTGCTGAAACAAAACGAACCCTACAATAATTATATCGTGCAGCTCGGGGCGTTCTGGTTCGATGCGTTTAACCTGTTGGGCTTGTATGACGTGTATCACTCACTGTGGTTCATGATCATTCTGATATTTCTGGTCGCCTCGACCAGTACCTGCATACTGCGCAACACCCCCGGCATGTTGCGTGAAATGCGCATTTTCAAGGAGCATGCCAGCGAATCATCGCTGAAAAGTTTTGCCCACCGCGCCGAATTCGACACGGCAATGGATCAACCGACAGCGCAGAAAAACATTGCAATGTATCTGCAGGCATATGGCTTCAAAAGCCGCGTGCAGCAAAATGAATCAGGCGCGACACTGGTCGCGGCGAAAGCCGGTTCGTCGCATCGTTTCGGCTATATTCTCACCCACGCGGCGATAGTGATTATTTGCATCGGCGGATTAATCGACGGCAATGTGCCGCTGAAACTGCTTACGCTCACCAGCAAAAAAATCGAAACCCGCGATGTCGCGCAAAGCCAGATACCGCCGGAGAGCCGCCTCTCGCCGGACAACCTGTCGTTTCGCGCCAATGTGAATATTCCCGAGGGCGGCAATGTCGACGTCGCATTTCAGAATCTGGCTGACGGCTATTTCGTGCAGGAACTGCCGTTCACGATCTTTCTGAAAAAATTTCATATCGATTTCTACTCTACCGGCCAGCCGAAATTATTCGCCAGCGACATCGAAGTGGTCGATAAAGTCAGCGGCGAGAAAACCGCCGCGACAATCGAAGTCAACAAGCCGCTGATCGTCAACGGCATCGCGATTTATCAGGCCAATTTCGGCGATGGCGGCACGGGGATGAAATTGCGCGCATGGAATCTCGCCAACCCTGCATTACAACCAGTTGATTATATTGGTAAAATTAACGACGCAAAAAGCCTCAGCGTCGGTAAAGATGAATACCGTGCGGAATTCACCGACTTCCGTCCGTTCAATGTGGAAAATCTCGGCACCGGCGCGACGGAAAAGTCTGAAGCAAGCGCGCTGAAAGCGTTCGGCAGCAAGCTCACCGGTCTGAGCAGTTTGCCGGGTAAAAAAGATTTGCATAACGTCGGCCCCAATTTTCAATTTCGCCTGCGCGACGCGCAGGGCCAGGCGCACGAATTCACCAACTACATGCTGCCGGTGCAAATAGACGGGCGCGCCTTTTTTATCAGCGGCACGCGCGCTGCGACGAGCGAGCCGTTCCGTTATTTGCGCATGCCCGCTGACGAAAACAGCGAGATCGACAGCTACATGCAGTTTCGCGCCGCCTTACTGGACAAAGGCGTGCGCGAACAAGCAGTCGGCAAATTTGTCCAAACCACAATGCAACAAGCGAGGCTGAGCGAAGAGTTGCGCGAAAAACTGCACACCAGCAGCGCGCTGATTCTCGATTTATTTGCCAGCAAAGGCTACGACGGTATCGCTTCGCATATCGAAAAAACCGTTGCCGAGCCCGAGCGCGAAAAAGCAGCGCAAACCATTATTCGCCTGCTCGACGGGCTCACGCTGGAAGTCTGGCAGCTTGCGCGCGCCAAAGCGGGCAAGTCCGCCGCCATGGATGAAAAAGCTTCGCTTTTTTTGCGCGATGCGATGAACGCGACCAGCGATAGTTTTTTTTACGGCGCGCCGGTGTACCTGCAATTGGTGTCGTATGATGAAGTTAAGGCCAGCGGCCTGCAGTTGACCCGCTCGCCCGGGAAGAATATTGTGTATTTTGGATCGGTGCTGTTGGTGCTCGGCGTGTTCGCCATGTTCTATATCCGCGAGCGGCGCATGTGGCTGCTATTGAAACCGCGCGACAACAAAGTCCTGTTCGCCATGTCGAGTAACCGCAAGACGCAGGACTTTGAAAAAGAATTCGAGCAACACCGCGCAAGACTTTCCGCATTACTCAAGCAAGAGGCCACATCATGAGTGCCACCCCTATTTTCGCGTCGCCGTTACCCTTATATAAACGGTTGTCCATCGTCGATTGGCTATTTGCGCTGGCACTCGTCGCCGGCAGCCTGTTCGCGCTGCAAAAATACGGCAGCTGGATGGATGCTTACGAAAAAGGCTTTGTATTTTTATTTTGCGCCGGCTTTATCTGGCTCGGCTGGGCGTGGAAACCGATACGCGTTCTGTTGCCGGTCATTACCATCGCCGCGCTATTTGCCATCAGCCTGTATCACGGCGACGCCACGCGCGCCAAGTCCGCGTTCTTTTTGAAATACATGATCTCCAGCCAATCGGCGATCATGTGGATGAGCGTGTTGTTCATCATGGCGACTTTGGCCTACTGGTTCGGCACTTTTGCCCGCTCCGAGTTCTCGCAAAAATTCGGCAGGGGTTTAACCTGGAGCGCCGTGGCGATGGGCCTCATCGGCCTGCTGGTGCGCTGGTATGAGTCTTATCTCATCGGCGCCGATGTCGGACACATCCCCATCAGCAATTTATATGAAGTGTTCATTCTGTTTTCCCTCATCACCGCATTGATGTACTTATATTACGAAGACCGTTATCAAACCCTGCAAATGGGCGGCTTCGTGTTGCTCATTATCAGTGCCGCCGTCGGCTTTTTGCTCTGGTACACCTTCGATCGCGGCGCGCACGAAATCCAGCCGCTGGTTCCCGCGCTGCAATCCTACTGGATGAAAATCCACGTCCCCGCCAACTTCGTCGGCTACGGTGCGTTTTCACTCGCCGCGATGCTCGGCGTAGCGTACTTGCTGGCAGTCCCGACCGAAGGATCGTTACGTATTTTTTGGATATTGGCAGGCGTGTTTCTAATCGCAGGAATATTGTCGCAATTTGTTTTGCGACCTACGATGTCCACGCTGGGTTTGTTCCTGGTAGTTACCTTTTTTATCCTATCTCCGCTCATGCTTATCGCAGCGAATCGTGGTGTGATGGCAAATCATCTACCGAAAGGTGAGCTGATAGATGACATCATGTACAAATCCATCGCCATCGGCTTCGCCTTTTTCACCATCGCGACTATTTTGGGCGCAATGTGGGCGGCTGAAGCCTGGGGCGGTTACTGGAGCTGGGACCCGAAAGAAACCTGGGCTCTCATCGTCTGGCTCAATTACGCCGCCTGGCTGCACATCCGCTTAACCAAAGGCCTGCGTGGGCCGTTACTCGCTTGGTGGGCGGTGATTGGTTTACTCGTCACGACGTTTGCGTTTTTGGGTGTGAATATGTTTTTGAGTGGTTTGCATTCCTATGGAACCCTGTAATCGGAATAGATAAAAAAGCGAGACGATCAATTTGAAGAATGACCTTCAGCAAATATTTGTTTTTATTATCGAACTTGATAAACTGAAATCAGTATTGCGAAAAACAAAGCCAGTAGGTTTTGATCGTTACGAAAATTCTGCTGAGCATAGTTGGCAGATTTGCATGCTTGCACAAGCGCTCGCACCGTTCGCTTACAAAGCAATAGATATAAACCGAGTAATTGAAATTTTATTAGTCCACGATATTCCTGAGATCGATACCGGGGACACAATTGTATATCAGGATAAGCTAGATTCTTCCGAAGAAATTGCCGCGCAGCGTATTTTCAGTCTGTTGCCAGAGCCGCAAGCGAGTATTTATTTTTCACGCTGGAAAGAATACGAAGTGCGCGAATCCAATGAGGCTGTATTTGCATTTGCGATCAATAGACTTATGCCTGTCCTGCATAATCTTCACAATAATGGGCAAAGCTGGAAAGAAAATAGAGTGTCTTTAGAAAAAATTATCAAAGTAAATTCAGCAATTGGTCATGCCATACCTACCGTTTGGGAGCTAATCGAAGGGCAAATTAAAATATTTGCGCAAAATGGTGGCTTGGTCGACCATTAGAGACACGGAAACCCTTTTGCGCAGGAATGCTTCAAGCTCTACTCTGAGCTTCAGCAAGTGCTTTATCCAGCATCGCTTTCAACGCAGCTTTTTCAAGCCCGCTTTTTAGTTTTACTACTAACAGCTGAGTCATCAGGCTTCTGGTAAGCATCCACATATGCATCAATCAAGCGACGAATCATGCGCTGATATTGCGTATCGTGTTTAGCCGCTTCTTGTTTGAAGAACTCGACACTTTTTTTGCTCAGGGCAATAGTGACTTTGATGCCTTCTTCGCGAAAGGCGAGCTGATCGGGGGGTGGCAAAAAGTCGGGAATGACTTTCAGTTTGCCAATTGGTTCATCGGTGTATTTTATTTTCGCGCTCATAAATTGCCTTACCTTTCCGCCAGTAACCGGCGCCAAAAATTCGAATCAAACCGTCGCGATAAGTAAAGCGTACGGTCACTATTCCTCCACCCACTTCGCCGAAACAATAAAAACGCTTTTCATTTTCGCCATGTGTCAAGTCTTCGGCGATAATGCGATGCGGGTCGGCGAAAGCGAATTGGGCATCGGCAAAAGAAATACCATGCTTGTGCTGGTTTTCTTCATCTTTATTTTTATCCCAATCGAATTGCACCGCGCTCATGTAATTAGATTAGCACGGAAATTAAAAAAAAACCATACAAACGTATGGGTAAAAATAAGGATTAAAAAATTAAATATTATCAATTAGTTACGGCAGATTACTCTGCTTCAGCTGACGTTTTATCCAGCAACGCCTTCAACGCCGCTAACCTCGAAGAGCCTTCAGCTTTGCCCACTGCCTGCGGCTGATGATCGCCGGAAAATTTCAAATCGTCTTTGCCCATTTCGTCGATAAAGCGACTCGGTTCGCACACTTGGAATTCGCGCGCGCGTTTGCGTTTCTGGCAGAGGGTGATGTGCAGCGATTGTTGCGCGCGGGTGATGCCGACGTACATGAGGCGCCGTTCTTCTTCGATTTTCGCGCCGTCGAGGGATTCGCGGTGCGGCAGAATATTTTCTTCCACGCCGACTAGATAGACATGCTTGAATTCCAATCCCTTTGCCGCGTGCAGCGTTGATAGCTGCACCGCGTCGCTTTGGCCGTCGCGGTTTTCCAGCATATTAATCAAAGCGACGGTTTGCGTGAGTTCGAATAAATTTTTCTCTTCGGCCTCGCCTTTTTTGCTCAGCCAATCGATAAATTGGCGCACGTTGTTCCAGCGTTGTTCGGCTTTTTTGGCGTCGTCGCTATCGAATAAATATATTTCGTAGTCGATTTGTTTGACCAGATCTTCCAGCACCGGCGCCGCCGGCTCTTTTTGTGCACGAAACTCTAACTCATTGATTAATTTTGTAAATTCCTGCAGCGGCTGGAGCGGCTTGGGCGCAATAAGCGCCTGAAGATTCGTATCGCAGGCGGCCTCGAACAGACTCATTTTGTGCTCGCCGCCAAACTGGCCGAGAATTTCTAGGGTGGCCGCGCCAACGCCGCGCTTCGGCGTGGTCACGGCGCGGATGAACGCAGGATCATCGTCGAGATTGGCGATCAGGCGCAGATAAGCGGTTAAGTCTTTGATTTCGGCGTAATCGAAAAACGACATGCCGCCGCTGACTTCGTACGCGGTTTTTTGATTGCGCAATTGTTGCTCGAACGCGCGCGCCTGGTGATTGCCGCGATACAGAATCGCGTAATCACCGAGCGACGTTCGATGCTGGAATTTATGCGCGAGCAAATCCATGATGACGCTTTCGGCTTCGTGATCGTCGTCGCGCATGCTGCTGACTTTAATAGCGTCGCCCATGCCTAGCTCGGACCAGAGTTTTTTCTCAAACAGTTTCGGATTATTGCCGATGAGATTATTCGCCGCTTTGAGGATGCGCACGGTCGAGCGGTAATTCTGTTCCAGCTTAATCACATGCAAATTCGGGAAGTCGGTTTGCAGGTTGTGCAAATTCTCTACGCTTGCACCGCGCCAGGCGTAGATTGCCTGATCGTCGTCTCCGACCGCGGTCAACAGACCGCGCGCTCCGCTCAGTAATTTCACCAATTTATATTGGCAGGCGTTCGTGTCCTGATATTCGTCAATGAGCAAATAGCGCAACCGGTTTTGCCACTTGGCGAGCACGTCCGTTTCGCGCTCGAAGAGCTCTACCGGCAATCGAATCAAGTCGTCGAAATCGACCGCCTGATAAGCCTGCAGAGTGGACTGGTAATCGCGATAAATCTTTGCGGCGAGCTGTTCGTGCTCATTGGCGGCGACGTTCGCTGCCGCAGCCGGCGCAATGAATTCGTTTTTCCATCGCGATATAATCCATTGATTTTTTTGAATAACTTTTTTATCCGTGGATTTGCAAATATCGGCAACAATGCCGAAGCTGTCGTCGGCATCGAGAATGGAAAATTGCGGTTTCATGTTCAGCGCAGCCGCTTCGCTGCGCAGAATGCGCATCCCCAGCGCATGGAATGTCGAAACCGTTAATCCTTTTTGCGGCCCACCCATGAGTTTCGCCACGCGTTCCGCCATTTCGCGCGCGGCCTTATTGGTGAAAGTAATCGCCGCAATATTCTTTGGGTCATAACCGCATTGCTGGATCAGATACGCGATTTTTTGCGTAATGACGCGAGTCTTGCCGCTGCCTGCCCCGGCGAGTACAAGCAGCGGGCCGTCGAGGTAATGCACGGCGGCGGATTGGGAGGGATTGAGTTGCATTAAAGTTTATTGCAAGCTTGTCATCCTGAGTGCCGCGAACGATCTGCTTTTACAGGTGTAATCAGCAGTGCAAAAGCAGATTCTTCGCTATCGCTCAGAATGACAAAATATTTTGGTTGATTTATAGAGTTGAAAAAACTTTAGCAGCTACGCTAAGAGTCGCGTCGACCTCCGTCTGGGTGTGCATCGCCGACACGAAACCGGCTTCGAATGCCGACGGCGCGAGATATACGCCCTCGCGCAACATGCCGTGAAAAAAGCGGCTGAACTTTTCTTTGTCGCATTCCATCATCTGCGCGTAAGTCGTCGGAATTTCGCTGCGAAAGAACAAGCCGAACATGCTGCCGATGGACGAGGCGCTGAACGGCACCCCCGCCCGTTTCGCCGCGTCGAGCAATCCGGCGATGAGCGATTGCGTTGTGGCGCTGAGCGCGTCGTAGAAACCCTTTTGCTGAATCAATTTCAGTGTGGTCAGTCCGGCGGTGACCGCGACCGGATTGCCCGACAATGTGCCGGCCTGATAGACCGGGCCGAGCGGCGCGAGCTGCGCCATGATGTCTTTGCGTCCGCCAAACGCGCCCATCGGCATGCCGCCACCGATCACTTTGCCTAGGGTGGTAAGGTCGGGCGTGATGTTGAAGACGCCCTGCGCCCCGCGTAGGCCGACACGGAATCCCGTCATTACTTCATCGAAAATCAGTACCGAGTCATATTTCGTGCATTGTTTGCGCAAGGTTTCGAGAAACCCGTTTGCCGGCGCGACGAAATTCATGTTGCCGACAACGGGCTCAACGATCACGCACGCAATCTGGCGCCCGATGCGCTCAAAACAATCGATCACTTGTTGCGGATTGTTGTAATCGAGCACGATGGTGTGCATGACCGTTTCCGGCGGCACGCCGGCGGAGCTGGGGTTGCCGAAGGTCAGTGCGCCGCTGCCGGCTTTTACCAGCAACGCATCGCCGTGGCCGTGATAGCAACCTTCGAATTTGATGATTTTATTGCGCCCGGTAAAACCGCGCGCGAGGCGAATCGCGCTCATGGTCGCCTCGGTGCCGCTGCTGGTGAGGCGCACTTGCTCGATGCTCGGCAGCAGCTTGCATATTTCCTGCGCGAGCAGAAATTCGCCTTCCGTCGGCGCGCCGAAACTCATGCCGTTGGCGACGACTTCCTGCACGGCCTTCACGACGTCGGGATGCGCATGGCCCAAAATCAACGGGCCCCACGAGCCGACGTAGTCAATATATTTTTTTCCGTCGGCGTCCCAGAAATACGCACCTTGCCCTCTGGCGACGAACACCGGCGTGCCGCCGACCGAGCGAAACGCGCGCACCGGCGAATTGACGCCGCCGGGAATGAGTTGCATGGATTGCTTGAATAATGCTTCGTTACGCGTGGTCATACTTTTTTCTCGAATAGTTCGCTGAAATTTTTTGCCGCGTACATGATGTCTTCGGCTTCGAACACTGCGCGCACGGCGGCAACTGCGTCAGCGCCGGCGTCAACCAATTCGGCGGCGTTGTTCACGGTAATGCCGCCGATGGCGACAATCGGGATTGAAACGTGCTGCCACGCATTGCGCAATAACTCGATCGGCGCACGCACCGCGTCGGGCTTGGTTTCAGAGACGAAAAAACTTCCGAACGCGACATAGTCGGCGCCACGTTCTTCCGCCTCGATCGCGCGGTCGAGCTGGTCATAACACGATACGCCGATTATTTTGCCCGGCATTTTGCTGCGCGCCTTGTCGAGCTTTTCATCCATTTCGCCGAGGTGCACGCCGTCGGCATCAACAGCCATCGCCAGATTAATGTCGTCGTTGACAATGAAAAGGGCGTTGTAAAGTTTGCACAATGCATGCAGTTGCGACGCCTGGTCGATGCGTAATCCGGTGCGTTTGCTTTTGTCGCGATATTGAATCATGCGCGCACCGCCATCCAGCGCGGCGCGCACATCCGCCAATAGTCGTGCGGTATCTTCGGTTTGCTGGGTGATCGCGTAAAGGCCGCGAATGACAGACGGTGGATGCATATAACTACTTGATTATATTTACATTTATGCTAATGGCCAGGCCGGTCAAAAACCTGATTTTCTAGCGTTTCTTCCCCGTCTTCTTCCTCGCGCGCCCAGAACATTCGATCAGGAATCGACTGGCCCATGCCGGCACGAAAGCCATATTTAAGCGATTGCCAGGTGTATTCCTGTGCTTCTTTTACAGCCTCAGGAACATCGAGCCCCTGCGCAATCGTTGCTGCGCAGGCTGACGCGAGCGTGCAGCCGGAGCCATGGAAACTGCCGGGCAGGCGCGGCCATTCGTCCGTGCGCACCACACCATTGATATCGTATAGCGTGTTGATGACCATCGGCGTATTGTCGTGTGTTCCGGTAATCAGCACATATTCGCATCCGCTGTCGATCAGGCGACGCGCGCATTCCGCCATGTCCGGGTTGTCGTTGTCGTCGCTGTCGTCCAGCGCGAGACGCCGCGCTTCCATGATATTGGGCGTGATCAGAGTTGCCTGCGGAATGATCATTTCACGCATGGCAGATATCATTTCTTCGGTCGACAATTCATCTCCGCGCCCGGACGCAATAACCGGGTCGAACACCAGCGGAACGTCGGGATAATCGGCCACCACTTCGGCAATCGCTGCGATGGTTTCCGCGCTGCCAAGCAGACCCAGCTTGAATGCGGCGACCGGCATATCTTCCAGCACCGCGCGCGCCTGATCCGTGACCCACTCGGAATCAATCGGCATCACATCCTCCACGCCAACCGTATCCTGAATGGTAATCGCGGTAACGGCTGAAAGAGGGTGGCAGCCCATGCTGGCAAGGGTCAAAATATCCGCCTGCAAGCCGGCGCCGCTACTCGGATCGGTTGCGGAAAAAACCAGCACGACGGGAGGGGCAGGAAACATGACAACCAATCTGGAAAAGTAGTCGAAAAGCTTGATTTATATAGCATTAGCGCCGTATCATCACGCTGTGGGTGAGGTGGGCGCAGAACCGAAATCAGCGGTAGGCAGCAACAGCATCACCCCAATGACATTCTAACGTAAAACGCCCCACTAACAATCTGCCGACCGAGCGGCTTATCTAAATGAAGTTCAGAACCTGGATGTGCTTGATTTGCGGCTTTATTTATGATGAAGAGGCCGGCTTGCCCGACGAGGGCATTGCACCCGGAACGCGATGGGAAGAGGTACCGGTCAACTGGGTTTGTCCCGAGTGCGGCGCGCGCAAGGAAGACTTTGAAATGATTGAAATTTAAGGCATAAATGATTTTTTGCCTTGTTATCCATCGAATCACCGACTAATCTGGAAGCGGGCTCGTTTCCGCTTTTGCTTGCGCCGACATCAGTTTATCGGCATGTTAGTGGGTCCTTTAGGAAAAAAACTACATGAACCAGTCAGCCCAGTTGCAAACCAGTTCAGATGCAGCATCACAAGGGCGCACCTTCGGAGGATTTGTGAACGAACCCAAGCCGCTTACGGGCACTCGCATTATGGTGATTGACGACAGCAACACGATCCGACGAAGCGCTGAGATCTTCCTGCTGCAGGCCGGTTGCCAGGTCGTGCTGGCTGAAGACGGCTTCGATGCGCTGGCAAAAATAACCGACCATCAGCCGGACCTGATATTCGTTGACATCATGATGCCCCGGCTCGACGGCTACCAAACCTGCGCGCTGATCAAAAAACACAGCAAATACCGTACTACGCCGGTGATTATGCTGTCGTCGAAGGACAGCGTGTTCGACCGTGCGCGCGGCCGCATGGTCGGTTCGGACGAATATTTGACCAAACCATTTACCAAAGAAAGTTTATTGCGTGCCGTCCAGGACCACGTGACCCAGCTTAACAACGTAGCATGAAGGAGTAATGAAAGTGGCAATAAAGAGAGTTCTAGTCGTCGATGATTCCGAAACCGAACGTGCATTTCTGCAGGACATCCTGACCAAAAAAGGTTTCAGCGTGACAATCGCCAAAAGCGGCGAAGAGGGCGTCGAAAAAGCCAAATTCGACAAGCCGGACCTCATCATCATGGACGTCATCATGCCCGGGCTGAATGGTTTCCAGGCGACCCGCACTATCACGAGGGACGAAGCGACCAAACATATCCCGATCATCATCTGTACCACCAAGGGTCAGGAAACGGACAAAGTGTGGGGCATGCGCCAGGGAGCGGTGGAATACATCGTCAAGCCTATCAAAGAAGCGGATTTGCTGGGAAAAATCAGTACTATCGGCGGATAAGTCATGGCGGAAAACCCCAGCCTGAGTGAGTACCAGGCCGCATTTGCCGAGCGGCTAAAAGACGCCTCCAATCAGGGGGCGTCTGCTTCTTCACTGCTTGGTTTTGTGGCGGCCGGTCAAAACTGGCTGGTCGATTTACAGCAGGTGTCGGAAGTTTTGCCGGTAGCGGGCGTCGAGCCGGTCCCGCTTACGCAAGCGTATTTTTTAGGAGTATTCAATGTTCGCGGCAACCTTTACAGCATTATCGATTTCACTTTGCTGAATGACAAGCCTGCCGTCAAAGCGAGCGCGGAAAACCGGGTATTGTTGTTACCCAATACCGCAATTCAAGGCGCGGCGATCATGGTTACCCGCATGGCAGGATTGCGCAATCCGGATAACTTCAAAAAAGAGCCTGCGCCGAGAGGAATGCCGCCGTGGGTCGCGGAAATCTGGCGCGATGCAGACGAACATGCCTGGTATTTGCTTGATATTGACGCACTCACCAAGCACCCGAAGTTCCTCGACGTTGCCGCGTAAATATTCATTAAAATCAATGTGTTATATTTAAAGATTTGACTCGTCATGGCGTTGAAGACATCCAATAAAAGCTCAGAGAAAACGAGCAAAAGAAAATCCAGGAGCATTTTTTCCGGGATGGACATCGGCCGTGCGTTTTTATTGATCGGGCTGTTGTTCTTGCTGCCGGTGGCCATGCTCATCTACACCACTTTTCAGCAAAGCCAGGCGGAGCTCGGCGCGCTCGCAAAAGAGCGCGAAGGTGTCAAGTATCTGGGGCCGATACGCGAACTCTGGCGCCAGGTAACTTTGCACCGTGGAATATACAACCCATTGCTCAACAACGATGCCGAAACGCTGGCCAAACGCGCGCCAATTCGTAAAAAAGTTGACGAGCAAATGGCCGCGTTGACCAAAATCCTGACCAGCAAGGATCAGACTTTCGATTTGAGTATCGAAATAGACGCGGTTAATCGATTGTGGGACGAGCTGAAGGCTTACATTGAAAAAATGGACGAACCGGAAAATTTTGCCGCCCATAACAGAATGCTGGATCAGATCCAGGCACTGCTGGTGACGGTCGCAGACGTGTCGTCTCTCACTCTCGATACCGCGCTCGACAGCTCCTATCTTCAGGAATCATATGTGAATCGCCTGCCTGCAGTTCTGTTTCAGACCGGGCTTGCGCGCCGTCTGGCGGGCGAAGTGGCGGCGAAGAAAATCGTCGGCCCTGAAGACCGCGCGAATTATGTCAATCTGCAACGTGTACTGCCGGCTGCAACTGATTCGCTCTCCGACGGATATAAACGGGCGCTTGATGCGAATGAACAATTGGCGGCGAACCTGAGTGAAGACGTCAATGCAATGAGGGCGTCGCAAAAAGAAGTTATAGCCATTCTGAAAGACCGCATTTTCGAAGCGCCCAAAATTGAAATTTCGCCCGATGAAGTACGCGGCATGATCAACAAGGACGCCGACGTCACCTTCGCGCTGGGTGAAAAGACCTTGACGCAATTGGATGACATTCTCGGCCAGCGCTATGCGGTGGTGCAGAAACGATTCTATACGACGCTGGGTGCAGCCGCGCTGATTTCGTTTTTAGGGTTGGCCGGTTTGTCCATTCTGGCCCGCGGCGCTATCCGAAACGCCAAAGCGCGTGAAGAGCAATCGAAAAAAGCCGAGGCAGAGAACAAGAAGAACCAGTCGGCGATTCTGCAGTTGCTGAACGAAATGGGCAGCCTTGCCGACGGCGATTTAACGGTGAAAGCACAGGTGACTGAAGACATAACCGGCGCCATCGCCGATTCGATGAACTACACGATCGAAGAGCTCCGTGTGCTGGTGAAAGGCGTCAACGGCGCGTCATTGCGCGTTTCGGAGCGCACCAGGCTTGCGCAGCAGGTGTCCGAGCGCCTGCTCGATGCAACGGACAAGCAATCGAGGGAAATTGAAGAAACAACGGCGCAAGTCCTGCGCGTGGCGCAATCGATTAACCAGGTGTCTGTGAACGCCGGTGAATCCGCCAAGGTGGCGCAGCGTTCGCTCGACGCGTCCGAAAAAGGCGCGGGCGCAGTACAGAATTCGATCAAGGGCATGGTCGAAATCCGCGAACAGATTCAGGAAACGTCCAAGCGCATTAAACGTCTGGGCGAATCGTCACAGGAAATCGGCGAGATTGTGGAGCTGATCGCAGGCATTACCGAGCAAACCAACGTACTGGCGCTGAACGCAGCAATCCAAGCCGCATCCGCCGGCGAGGCCGGGCGCGGGTTCTCCGTAGTGGCCGAAGAAGTGCAGCGATTGGCCGAGCGTTCCGGCGAAGCCACCAAGCAAATCAGTGCGATCGTGCGCACCATTCAGACCGACACGCATGACGCGGTGGTCGCCATGGAAAAAAGTACGCAGGGCGTGGTCGAGGGCGCCAGGCTTTCCGACGCCGCAGGCCAGGCTTTGAGCGAGATCGGCCAGGTGTCAAAACAGCTGGCAGCGCTGATTCAATCCATTTCCAAGGCCACGCAAGACCAGGCGGCGGCGACCAACACGGTAGCGAAAAACATGCGGGAAATTCTTACCATTACCAAACAGACGACGGAAGGTACCCGAGAAACCGCCGACTCCGTTTTGAACCTGGCAGAACTCGCCGGCGAACTGAAAGGATCAGTCTCCGGCTTTAAGCTTTAAGCTTGCCGCGGACACTTTACATATGAGCGCATTGCATCAGGAATTCGATGTCGGCCTGCTAGGCTGGGTCAAGTCTGAGATAGGCGTGGCCCTGGCTAACGCCACGCAAAGTTTCGACCGCTTTTTGCAGGATCCGCGCGAAGGCGGATCACTTCAACCCGCCGGCGCCAATTTGCATCAGGTGTCAGGTGCGCTGCAAATGATCGGCCTCGATCCGGTCGCTCGCGTATCAGAGCAAATCGAAGCGATCGCCAGCGGATTAGCCAAGCGCGAACTCAAAGGCTCGGCAGCCACGGTAGAACTATGCAAAAACGCCATGGTCGCGCTGGCCGATTACCTCGAGACACTGCACGCCGGCGAGTCCAGTGTGCCGCTGAAACTGTTTCCGGTATACCGGGAATTATGCAAGGCGCGCGGGGTAGAGCAAGTTACTGAAAGCGATTTGTTCTATCCGGATTTATCCGTGCCCGCGCCGCCGATTATGCCCGGCCCGCCGCTTAGCAAGGCAGAGCATTCGGAATTGATCCAGGATTGTCGTTCGCAGTTCGAAGCCGGCTTGCTCGCCTGGCTGCGCCAGCCGACCGAAGCGGCAGTCAAACCGATGCGCGAAGCGCTGGCGAAAATCGAATTGGCGCAGGCGAAATCGCCTAGCCGCGGCTTCTGGTGGATAGTCGGCGGATTCCTCGACGTTATTGCTGTTGGCGATAATTCCCCCGCTGCCAAGCTCGCCTGTTCACGTATCAACATGCAAATGAAACGCCTCGCCGACGGATCGGACCAGGTGGCCGAGCGGCTCATGCGCGACGTACTGTTCGTCGTGGCGCGCGCCAAACCGCTGAGTGCGCGCGTAAAGGAACTGCAATACGCCTATAAGCTGAAAGAATTGCTCCCGCCCGAAGGCACGGCCACCGCCTACACGCCGCCGAAAATCGAGCTGTCATCCCTGCTGCGCGACATGCGCGAATTGCTGGCAGGCATGAAAGAGGCCTGGATCAAATTCACGTCGGGCAACAAGGCGTCGCTGGGCAGCTTTATCGAACAGTCGGCACGCCTGCGCGATTGGTCGGATAAACAGGACAACAAATCCCTTACAACGCTCGCATACAAAGTAAATTCCGTTTCGATGGAGCTGCAGCCGCGCGATCAGGGCGTAAACGAGTCCGTTGCGCTGGAAACGGCGACAGCATTGCTGCTGATTGAAAAAGCCGTCGACAATCACGCCAAGCTAGGCGACGAATTCAATGCGCAAACGCAATCCATGGTGGCGCGTCTGGATGCAGCCCTAGCCGGCAAGCCCGCTCCGGCAACAGCGGGCGGTCAGGCCGATTTGCTCGATGACATTTCGCGTAAGGCACAGGAAAAGCTGGTGTTGTCGCAAGTGGGCCAGGAAATCCACAACAACCTGCATCATGTCGAGCAGGTGCTCGATGCCTACTTCCGCAACCCATCGAAGCGACCTGCGCTCGCGACACTGACGCCGTTCATCAATCAGGTGCAAGGCGCTTTGTCGATGCTGGAACAGGCTGAAGCAGTGGAGGTCGTCAAGGGATTGCGCAGCAGGGTGGAAGTACTGGCAAAAACCGACGCGCCGGCGTCGCACGAAGACACCGAAACCGTCGCCGAGGCGATGAGCGGACTCGGCTTGTACGTTACAGCTTTGCAACAGGGCCAGGCAAATCGGGAGCAGATTCTTGCGCCTGTGCTGGCGCGTTTCGCGTCCGGCAAACAATCGCTGGTCAAGGCGCCGCAGGTGCAGCCGCAAAGTATTGAAGACAGTGTCGAAAAACAGAAACAACAGATCGACGCACTGTTTGTTGAATGGCAGCGCAATCCTGACGATGACGCGATTCGCCAGCAATTACGCAATGCCGCGGTGGCGCTGCAGCAGGATGCGGCGCTGGTATCCGACGCCGGTCTGAAGCAGCAGTCCGCGGAAATAATGATGCAACTGGACCAGCCTTCGATTGACGCGGTCGGGCTTGCGCAAAGCGTCTCCGCCTTGATGGGCAAGAGCGTCGCCGTTCAGACGCCGTCGGAGCAAACCGCGCGCATGGTCAATGCGCCGAAAGCGGAAATCGACGCAGAGTTGCTGGGAATTTTCCTCGAAGAAGCCGCCGAAGTATTGGGGACGATCGAACTGCAGCTCAATGTCGTGCGCATGGCGAACCAGAACAAAGAAGCACTTACCACCATCCGCCGCGCGTATCACACCTTGAAAGGTAGCGGCCGCATGGTCGGCCTGACCGATTTGGGAGAAGTGGCGTGGCAGCTCGAAGAAGTGATGAACCAATGGTTGCAGGAGGATAAGCCGGCGACGTCGGGCCTGCTGCACCTGATCGGCGAGTCGCATCAGCTTTTCAGTGCTTGGGTACAAAGCTTGAGCAGAACCGGAACGGCAGAAGTTGACAGCTCTGCAGTCTTGCACATGGCCGAGCAGCTGAAAGCGGGCAAGGAGCCGGAAGAAAGGAAAGGCCCCGCCGCCGAAAAAATGGTGCAGATCGGCGAACTGTTTTTGGCGCCGAGCTTTTTTGCCATCTATCAGCGTGAGGCAGGGGAACATCTGCATACGTTGCGAACCGAGTTGGCGAAGCTGCGGCTGACGCCGTCAAGCGGCATCAGCCACGAATTCATGCGTGCGGCGCATACGCTGGCGGGCATATCGCACACCACCGGTTTTTCCGCCATCGCGGAACTTGGCATGGCGCTGGAAAGCAATCTGCATGACGGCCTCGAACATCCGCCGACCTATAACGCCAACCAATTACAACTATTCGACCTCGCCGTCGACCGTCTCACGGCAATGGTCGATGATGTGAATCGGCGACGTGCGCCAGAAGCCGCGCCGCAACTCATCGGCCGCCTTAATGCACAACTCGAAGCCGTGCGCAGCGAACGCAATTTGCAGGAGTCCGCCATTCAACGCTGGCAGGTTCCGGTGCACACGCCGCTGTCAACCCCGATTCCGGATGTGCCCGATTTGCCCGCTACACCGAATTTCGCGCGCTCCGACGTGACTCGTCCCAAACCGCTTGGCAATACGTCAACCAATATCGCCGCAGGCTTGGCAGCGGGCCCGGGCGCGTTCGGCGCCGCGTCGACGAACAGGCCGCAACCTGTTGATTTAAAGAGAAATTTTGATTCAGACGATTTGACCGCGCCGATACCGCATTTCGCTCTGGACAAAACGCATCTGGCGCCACCGAAGCCGTCTACCTCGACGCAGGTTTCCCGGTCGCGTGTCGCTTCGCCGGAAAACCGGCGCGAGATTACCGATGATATCGACGCGGACCTGATTCCGATTTTCCTCGAAGAGGCGGGCGAGTTATTGCCGCAGGTGAATGAATCGTTCCGCACATGGCGCACCAATCCGGCTGATAAAGCCGCGTCCGGTGCGTTACGGCGGCATCTGCATACCCTGAAAGGCGGCGCGCGCATGACCGGCGCGATGCGGCTCGGCGAGTTGGCGCATATTCTTGAGTCACAGGCCGTTGCCATGGAAAGCCTGGAGAAATTGAATCCGGCCAAGCTCGATGAATTGCAGCACGGAATCGATCGCTTCAGTTCCACGGTCGAGCGCATGCTGAAAGGCGAAGCGTATGAAGATCCGGTTCTGGAAACGATCGCCGCGCCGGAACAGGAATCCGTCACCGCCGTGCCGGTGCTGGGCAGCGTTGTTACCGAGGCCTCGATTCAGCAGGCACAGCTTCGCGTCCGCGCCGATTTGATCGACCGTCTGGTGAACGACGCCGGTGAGCTGGCGATATCGCGTTCACGTATCGAAACCGAATTGATTGGCTTCAAACAATCGTTGACCGAGCTGACGGAAAACGTCGCACGCCTGCGAACTCAGTTGCGCGAGTTGGAAATCCAGGCGGAAAGCCAGATCCAATCCAGCGTCACCCTGCAGGGCGGGTCAAAATTCGACCCGCTGGAACTCGACCGTTTCACGCGCATGCAGGAGCTCACGCGCATCATGGCAGAGAGTGTCAACGATGTGGCTACGGTACAGCAGACCCTGCTCAAGAGCCTGGATGAAACCGACTCGGCGTTAATGCATCAGGCGCGCTTGAACCGCGACCTGCAGCAGGAATTGATGAGCGTTCGCACCGTGCCGCTGAACAATCTGTCCGACCGTTTTTACCGTCTGGTTCGCGTCACCGGGAAAGAGCTGGGCAAAAAAGCCAATCTGGAATTGCGCGGCGCGCGCGTCGAGCTGGACCGCAGCGTGATGGAAAAAATCGTTGCGCCGTTTGAGCATTTGTTGCGCAATGCAGTTGCGCACGGGCTTGAAATGCCCGATGTTCGCAGCAAAGCCGGCAAGGCGGAAATCGGTGAAATCGTGCTCGACGCGAAAAGTCAGGGCAACGATATTCTGCTGACCTTGTCGGACGACGGCGCAGGACTTGATTTTGCGCGCATCCATCAGCGCGCAGTAGACATGAAATTGCTGGAGCCGGGCCAGCGCGCGAGCGACGCCGAGCTTACCCAATTCATTTTCCTCCCCGGGTTTTCCACCAGCACGGAAGTGACGCATCTGGTCGGACGTGGCGTGGGGATGGATGTGGTGAAGAACGAAATCATGTCGCTTGGCGGCCGGATTGAAGTCACGTCCGTTGCAGGAAAAGGCACCACCTTTACCATCACATTGCCATTGACCCTGGCGGTAACGCAGGCGCTCATGATCAATTGCAGCAGCCGCCTGTTTGCCATTCCCGCAGTGATGGTCGAGCAGGTGCAGGAAATCCGCCCTGACAATCTCGCCGCGTTGTTTGCGAGAGATCATTTCGACTGGCAGGGTCGATCATTCCCGTTACATATGCTGTCAGGCCTGCTCGGCGAGGAAACCAAACCGCTCTCAGGCCTGGCAAAATATCCACTGCTTATCCTGAAGAGCGGTGTGGCACAAGTTGCCGTGCTGGTGGATGAAGTCGTCGGCAATCGCGAGATCGTCGTAAAAAACATCGGTCCGCAGTTGGCGCGTCTGGCCGGCGTATCCGGCGCGACCGTCATGGGTAACGGTAAAGTGGTATTGATCATCAACCCGGTCGAGCTGGCGCGGCGTCATGCGGCACGTAAGGCGGAAACTACCGCGCCGGTGCTGGAGATCGCCAAACCGAAGCGCGATCCGCGCGTCATGGTCGTCGATGATTCCCTCACGGTACGCAAGATTACCAGCCGATTACTGGCGCGGGAAAATTACGACGTACTCACTGCAAAAGACGGCGTCGATGCGCTTCAGCAACTGCAGGAAACGATCCCGGATGTGATGCTGCTCGATATCGAGATGCCGCGCATGGACGGTTTCGAGTTGGCGCGCAATATTCGCGCGGACAAAAAACTCGCAGGCATTCCAATCATCATGATTACTTCGCGCACGGCAGAAAAACATCGTAACTTCGCGCTTGAACTTGGCGTGAATGAATATCTCGGCAAGCCTTATCAGGAAGACGAGTTATTGCGACTGATTGCGCGATACGTGAAACACAGCTCGCTGCATTAAGCTGTTCTGAAGAATATTCAATATAATTAAATAGTTATATGAAGAGCGATATCGACCTGGCGCTTGATCTGGTACAGCGAACCCAAACCGATTTGACGCGCATCCCGCGTCGCTTGAAGCCCGATCGTTTTCGCGCCCATAGTTGCCGTCTCGGCCAATACAATCGGCTGACCGACACCATGCACCTCAATGAGCGTTACTTACGCGAGCTGGATGATCATGCCGCGCGCGACTTGCTCGATACGGTGATTCACGAATTGTTGCATGCCAATTCTTCTTTGCTCAAGCAATTGCGCGATACGTTTTTTTCTCATCCCGATATCTATGCGGAAGCGCATCGACGCACAGAAATGCTGGCGGAAGAATTCCATATGCTGCGCAGAAAAAATTGCTGAGATTTGTTGCCGCAAAATAAAAGCACCACGGGCCTATTGGTCTGGGATGTGATTTGCATCAGTTACCCCGGCGCCCACTTGACCCAACCCATCTGTCCAGTGACCAGCACAATGATGCCGAATGCGATGCGGTACCAGGCGAAAATCGTGAAGTCATGCTTGCTGACGTAGCGGATCAGTCCGCGTACCACCAGAAACGCGCTGGCGAATGACGCGATCAGGCCAACTGCCCACATGCCGATATCATTGGTGTTCAGTAATTCCCGGTGTTTGTATAAATCGTAAAAAGTCGCTGCGCCCAACGTTGGGATGGCAAGGAAAAAAGTAAATTCCGCCGCGGCCTTGCGCGAAAGACCGAACAGCAAGCCGCCGATGATGGTCGCACCGGAACGCGATGTTCCCGGGATCAGTGCGAACACCTGCGCAATGCCAATTTTCAATGCGTCTTTCCACGTCATGTCGTCGACTTCGTTGACCGTTATTGTGTGCTTACGCCGCTCGGCCCAGAGGATGATCAGGCCGCCAACGATGAAGGCGATCGCAATCGGTACAGGCGCAAAAAGCAGATTTTTCAGCTTGCTGCCGAACAGCAGTCCCAGAATCGCCAGCGGCAAAAATGCGACCAGAATATTGCGCGAAAGATTGGACGATTGTTCGTCGCGGAGGATGCCTTTCAATGCCTTGAAAATTCGTGCTCGATATTCCCAGCAAACGGCAAGAATGGCCGCG
>JBAVXA010000043.1:0-1800 GCA_049698095.1 Burkholderiales bacterium
TCGAGGCCGCGCAGACAACGGCAGAGGATTTGCTTAAGCACCAGCCCGATGTGGCCGAGCAGCATCTGAAGCGCTGGTTGTCGTCACGCGAAGACTATCTTAAAGTGTGACGATGGATCTCAAACACCGGCTTAAACTCTATGCGCAAATGATGCGCCTAGACAAGCCCATTGGTATTCTGCTGTTACTGTGGCCGACGCTTTGGGCGCTGTGGTTTGCCGCAGCAGGCAAACCCGATTATTCCCTCGTGGTCATCTTTATTGCCGGCACCGTGTTGATGCGTTCAGCCGGATGCGTGATGAACGATTATGCGGATCGGGATTTCGACCTGCATGTGGCGCGCACCCGAAATCGGCCGCTTGCGGCAGGAAAGATCTCCACCAAAGAGGCCGCCCTGCTCGCCGCAGCGCTCAGCCTGTTGGCATTTTGTCTCGTGCTGCCGCTGAATAGGCTGACGATTTATTTATCGTTCGCAGCACTGTTTCTCGCGGCGACCTATCCGTTTACAAAACGTTTTCTGGCCATTCCGCAGGCCTACCTCGGAATCGCGTTCGGCTTCGGCATCCCGATGACGTTTGCCGCAACGACTGGCGAGGTGCCCGCGACGGCATGGCTGCTGCTGCTGGGGAATATCTTCTGGGCGATCGCCTACGATACCGAATATGCCATGGTCGATCGCGAAGACGATATCAAAATCGGTATCAGGACGTCGGCGCTGACGTTTGGAAATTTCGATGTGGCGGCGGTCATGCTTTGCTACGCCGCTTTTTTTGCCATTATGATTTTCGCCGGCATGCAATACGGGTGCGGAATGTTCTATTACGCCGGGATCATGTTTGCTATTACGTTCGCGCTCTACCACTATCGTTTAATCAGACGGCGTGAGCCGGCCGATTGCTTTAAGGCGTTTTTACATAATAACTGGCTGGGCGCTGCAATTTTTGTCGGACTGGCGATCGATTTTTTATTCAGCTAAAGCTCAGCACCGTGGGTTTGGCAGGGTAATAGGATGCCTGATTGGTAAGCAGATCGGTTGCTTCCTGCGCCGGCATTGCTTTGCTGAAATAGAATCCCTGGCAAACATCGCAGTCGTTTTTGATCAGAAACTCGAGCTGGTGCGCCTGCTCGACGCCCTCGGCAAGCAGCCTGAGCTTGAGCCCGCGGGCTATCTGGATCATCGCGCTGACAATCGATGTCTCGGCGAAATCTTCTTTCAAATCACGGATAAAGGATTGGTCGATTTTGAGGGTATTGATCGGCAGGTCTTTCAGGTACGCCAGCGACGAATAGCCGGTCCCGAAATCATCGATCGAAATATGCACGCCGAGGTTGGCGATCTGGCGCAATTTCTCCTGGCTGTTGTCGACATCTTTCATCATCGCGCTTTCGGTGATTTCGAGATCGAGTTTACTGCTTTCCAGGCCACTGGTTTGCAGCGCCAGTTTTACCTTATCGACAAAATCATGTTGTTCGATCTGGTGCGCCGACAGATTAACCGCGACGCGAATCGGCGCGAGGCCGCTGTCACCCCATTGCTTCGCCTGGCTACAGGCGGTATTCAAAACCCATTCGCCTATCATTGAAATGAGCCCGGTTTCCTCCGCCAGAGGGATGAAATCATTTGGCAGCAACATGCCGCGATCCGGGTGATTCCAGCGAATCAATGCTTCCATGCCGATGATGCCGCCGCTCAGCGTATTGACTTGCGGCTGGTAATAAAGCTCGAATTCATTATTCGAGATGGCGCTGCGCAAATCGTTTTCGAGCAGCAGCCGATGCGAATACACCGCCGTTTTTGCC
>JBAVXA010000044.1:0-9332 GCA_049698095.1 Burkholderiales bacterium
CCCTCAAGCTTGACGGACGCGCATTTATCGACGGCAAGCGAGTGTCGTCGCAAACGGGTGAGACCTTCGACTGCCTGTCGCCGGTCGATGGACGCAAGCTGGCCGACGCTTTTCGCGGACGCGAGGCGGATATCGATATCGCAGTGAAGGCCGCGCGCGCAGCGTTCGAAGACCGGCGCTGGGCCGGCATGCCGCCGGCGAAACGCAAAAAAATCCTGATTAAATTCGCCGACCTGATGCTGGCGCACAGCGACGAACTGGCACTGATGGAAACGCTCGATATGGGCAAGCCGATCAAGTACAGCAAAAGCGTCGATGTAAATTCCGCCGCCAATTGCATCCGTTGGTTCGGCGAGGCGATTGACAAGATTTACGACCAGATCGCGCCGACTGCGGACGATACGCTCGCGCTGATCACGCGCGAACCGATGGGTGTGGTGGGTTGCATCGTGCCGTGGAATTACCCGATGCTGATGGCATCGTGGAAAATCGCGCCGGCGCTGGCGGCGGGCAACAGTGTGGTGCTGAAGCCGTCGGAAAAATCGCCACTAACAGTGCTGCGCCTGGCCGAACTTGCGATGCAGGCGGGCGTTCCCGCCGGCGTGTTTAACGTCGTGCCGGGTTACGGCAACGAAGCGGGCAGCGCGCTGGCGCTGCACATGGACGTCGATTGCATCGCCTTCACTGGTTCGACGCGCACCGGCAAACAGATCATGCAATATGCCGGGCAATCCAATCTGAAGCGCGCGTGGATGGAGCTCGGCGGCAAATCGCCCAACATCATCTGCGCCGATGCGGTCGATCTCGACGCTGCCGCGGAAGCGGCGGTCGGCTCGATATTTTTCAACCAAGGCGAAAGTTGCAATGCGCCTTCGCGTCTATTAGTCGAAGCGTCGATCAAGGATAAATTTCTCGAGCGCGCGCTGGCGCTGGTGCCGCAATACGCGCCGGCGGATCCGCTCGACCCGAACACGGTCATGGGCGCCCTGGTGGACGAAGTGCAAATGCAGAACGTCATGCGTTACATCGAAGCGGGTAAGAGCGACGGCGCGAAACTGCTGGCCGGCGGCGAGCAGGTGCGGCGCGAAACCGGCGGCTATTACGTTGCGCCGACGGTATTCGACGGCGTGCGCAACGACATGACGATCGCGCGCGAGGAAATTTTTGGTCCGGTGTTATCGGTGATTGCATTTAACGACGTTGATGAAGCACTGAAAATCGCCAACCAGACCAACTACGGCCTCGCCGCGGCCGTCTGGACGCGCGATATCAACAAGGCGCATCGCATTGCGCGCGCATTGCGCGCCGGCACGGTGCATGTGAACAGTTACGACGAAGATGACATCACCGTGCCATTCGGCGGCTACAAGCAATCGGGCAACGGGCGCGACAAATCGTTGCACGCATTGGAAAAATATACCGAACTCAAAACCACCTGGATCAAGCTGTCGTAGGGTACAGCTCAAACACGGTGCACCCTGAACCATTCGTGAGAAGGAACCAACCATGGACATGAAACTTACCAATGCAGAATTGAAAACCCGCCGCGAGGCGGCCACCCCGCGCGGCGTTGCCGTGATGGGGAATTTCTTTATCGACCGTGCGAACAACGCCGAGTTGTGGGACGTGGAAGGGCGGCGCTATATCGATTTCGCCGGCGGCATTGCCGTGCTCAACACCGGACATCGCAACCCGGTCGTAGTGGCGGCTATCGAAGCGCAGTTGCGCCGCTTCACCCATTCCTGTTATCAGGTCGTGCCGTACGAGTCGTATGTGACGCTGGCGGAAAAAATCAACGCATTGACGCCGGGCGCGCATGCGAAAAAGACGGCGTTCTTTTCCACCGGCGCCGAAGCGGTGGAAAACGTCGTCAAGATCGCACGTGCCGCGACTGGCCGCACTGCGCTCATCGCGTTCAGCGGTGCGTTTCACGGACGCTCGATGATGGCCGCGGCGCTGACCGGGAAAGTGGTGCCGTATAAAGTCGGCTTTGGCCCGTTTCCGCCTGAGGTATTTCACGTACCGTTCCCTTGCGAATTGCACGGTGTGTCGATGGACGATTCGCTGCATGCGCTGGAATACCTGTTCAAGGCCGATGTCGAAGCCAAGCGCGTCGCGGCGATCATGATCGAGCCGGTGCAGGGCGAGGGCGGCTTTTATATTTGTCCGCCCGCATTCATGACGGCGCTGCGCAAGTTGTGCGACGAGCACGGCATTCTGCTCGTGGTCGATGAAGTGCAGACCGGTTTCGGCCGCACCGGTAAATGGTTCGCGTCGGAGCATTACGGTGTGGTGCCCGACATGATCACCATGGCGAAAAGCCTCGCCGGGGGCATGACGTTGTCTGCCGTGTGCGGTCGCGCAGAAATCATGGACGCGCCGGCTCCCGGCGGACTCGGCGGGACATACGCCGGCAATCCATTGGCAATTGCCGCGTCGCACGCGGTAATCGAGGTGATCAAAAAAGACAATCTGCTGGAGCGCTCGCAAAAACTCGGCGACAAGCTGCAGGCGCATCTGAAAAATATCGGCGTAACGGCGCCGCAAATTGCCGACGTGCGCGGACTGGGTTCCATGGTCGCGGTCGAGTTCAAAAATCCCGCCGCGAACAAGCCCGATGCCGATTACACCAAGCGTGTACAGGCCAAAGCGCTGGAGCATGGATTGATACTGTTGACCTGCGGAGTATATGCCAACGTGATTCGTTTCTTGTATCCGCTGACGATCGACGAAAATCTTTTCGACGAAGCGTTGACCATAATCGAAAAATCGATTCGCAGCGCTTGAAACATGCTAAATAATATTAAATATAATCAATAAGTTAAAATAATGTCTATTTCTCCCTCGTTGCAAAAGCAAATCGATGCTGCGCGCAAGAAACTGGCCGCACAGGGCGTGCAGTTTGTCATGGCGCAATTCACCGACATTTTCGGCGCCGCCAAAGGCAAAAATATTCCGCTGTCGCATCTCGAGGATATTTTTTCTCCCGGCGCGGGTTTTGCCGGCCCGTCAATATGGGGCACGGCGCTGCCGCGTTTCGGCGCCAACTCGGAATATTACGGGCGGGCCGACCTGAGCACGTTGCAGGCCATGCCGTGGCTGCCCGGGTATGCACGTATCGTGTGCGATGGGTTTGTAAACGGCGAGCCGTTCGATTTGTGCCCGCGCCAGATTCTGAACAAGCAGGTTGCGCGCCTGGCCGAGCGCGGCTGGACGCTGAATGCCGGGCTGGAGCCGGAATTTTTTCTACTGCATAAGTCCGGCAATGACATTCTGCCTTCCGATATCGACGATGTATTGGAAAAACCCTCCTACGATTACAAAACACTGATGCGGCAACGCGAGTACGCCGAGCGCCTGACACTGGCGCTGCAGCAATGCGGCTTCGACGTGTTCCAGATCGACCACGAAGACGCGCAGGGACAGTTCGAGCTGAACTATCACTACAGCGACGCATTACAGGCAGCCGACCGCTACATGCTGTTCAAAATGGCCGCGCATTCCATCGCCGAACAGATGGGAATGATTTTTTCCGTTATGCCGAAACCCTTCGCGCATATGCCCGGAAGCGGATTACATTTTCATCTTTCCCTCAGTGACGAAAAGGGCTGGCCGGTTTTCGCATCGAACCAGGACAAGCGTGGCTTGAATCTTTCGGAAACTGCATATCATTTTCTCGGCGGCCTGCTGCGGCACGCGCCTGCGCTGTGCGCGTTTTCCGCGCCGACGGTGAATTCCTACAAACGTCTGGTTGTCGGCGAATCGCTGTCCGGAACCACGTGGGCACCGGCATATGTTTGCTACGGCGATAACAACCGCACGGCGCTGGTGCGCACGACGGCGAGCCGCATGGAATGGCGCCTGCCCGACAGTGCAGCGAATCCATATCTGGCACTGGCATCGGTGATTGCAGCGGGGCTGGATGGCATTGATAACAAAACCAATCCGGGCGAACCGATCAACGATGATCTGTATGAATGGTCGCCGCAACAATTTGTGAAAGCAGGCATCAACACACTGCCGCAAAATCTCGGCGAAGCAGTGACCGCGCTACGTAAAGATAAAATTATCAGCAAGGCGGTCGGCGAAGAATTCGTCGCCGAGTTCACACGCTTGAAACAAATCGAATGGGTCACTTACAGCCGCCATGTTTCGCAATGGGAAATCGAGCGCTATGTCGATAGCATGTAAGTATTCCGACTATATTAAAGTATTCAGAGGCCAGGAATGAGCACAAATATCATAGACATGTCGGCATTCTGGATGCCGTTCACCGCGAACAAGCAATTCAAAACCACGCCACGCCTGATGTCGAAAGCGAAGGGCATGTACTACACTACCGACGACGGGCGGCAGATTCTCGATTGCACGGCGGGCTTGTGGTGTGTCAACGCCGGACATTGCCGCGAAGAAATTACTGCAGCGATTGCCAAGCAAGCAGCCACCATGGATTTCGCGCCGACCTTCCAAATGGGCCATCCGATTGCGTTTGAAGCGGCGAGCAAGTTGGCGGAAATTACCCCGGCAGGAATGAACCGCATCTTTTTCACCAACTCCGGATCCGAGTCGGTCGATACCGCGTTGAAAATGGCACTGGCCTACCACCGCGCGCGCGGCGAAGGCCAGCGCACGCGATTCATCGGGCGCGAGCGCGGCTATCACGGCGTCGGCTTCGGCGGTATTTCCGTCGGCGGCATGGTGAATAACCGCAAAGTGTATAGCGGCGCGCTGTTACCCGGCGTTGATCATTTGCCGCACACGTTTAACTTGAAAGAGCAGGCCTACTCCAAAGGCCAACCCGCGTGGGGCGCGCACCTTGCCGACGAACTCGAACGCATCGTCACGCTGCATGATGCGAGCAACATCGCCGCCGTCATCGTCGAGCCGCTTGCCGGTTCGACTGGTGTGTTGGTGCCGCCAAAAGGTTATCTGGAAAAGCTGCGCGCGATTTGCGACAAGCACGGCATCCTGCTGATATTCGATGAAGTGATTTCCGGCTTCGGCCGCCTCGGCACGCCGTTCGCCGCACAATTATTCAACGTCACACCGGACTTGATGACTTTGGCCAAAGGCATTACCAACGCCGCTGTGCCGATGGGCGCAGTCGCGGTGAAACAAATGGTGTATGACACAGTGGTCAACGCGCACGGCGAAAACGCCATCGAATTTTTTCACGGCTACACTTATTCCGGCCATCCACTCGCAGCAGCGGCAGCTTGCGCCACGCTGGATTTATATAAAAAAGAAAACTTGTTCGCCCGCGCGGCAGAAATGGCGCCGTACTTCGAGCAAGCCATGCATTCGTTTAAGGGCATGCCGCATGTCATCGACGTACGCAATTTAGGCTTGGTCGCGGGCGTAGAACTCGAACCCTACGCAGGAAAACCCTCAGCCAAAGCCTACGAAGTGTTCACCCGCTGCTATCAAAAAGGCATTCTCGTCCGCTACACTGGGGATATTCTCGCGTTTTCACCACCACTGATTATTGAGAAAAAAGAAATTGATCAGTTGTTTGGTATATTGGCGGATGTGTTGAAGTCGGTCCAGTAAACAACCGACTTGCCCGCAGGACTATGTCCTTTACGCTCCTTTAGATTGCGAAGGCATACCAACAGTTATGTGGAACAATGCAGCATTCGCGCACTTCGGTCTGGCTCTCATAATAGTGGGCTGGGCAGGCGCTAATCATTCGTACTCAGTGCGTAAAGTAGCGCTGGCTGCTCTTTCAATATGGTTGCTTTCGTGGGCAGCGATGGTCGGCTGGCTGGTAGTCTTAAATGGAAGTTCGCACTCCAGGTTTGTCTTTCAAAGGGATCTTGGCTATTTTTTAGGTGGCTTGACCTTTACTTTTCCTCTATTCCTGGCGGTATTTCTCGTTGGCTTAATGCTCCGGCGCACTAGCATTAGATTTTCGTCTAAATTGATTGTGTCCTTCTGCGCGGCCGGGGTAGCTTGGCTGTTCACGCCTAGTCTCGTTGCAGTGGGATCGATCATGGGCTGTGTCATTACAGGCTATTCAGAATGCTTGTGAATACATTAAGCCCAGATGTATTATTGGACCGGTAATATTTATAAGCCTCATAGGGTGCAATGAACAACGTGAATTGCGTCGCATGGAATCGTTGAAACGCTACAAAAGGATGAGCATGACCGATTGAAGAGGTTTACATACGGCGCAATTCGCTTTACTCATTGCGCCCTACAAACGCTGACGGAGATATTGAACTCAGATCGATGTGATTGCATTAGAAAAAATTGCGCGAGGAGAATATCCAAATGTCTCAATATCTACCGAATAAAATCATCCCCGAGCATTTGAAACTGAGCCGCTTGGAGTGGTCTGAGCAAATGCGCGAATTTTGTATTCAAATGTGGCTGCAAAATCCGGCGCTGGCAAAGCAAGGAGGCAGTAAGGTGGCGGATATTTTGTCTCTGCATAAAACAAAAGAATAAATCATTTGTTCTAGTGTTGAGGTTGAACTCTAGCCAATAAATTGATGTCTTTTCCTTGATATTAGGAGACAACATGACTATCAACACACAAACCAAATTTATCAAACGCCGCATCATCCTGCAGTCCTTAGCGGGCGGATTGTTACTATGCGCATTTCCGTTACAAGCACAAAATCTCGAAGCAAAAAAGCCACTTAAAATCGGCGTCATCGGGTCAGGTAATGTAGGCGGCACGGTAGGCGAGTTGTGGGTGAAGGCTGGACATGAGGTGATGTTTGCTTCGCGCAATCTGGATGACGATAAAGTGCTAGCAGCGAGAATCGGTGGCGGCGTCAAAGTAGGTACGCCGAAGGAAGCGGCTGTGTTCGGCGAAGTATTATTTTTTGCTGTGCCTTATGCGGCGCTGCCTGCATTGGGGCGCGACTTGGCGGCAGAAATAAAAGGCAAAATTATCCTTGACGCCTGCAATCCGATTCCATCGCGCGATGGCGATATGGCGAACGAGGCGCTGGCGAAAGGAACGGGTGTGTCCTCGCCGCAATTTCTGTCTGGCGCACGTATCGTCCGGGTCTACAGTCATGTGGGTTACTTGCAAATGAAACAGGAAGCCCACCGCAGCGGAGAACGATTGGGCATATCGATAGCCGGTGATGATGCTGAGGCAATAAAAGTTGCCCAGCGGCTGGTGAATGATGCAGGGCATGAACCGGTACTGGTTGGCGGCCTTGCGCGCGCGAAAGAGTTTGATTACCGTACGCCTGTGTTCGGCAAGCCGATGACGGCGAAGGAATTGCGCCGAGCTTTCAATCTTTAAGGCCCGCAGCCCGTAGGTCGCTATGAACTTTCGATTGGCAGCGCACGAAAGAGGTTTTGCTACCAAACGCTGAATCAAGGAACAAATATTTTTCGACACGCCCCTCAGCAGGTATAATTCCCCCTACAGAATTTTAGGTCCGAAAAAATCCGCTTTTCGGATAACCATCAACGGCGGGCCTCCCCGCATTGCAGCGTAGTGAACCTGGTCAGGTGCGGAAGCAAGCAGCCACAGCTACACCCTGTAAGTGCCGGGGGTTAGGCTCGCCACCTTTTTTTGTCGTTTACGATTGGCTATGAATCGCTTCGCCTGGATATCTATTTTTTCCCTGCTGGTTTGCGCCGGCGCGCGCGCTGAAAGCGGCATAGTCGAGCTTGGTCACGGCGACGACGTCAGGATGGGTCGTCTGGCATGGCAATTCGATTCGGGCAAGCGCTGGTTTACCGACGGCGACTGGCATGTCACCAACTATTGGGAGCCGGCAGTCGGCTTCTGGCGCGGCAAAAGCAGCAAGGGCGACCCGCACATTTTTGAAATCGCCTTTACGCCGGTTTTGCGCCTTGAAAAAAAATCGCTCACGCCATGGAGCCCGTATCTTGAAAGCGGCGTCGGCGTTCACCTGATTACCGGCCACCACGTCACCGATGACCGCGATCTGGCGAGCAATTATCATTTCGGGTCGCATGTCGGCTTCGGCCTGCGCTTCGGCGCGCGCAACGAGTTTGATGTAGGCTATCGCCTGCAGCATTTATCCAACGCCGGTCTGAAGCAGCCGAATCGCGGTATCAATTTCAACATCCTGCATTTGCGCTACTCTTACTAACTATTTGATTTAATTGAATAAAAGTTATGTCTGTCACGACGGTTCTGGCACGTAAATTCCGCCCGAAAAATTTTGCCGAATTGGTCGGGCAGGATCACGTGGTGCGCGCGTTGAGCAATGCGCTTGAGACCAGGCGATTGCATCATGCTTATTTGTTCACGGGCACGCGCGGCGTGGGCAAGACCACCATCGCGCGCATACTGGCCAAGGCATTGAATTGCGAAACCGGTATCACCGCCACGCCCTGCGGCAAATGCAGCGCGTGTCTGGAAATCGATGCGGGTCGTTTTATCGATCTGCTCGAAGTCGATGCGGCGACGAATACCAAGGTCGAGGAAATGCGCGAATTGCTCGACAAGGCGCAATACATGCCGGCGTCAGGTCGCTTCAAGGTTTACATCATCGACGAAGTCCACATGTTGTCGAAGTCGGCATTCAATTCGATGCTGAAAACGCTGGAGGAGCCGCCGGAGCATGTCAAATTCATCCTCGCCACAACGGACCCGCAGAAAGTGCCGGTCACCGTGCTGTCGCGCTGCCTGCAGTTCAACCTGAAACAAATGCCGCCGGCGCTGATCGCCGAGCATTTGCAGGCAGTTTTGAAAGCGGAAAACATCCCGTATGAAGTTCCTGCGCTGCACATGCTCGGGCAGGCAGCGCAAGGATCGATGCGTGATTCGCTGTCGTTGCTCGATCAGGCAATCGCTTTCGGCAGCAGCAAGATCACAACGGCGCAGGTTTCCGACATGCTCGGCACGGTCGATCAGGGACATTTATTCAATCTGCTTGACCAGCTCGCTGCAGGCGACGGCACAAGTATGCTGACGGAAGCGGAAAAAATGGCTGCACGCAGTTTTTCTTTTGACGCGGCGCTGCAGGACATCGCTGCGATTTTACACCGCGTCGCACTGCTGCAAACTGTCCCGGCGAGCGCCGACGCCACGCAGCCGATGCACGACCGTCTGGAAAAACTGGCACAGGCTTTTTCGCCCGAAGACGTGCAGCTGTATTACCAGATTGCGCTCAATGGCCGGCGCGATATGCCAATGGCGCCGGATGATTTTGCCGGATTCAGCATGACGCTGATGCGCATGCTGGCATTCCGGCCGGCTGGCAGCGCGCAGGCGGCTACGCGCGCGGCGCCGGTTACACAATCCATACCGGCTGCACCTGCTGCCGTGACGAAATCGACCTCGCAGACAGCCGCGCCGCCGGCGCAAAAAACGCCGCCTGCACCAGCCG
>JBAVXA010000045.1:0-1863 GCA_049698095.1 Burkholderiales bacterium
TTATATAACTAATTGATTTATTTAAGTATTTTTTGCATCAACGCAATGTCGCCGGGATACGTCACCTTGAAGTTCGCCGCGCTTCCCGTAACGAGTTTTGGTTTCAATCCCATGGCTTCAATCGCCTGCGCCTCGTCTGTGACCGTGTCGGCGGGTAACGCGTTCAATGCGCGTTTGAGCAAGCCGTAGCGAAACATCTGCGGTGTTTGCGCCAGCCACAAATTGTCGCGCGGCAACGTGGAAACAGTGCGCTGTGCCGCGTCGCCCTGTTTCAACGTATCGGGTAACGGCAGCGCAAGCAGTCCGCCTACTTCGTCCTGCCGCAGGGCATTTATTAGCCTGTTCACATCTGCAGGTTGCAAACCGGGCCGCGCGGCGTCGTGCACCAGCACCCAGGTCTGGTCGCTCACGTTTTGCGCAATCGCGTTCAAGCCATTGATCACACTTTGCGCCCGGCTAGCACCTCCACAACGTAGCACGCTCAATCTGCCATTGAACTGCGGCCAGTCGTGCTGGCCCCAGAATTGGTCGCGCGGATCGATCACCACGTAAACCCGATCAATGTCGGCAATACTGCACAAAGTCTGCAACGGGTAATGCAACATGGCCTTGCCGTTGAGCAAGACATACTGCTTCGGCGTCGATTCGCCGATGCGCGTGCCTTTGCCGGCGGCGGGAATCAATGCAACAGTGCGGTAAGCCATAGAATTCAATTATTTAATGAATTATTCAAGGCATTATCGCGGCAACGCGCAAGCAGAGCAAGTTTTCCCACTTGACAATGGCGCGTTTTTATATCCTCTGCGCAATAAAAAATTAGACAAGACGCGACATATTGCGCAAACTGAATTTGCTTTTTTCGTTGCGCGTAACACCGGTCATTCCACTTCAACTTACGCAGCTATCTTATTCATGCACAGGATTTTTCTCATATTATTGCTGATTATCCTGCTCGCATACAGCGGCTCGACGGTGGTTGTTATTCCGCCCGTCGCGCCGAAAATTCTCACCGAATTGGTGGTTTTAACCGTCAACAGCCCGGCAAGCTATTTCGAAGATGCCAGCGGAAACTACCGTGGGCTCGATCACGATCTCGCGCAGGAATTCGGCAAATACCTGAATGTCCCGGTACGCTTCGAACTGGTGGAAAAAATTGACGACCTGCTTCCATCATTGAACAGCGGCCGCGCCAATATCGCAGCAGCGGCGCTGACTGTCACCCCGCAAAGGGAAAGACAGGCGCAATTTTCCGCGCCATATCAATCGGCAACCACGCAGGTCATCTCGCGTGTTGGCGAAACCACGCCGCGCGATGCCGCACAACTGGTAAACACTATCGCGCATGTCACGCCGACGGCCGGCGCGAATCAAAATATGTTGAGCCTGAAGCAGCAGTTCCCAAACCTGGTGTTGCGTGAAGCGGGTGAACTGAGCGAAGACGACCTGCTGCAGAAACTCGAAGATGGCGAAATCGACGTGGCAGTCGGCGATTCGCATTTATTCGCGTTGTCGCGAAATTATTTTCCCGGCGTCGAAGTGGCATTCGAGATCGGACAGCCGGCACCGGTCGCATGGGCGCTGCCGTTTCGGGACGTGTATGATTTGCTGCCAAGAACTAACGAATTCATGCAAAAGATCCGCGCCGACGGGACACTTAAACGCCTTGTCGACCGCTATTACGGTCATGTGACAAAACTCAAAAGCGACGATATTGCCGGGTTAATCGAGCGTGCCTCAACCGTTCTGCCGAAATATAAGCAATACTTCTGGCAGGCAGAGCAGCGCACGGGTATCGATTGGCGCCTGCTGGCAGCCGTCGCTTACCAGGAAAGCCACTGGGACCCGTTTGCGACTTCTTATACC
>JBAVXA010000046.1:0-7653 GCA_049698095.1 Burkholderiales bacterium
CGGGCAGTACGGTGTTTGCATTAGCTATGGTCGAAGAGTGCGTCCTGAATTTTGTGTAAATGGGTATAGGTTCAATGCGCGGGAACAACCCATCCCCACCCTAACCCTCCCCTTGAAAGGGAGGGAACGCATTTGCGGTAGTCGAATCACCTTACGCAAAGTAAAGACCATTGGCACAAAATTTTTTATACCTTCTGGTCGGACTCTCATCCCCTATTGAAACCACCACCATTACGATTACCACCGCCACCACCAAAACCTCCGCCACCGCCTCGGTTGCCGCCGCCGCCAAATCCGCCGCCGCCATTACCTGTCCGCGATTCTCGTGGCTCGGCTTTTTTCACCGCAATCGTGTTGCCATCGAAGTCGGAGCCGTCCAAAGCATCAATGGCTGAACTGCCTTGGCCGTCATTCGGCATCTCAACGAAGCCATAGCCTTTTGAGCGGCCCGTTTCCCGGTCGGTAATCACGTTCGCCGATTCTACTTCGCCAAACTGCTCGAATGCCTCCCGCAGGGCCTCAGAGCTGGTAGAGAAATTCAATTTCGCAACAAAAATATTCATGGTGTATTAATACCTCAAAGGTCAAGCCGCCACGCGAGCCGGATGGCGCGGTCTATTCAAAACTGTTTACGTTAACCGGTCAGTATCCACCAGCACCTTGGCCTCGAACAAATAGGCGGCAAGTTCCTTCTCAATAGCGGGCAACTTGGGCCGTGCCGTCTCCGGAAGCGTCACCGTTACCCTCAGGCCGCGCGGCCCTCCCGACTCAACATCCACGCGTGCTTCGGGTAGTGCATGCTGGTTACGAATAAGCCCTGTGATCAGCATTTGCGCAACATCGCTACGCAGTTGCGGTTTGTAGATCTTGCCGACGGTTGTTAAGGGGATGGCCTCGACGATATGGATGCGCTTCGGCCAGGCCGGTCGCTCATCAATTGTGCGTTGGGCGTGTTCTTGCAGTTCTTTTTCGCTGGCGGTGGCGTTCGCGCGCAATTGGATAAAACACACAGGCAATTCGCCGGCATAGGGGTCGGGCATGCCGACGGCGGCGGCGAGCGCAACTGCGGGATGGGCGGCCATCGCGTTCTCAATCATTACCGGGTCGATATTGTGTCCGCTGCGAATGATGAGGTCTTTGGAACGACCGGCCATATAGAGGCGACCCTGCGCGTCCTTGTACCCCAGATCGCCCGTGTTGAGTGTGCCATCGACAATCACGCCGGCATTGTGGCTCGGATCACGGTAACCCGGCGATACATGGTCCCCGCGCACCGTGACGACACCGATTTCGTTTTCAGCGCAGAGTTCTCCCAGACTACCGTCGGCATTGAGCCGTCGCACTTCTACTTTGGTATAGGGAAGTGCCCAGCCGACCGAGCCGACACCGCAGTCACCGGCGAACGGGTCGAGAGTGATCAAGCCCGACGCTTCGGTCATACCATAGACCTCATAAAGATTACGGCCGGTGACCTCGCGGAAGCGCTCGCTCACCGCGGGCGGCAGTAGCGCGGCGCCGGTTAACCCGGCGCGCACGGCGCTGAGGTCCGCACCATCGAGAGGCGTCTCTAACACTGCACCGACCGCTGTCGGTACGCCGCCCACCACCGTGGCCCGATACTGTGCGACCAAGCGCCAGAAGCCCTTGACCATAGCGGGATTGCGTAATCCTGAAGGCGACATGATCAGCAACTCAAGGCCGACCATGAAGACGCTTAAGCCGCAAATGATGGTGCCGGCAACGTGAAACAACGGCAGTGTGCCCGTCACAATGTCGCTGGAACGCATGTCACTCAACACTGCGCCACCAAACGCCGCAACCAATTGTCCGCGATGCGTATGCGCAACCAGTTTGGGTATCCCGGTCGTGCCGCCAGTGTGGAAATAGGCTGCCACATCGTTACCGCCGCGAGGCTCGCCAAAAATCAAATGGTCATCAGGCTGCGCCATCAGTGCGGTTTTGAAATCCGTTACGCCTTCCTCTGGCGGCGTGCCGGGCAGCGCCACGCGTAAAAGTACCAAACCCGGCATCTGGTCGCGCAGCTTTTTGGCTTTCTCCCAGATATCAAGTTGCGGGTGCGGCCCAAGCGCCACCAAAATTTTCGCGCCGGAGGCTTTGAGCAATCCTGCAATACTGTCAGGCTGGAGCAGAAAGTTGATGGGCACGGCATAACCCGAAGTTTCCGCTCCCCACAAGGTTACATGCGTCTCTACCAACGACGGCAGCATATAGGCCACACCCGGTGCCGGCCCGCCCAATGTGGCGAACAGATTAGCAGCGCTTCTTATCAGACCCAGAAGCTCGCTATAGCTGACACTGCGCGCTTGTTCGTCAGGTGCCCCGCTCATCAGCATGCGCATCGCGATACTGTCGGGCTGTCGCGCGGCGCTGGCAATAAACACGTCTAATATGCTGCGTTCCGGCAGGCGCTGTTCCAGAGATAACTCAGCCTCGAAACGCTTCAAGTCGTCGTAATTACGGATGGGTCGTTCGCTGAAAATCGCCATTGACCATGTCCTCATTATTGTAAATCAGTCAGCCAAAAATTGGCTGCCATATTTCCCTTGCATTGCGGTTAGCGCAGGCATGCCAAACGCCACCCACAACTTTTGAAACATCAAAGCACAAAATTTATTGCATTCAGTACTTGATGCTCAGGCGTTTGCTGTGGCTTGTTTTGTGCCGGATGAAATACTGCGGTGATCTGGGCGTTTATCCAGTAGCTTGATACGAACCACTTCTGCAATGAGTATGCCCAAAGGTGCTGACAGCCATATGCACGTCAACAGGTTGGCCGCTTGATAATCGCGTAGCAGCGGCCCCAAAACGAACAACATGACCCTGAACAGCCAGAACGCTCCCCACATAGATCCGGCAAAGCGGATCATCCAAATGCGGTGCGCGACTTTGTCACCTTGGCGAATGGCCGACACGCCCATTACTGCGCATCCGTACACGCACAATGACATAAACCAGAAGCCGTACATCGACAAGTTGCCGCCGTATTCGCCGACGGAGCCGTGTGACCCGGCCAGCCAAATGGCAGCGATTGTGCCCAGGGTAAGCAGACCAAACGAAACGCGGCCGATGATTTTGTGCCAGGCCGCATGACTGCCGGTGCCTGGGCGCCACAGCTGCACATGCATCAGCACGAATACGATGGAATTGAAGGTGAGATGGGCGTAGAGCAGATTGGTGCGTAGTTCGGTTCCATTTAAGAAGCGATCATGAAAAGCGGTGCCCCACGAAGGGTGATTCAGGTATGTGTCACCCCAAACGCTACAGGCGTTGTTCGGGCAGGTTGCGAGCGCCGCCGCGCCTTCGCCAGCACGCAGGCCAAAATTATCAAGCACATCGTAAATGCCGATGAAAAAAGCAATCGCCGTCGGGGCGCCTTCGATTAAATAACGGATATTCATCAGCAGTAAAAAGGCTATGCCGAACACCACGAAAGGGCCGAACGAGCGACGCTTGAAACCAACCACCAGCAACACGGACCAAATACCCAAGGCAGAAAAAAAAGCAAAGAGTCCAAGAGGCATATTCATGAAATGGCTCCATCATGTGTATCGGTGAATAAGAAATTCAAGATGCCTTTTTCGTCAAAGGTCAATTTACGCTAAGCCTGCTTAGTAAATTGCCAACAACGTTACATGTGCAGTTTCAGCGATCGTCAAAACTTTCCCTCGGCGAATTGTGTCGCCATCACCTTAGCCACTCATGGAAGCGATAGGTCAATATAACATCAGAGTTTTCCAGCGCGCGTCATTTGCTCTTTGCCATCGCGGTGAGTCTATCCAGCGTAAACAAGAAGCTCGTTTTGTCCAGCGGCTTGTGACAGGCGAAGCACTCGGCTTGGTTGGCGCCGGGCCGAGGCAGCTTTGCGGGTGTAAACGCGGCGTAGTTCCAATCGTCGTTACGCAGCATGTCCGGTATGTCTTTGCCCCAGCCCGCGTCGCGCGACATAGCCGTGTAGAACAGTAGCTGGTCGGCGACAAAGAAGCCGTCGCTGCCCATCATCGGTTTTTTCTCCGCGTCGAGTTTGGCCGAATACACTTCGACGAACAGTACCGCACCATTCGGAATGGCGTTGCCGTCTTTTGCTGCCTTTAGTGCAGTTTCGTTGGCAAAGTAGTAACGCACTTGCCTGGTGGCGGGAAAGTTGATTGTGTAATATTTCGTGTACGTGCTGGCGTAGCCCTCGGGGAAGTTGACATTGGTCTTTGCGAGATTGGGCAGGAATTCCGACTTCGTTCCCGCAGTGGCGCCGACTTGCGCCGAAAAGTAGGCGGCGACGTTGGCAATGTCGTCGGCGCTGAGTTGGCCGGCGATTGCGTTCATAATTTGGTTTTTGCGCGTGCCGTCCTTAAGCGCTTTTAATTGCGTTTCGAGGTAAGTCATCCGCTGACCCGCGAGGTTGGGAATGGTGTCACTGACGCTGACGCCCATTGCCCCGTGACAAGCCGCGCAGACCATTTGCACTTTTGCTTTGCCCGCCTCGATGTCCGCCGCGAAAGCGCCCGATGAAAGAGACAGGGCGATCAACAGGCCGTTGGATAATTTCATGGGAGGCTCCCTTCGAAGGGTGGCGCGGCTAGTACCGACACGCGAATCGCCGCATGGAATAAATTCTACGCCGAGTATTGTTGGGGTGTCGATATAAGTATGCGCCGCGGCGCACCAAGCCGAGAATCGTTTTGTCTAATTCTAACTACCGGAGGCTATTCGCGCGTATTGATCAATCCGATCGGCGTGAATAGTCGGCCGCTCCACTGGCCTGCAGGTTGGCGCTTCCGTAGGCGAGATTGCAATCTTTCTCGTGATTATCTGCTTGAGCTCCAACGATATGGCTTGTATTCTTCGCCGTATGTCATATTCAGCCATTTCCCCAAACCTTTCGTCGTTGTTTGCCTCCTGAAAAGCCGGTTTATTGCCCATGTCGCGAACTATTTTTCTGCTTTTCCTCGGCGCCCTGCCGATAGTCTCACTGCTGTTCGCCACGCCGCGCGACGCGTGGGGGCAAATCAATTCGCCGCTTGCCTGGTTCGGTCTGGTTGCTTTGGTTATCTGCAATATTCTGATTTTGTTAGCCGTCGCGTTGTTCGCGCGCGCGCGTTGGGCGCACCGGTTGGCCTGGCTGCCGCTGTTGGCGCTGGCGGTTCTGTTTGTCGGCTATGCCGTCGGCAACGGCACGGCGCCCGGCCCGGCGCTCTTTATCGCGATATCGCATACGAATCTGGGGGAATTGAAAGAGGTGCTGCCTGGGTTAACGCGCGGCTACGGCGCGGTATTCATTTTGTATTTAGGTCTCGCCGCCTGGGTGTGGCTGATGCCGCCGGCAAGCGCGCGGGACAACCGCAAGCTGCGCGTCGGTATTTTGCTGGCGGCGGTTTTGCTGGCAGATTTTTTTCTTTTTTCATGGGCGCAATGGCCGCAGGCTTTCGCGCGATTGGTGCCGGCAGGCGCGGAAAATCTGGTTTTCCCCGGCAATGTTTTATCCAGCGCTTACAACGCAACGCAGAACGACGTTTACGATTTTCTCAGCGACGAGCAACGTGCATTCCGCTTCGGCGCAAAGAGCGCGACGCCGAAAGAGCAGCCGTTGCGCGTCGTGCTGGTGCTGGGCGAGAGTTCCGCCGCGCAACGGTGGCAACTGGGCGGCTATGAGCGGGCGACCAACCCGAACCTCGCCCAGTTAAAGCAGGGCAAGCTGGTGTATTTTTCCAATGTGTTCGCCAGCTCGACTTCGACGCGCACTGCCGTCCCGATGATCATTACCCGCGCCACGCCGGAAAAATTCGAGCCGGCGAATCAGGAGCGCTCGGTCATTTCCGCTTTTGCCGAGACGGGATTTCAGACCGCCTGGATTTCCAATCAGAACAGGTTTCCTTACAGCGAAGAGGCGGCGAGCGAGGTTTATTTGAATCCCGCCTGGTACGAGAATACCAAGCGCTACGATGCCGATCTTCTACCCTTCGCGTTTACACAAATCCAGCAACATCGGCGCCTGTTTCTGGTTCTGCACACCATGGGCAGCCATATTGATTATCGCTATCGCGTTCCGGAGTACGCGCGCTTTTTTTCCACGGCGGCGGATGCAACCCTGCTGGATTATTACGACGATTCCATTCGCTATACCGATTACCTGCTGTATCAAATCATCGAGGAACTGGAAAAACATCCTGACGTGCCGGCGCTGATTGTTTACGTATCCGACCACGGGCAGGACCTGGAGCTGGCGAAAACCGGCGAGCCGTCGCAGGGGCAGCAACGCTTCGCCGCGACGATGGCGCATATCCCTGCACTGGTGTGGTTTAACGCGAGCTACCTGAAGGCTTGGCCGGACGCCGCCGCGGCGCTCGAGCGCACTCGGCATTGCGCACGCAAACAAACCCAGTTATTCGGCACTTTGCTTGAGCTCGGGCGTATCGAACTCAAACAGCGCCCGCCCGCCTTGTCAGATCCGGATTGCGGCGCGCGCAATAGACTTATTTCTTCCGCCAATTAAAAACGCCTGAAGCGCTAAACGCCGGCCTCATGCGCCATCTGATCGGCGTGATAACTCGAACGCACCATCGGCCCACACGCTGCGTGCCGGAAGCCCATGGCGTTGGCCTGTTCCTCAAACCATTTGAATCTTTCCGGCGCAACGTAGCGTTCTACTGCGAGGTGGTGCGCAGAGGGTTGCAGGTATTGGCCGAGCGTGAGCATGTCGACGTTGTGCGTGCGCAGGTCCTGCATGACGTCGATGATTTCCTCGTCGGTTTCGCCGAGTCCGAGCATCAGGCCGGATTTGGTCGGCGTGTCGGGATGCACGGCTTTGAAATCTTTCAGCAGCTTTAACGAATGCGCGTAGTCGGAGCCGGGTCTCGCTTGTTTGTATAAACGCGGCACGGTTTCGAGGTTGTGGTTCATCACGTCGGGCGGCGCGGCGTTGAGAATGCCCAGCGCGCGGTCGAGGCGTCCGCGAAAATCCGGCGTGAGAATTTCAATCTGCGTGGCGGGCGAAAGCTCACGCACTTTTTGGATGCACGCGACGAAATGGCCTGCGCCGCCGTCGCGCAGGTCATCGCGGTCGACGCTGGTGATGACGACGTATTTTAATTTCAGCTTGGCGATGGTCTGCGCCAGGTGCAGCGGTTCCTGCTCGTCCAGCGGCAGGGGTTTGCCGTGGCCGACATCGCAGAACGGGCAGCGACGCGTACACAAGTCGCCCATGATCATGAAGGTCGCGGTGCCTTTGCTGAAACATTCGCCGATATTCGGGCACGAGGCTTCTTCGCACACCGTGTGCAGATTATTGTCGCGCAGGATTTGTTTGATCTCGTGAAAGCGCGGCGACGAACTGGCTTTGACGCGAATCCAATCCGGTTTGCGCGCGATGTCACGCGGAATGATCTTGATCGGAATGCGCGCAGTCTTGAGTTGACCTTTTTCTTTTGCGCCGATATCAGACATGAAAAAACCTCAATATAATCAAATACTTACAACTTAATATGCGAGAGCAAACTTACACCGATTTCGTCTATGTTAGCACGCATGCCGAGGTCGCTTGTCTGCGTTACCTGCATGCCCGCGTAACCGCACGGGTTGATGCGCGCGAACGGCGCGAGGTCCATATCGACATTGATGGCGAGGCCGTGATAACAGCAA
>JBAVXA010000047.1:0-22577 GCA_049698095.1 Burkholderiales bacterium
TCATGAAACAACTGTATGGTATGGATAAGGCAAACGCGGTGCAAGCAAAACGTTATAAAAATAGCAATATAAAACAATTAGTTACAAAAGATTGTATTGCCGGCTCCGGGCGAGTACAGGTGCGGTGAAAAATTTCGTGCGCGCAATGCGAGCGGCTGGGATATTCAGTGCACCGCCTTGGATAATTTGAATATCGGCAGGATTAGCGAGGCGACGATCAGGCCGACGACTGCGCCCATGACGATCAGCATCACCGGCTCCGCGAGCTTGGCGAGGCCGGTCACGCGCTTGGTCAGTTCGCGTTCGTAATAATCCGCCACGCGCGCCATGACTTTGGCCAGGTTGCCCGTTTCCTCGCCCGTGCTGATCATTTGTTTCACCAGCGGCGGAATGAACGGCACGTCGTTAAATCCGGCCGAAATACCTTTTCCCTCGACGACTTTTCTTTCTATGTCCTGCATGACGGCGCGGAAGCGCAGGTTGGGGATCACCTCGCGACAGGCATTCAGCGTATCGAGCACGCTCACGCCGTTGGCAAGCGAAATGCTCATGACGCGTAACAGGCGCGAAAAATAGATCTGGATAAAAATATCCTTGAGTTTGGGAATGCCGAGCTTGGCGCGATCAAGCAGGTCGATTCCTTCCGGCAGTTTCAGCCAGGTGTACACGCCGAACGCTGCGCCGCCGAGCGCGGCAATGATGAGATACCAATATTGGCGCATCATGTCGCTCATCCACATCAGGACGATGGTGCTCAACGGCAATTGATCGCGGATCTGCTTGAACATCTCGGTGAACTTGGGGAACACGACGACCAGCACGAACACCACGACGGCAATGGAGAACGCGATCAGAAACATCGGGTATTGCATTGCGCCCTTGATGGTGCTGTTCAGGTTTTCCTGTTTTTCGTCCATTTGCACCAGCTGTTGCAGGACTTCGAACATGAAGCCGCCGCGTTCGCTCGCGCCGATCAGGTTTACATAAGTCGAATCGAAAACTTTAGGGTGTTTGGACAGGGCCTCTGAAAACGGTTTTCCTTCGGTCACTTCCTGCATGATCGAGGTGATCACGTCTTTGAACGCCGGGTTGCTGATTTGCGCCGCCAGTGCCGTAAGTGCAGGGTGAAGCGAGACGCCGGTCTCCAGCATCAGCGCAAGTCGCTCGGTGAACAGCATGCGTTCCGCCGTGGTAATTTTGGCGCCGCCGATTTTCATATCCCACGAAAAACCCTGTTTCGGTTTTGCGCCGGATTTGCTTTGCGTTGCCGAGCTGGAGAGTTCGATTGCCATGGCGATTTTATAAAATAATTATATTAATCAATAAATTATATCGTGTAGATGACGCGCGATACTTCTTCCAGCGTGGTGTGGCCTTTGAGTGCGCGAGCCACGCCGTCAGCGTATAAATCCTTGTGGCCCTTGGTCGCCGCCTGAGCCAGAATCTGGTCGCGCGAGGCGTTGGCGATAATCATTTTCTGCATGGGTTCGTCGATTTCCAGCAATTCGTGAATGCCGATTCGGCCTCTGTAGCCTGAGTCGTAACATGCCGGACAACCGCGACCCCGGACGAGCTGCACGTTATCGTCGGGATTCCAGTGATGTTTCGCAACGATCTCCGGCGGCGCAAGATAGGACGTTTTGCACGAGCCGCACACCGATCGTACCAACCGCTGCGCGACGATGCCGATCAAAGCGGATGACAACAGATAGGGTTCGACTTCCATTTCTATCAGGCGCGAAATCGCGCCAACTGCGTCGTTGGTATGCAGTGTCGATAACACCAGGTGGCCGGTCAGCGCAGACTGCACGGCAATTTCGGCGGTCTCGCGGTCGCGGATTTCACCGACCATGATGATGTCCGGGTCCTGGCGCAAAATATGTTTGAGCATCTTGGCGAAATTCAGGCCGACTGCTTCATTCACCTGGTTCTGATTGATGATGTCGAGCTGATATTCCACTGGGTCTTCAATGGTGACAATGTTCTTTTCAATGCTTTTGAGATGGTTGATGGCGGCATAAAGCGTGGTGGTTTTTCCGCTGCCGGTTGGTCCGGTTACCAGGATCAAGCCGTGGCTGCGCGCCAGCTGGCGTTTGAATCCCGACACGTTGGCGTCCGACATGCCGAGTTTGTCGACATCGAGAATCGACTGGTTTTTATCCAGTACGCGCAATACGATCTTTTCACCGAAAATTCCCGGCAGCGAGCTGAAGCGCAAATCGACCGACCGGCCCTGGGTCGCGACCTGAATGCGTCCATCCTGCGGCATGCGCCGTTCCGCAATGTCGAGATTCGCCATCACCTTGAGGCGCGACACGATCGCCGGGTGCAATTCGGCGCGCGGCGTCATCACCTCGTACATCACGCCGTCAATGCGAAAACGCACACGCGATTTGTTGCGTCCGGTTTCGATGTGAATATCGCTGACCTTGTCGCGAATCGCGCGCTGGATAATGCTATTGACCAGGTTGATGACCGGGCTCTCGCCGGCCATTTCGTCAATCTGGGTGTAATCGTCGGGAATCTGTGATTCGATGACTTCCAGATCGTTCTCGGCGTTGTCCATGAAATCGGAAATCGCGACGCTGCCGCTGTACGCTTCGTGCCAGAGCTTGGATATGTCTTCGCTGCGCGCTAATACCAGGCGGGCTTTTTTGCCGGTGATTTTTTCAATTTCGTCGCTGATCGGGATGGAAAGCGGGTCGGTTGAAGCAAGCGTCAGCCGTCCCTGCATGCAGAACATGGGCAACACGTCCAGACGCCTGGCGGTGGTCTTGTCCACCAGCGATATCGCCACCGGATCGTACATACCCGCGCGCAATTCGATAAACGGCACGCCGAATTGCGCGCTTAACGCGCGCATCAGATCCTGTTCGGTAACGTATTTTCGTTCTATGAGAATTTCGCCGAGGCGTTTGCCTTTTTGTTTTTGCAGCAGAATCGCTTCATTCATCTGCTCGGGCTTGAGGATGCCCAGCTCGATCAGAATATCGCCAAGCTTTTTTTTGCTGCGATGGGTCGGGTTGATGACGCGGCTGTGCCTGGGGTTGCTGACGCGGCTGCTTCTGCCGGCCAGCGGATCGATCACGGCCACCACGTCAGTAAACCCGGTTGCGTAAAAGATGTTTTTAATCAATAGGTTAGGATTGACGACCTTGAGGCGGCCGCCAAGCGTGGTGAGCCTGGCGTGAGCATTGATCATCACGTCCAGCGCCGCGCCGTTGATGAATTGAATTTGGCTCAAATCCATCACTAATTGCACCTGCTGCGCGGCATAGCAGGCGTCGAATGCCTGTTGCAATTGGTTGACGGTCTCGTCCGTGTTAAGCGTGACTGCCGGCGCGAGATAGGTCATCGCCCCGACGCGGCTGCGCGCGACTTGCTCAGCCATTGACGACCTCTTGCTCGCGCCTGATGCCGAACTGCGCAATCCACGCCGGGTTTTCGGCGCACACTTGAATCAGCACATCGATAATTTTCGGGTCGAGCTGCGTGCCGCGGACGCGTTCGATTTCTTTCATTGCCGCTTCGTGCGAGCGGCCCGGCCGGTAGGCACGCGAACTGGTGATGGAATCATAGGTATCGGCCACGGCGACAATGCGGCCGTGCAACGGAATATTATCGCCCTTGAGCTGGTGCGGGTAGCCGGTCCCGTCGTATTTCTCCTGATGGTGGCGCGCGCCGGGGACGGCATCTTTCAGCGCGTCGATGTGGCGCAGGATTTCGTAACTGCGTTCCGGGTGCACCATGATGAATGAAAATTCATCCGGCGTGAGCCGTCCCGGCTTGCATAACACTGCATCGGGAATGCCGATCTTGCCGACGTCGTGCAGCAGCGAACCCCAATAAAGATTCTTCAGGTCATCCTGCGACAGGTGCATGGCGCGGCCGATTTCCATTGAGACGTAATGCACGCGTTCGGAGTGGCCGCGCGTGTACGGATCTTTCGCCTCGACTGCCTCGATCAACGACGCCGCCATTTGCTCGGTGAAGCGGCTTTGCGCCTGCAACATCTGTTTGGTTTCGTTCAGCATGTCGTTCATGCGCGAGAGAGTGGAAAGCTGATTGGCCAGCACTTCGCCCAGCTTGCGGTCGCTGTTGGTAAAGTCCGGTTTGTGCTCGTGATTGAGCAGTACCAGGATGGACACAACGCTTCGGTTTTTGAAAATAGGGCAGGCAAGAATTTTGTACGGCATGTCGGTGAAAATATAGGAGCGGCGCGCATCCAGTTTGTCGTTCATCACGACCGTTTTTCTCGAGCTGTTTACGAAACGGAATAAGTCTCCGCGCATTTCCACCAACACCAGGTCGAGATTGTGAATCGGCCGCGAGAGATTTTCTACTGCCAGCGAAAGCCCGCCGACAGGGCTGACAAATGCCACCACGTCGGCGTTCAGGTGCTCGGCACAATTACGCAGCAGCGCGTTGAACAGGTCTTCATTTTTGTCGTGTTGCTTGATCTGTTCGTCGATGTTGTAAACCAGATGCAGTTCCTCATAGCGCTCGGAAAGCTCTTTCGCCATGCCGTTCAATTCCGACTTCAGCCGGTATTCGTCGTGAATCGCAGCGGAAATATCCTCGAATACTTCAGCGATCTGATCCCACTCGACCGGCACGTCATCGCCTTTGGGCGTCTTCGCCGTCAGCGCGAGCCAGCCGAGCGGCTTTTCATTTCCGGCGACGACCGGGTGGTAGAGCAGGCTGATGTTATTGTCGAGGTCATGCCGCTGCATGCCGTCGCCTTGCGCTTTCCAGTCGAATTTTTCGTATTGCAGTTTGGTTAGAATTTCCCTGAAGCCGCTGCCCTCGCTGCACCAGATGAGTTCTCCGTCCGTGCTGCATGCCGCGAACGGCAGGCCTTTGGCCATGACGCGTGTCAGCCAGCGATGATATTTGGCGAAATCGACTTCCGCGAATGCGTGATTAACCATTAGGGTGCTCCGATCCGGAATTCTGGCTGAAATATTGTTTAAGACGGGTGAGTAACTTGCGCGGGCTGAGCGGTTTTTCGAGGAACTCGAGGTGAGTAATATTCTTTACCCAATCGCGCTGGTCGCGCTCGGTGGTCGAGGTCATGACCAAGATGAGAAATTTGCGCACCGGCATATTTTCCTGAATCGACTGGCATAATTCCTGGCCGCTCATGCCGGGCATCTGAATGTCGGTGATCATCACGTCGGGTTCGTTTGCGGCGATCTTGACCAATGCTTCGTGGCCGTTGGAAGCGGTGTCGACTTGAAAGCCTTCGGATTCAAGATTGAGCTTCAGTACGCGGATGACATGCGGTTGGTCGTCAACAATAAGGATTCGGTTCATGCTGTCGCTCCGCTGGTCGCTCGAATTGGCGCTTTTTTAATGGTAATCGCGAATTCGGTGCCTTTGCCCAATTCGCTTTGGACGGTAATTTTCCCATGATGCAATTCAACGATCTCCTTTGCCAGATAGAGCCCGAGGCCGTGGCCGCCGCGACCCAGCGCTTCTGGGTTGGCCGCGCGGAAAAACTTTTCGAATACATGCGCCTGTTCTTCTGCCGAAATGCCGATGCCGGTGTCGCGCACGCGAATGACGATGTAGTCGTCGATTTCCTCAGCTGTCAGCAGCACGCCGCCGCCCGGCCGGTTGTATTTGATGGCATTGGTGAGCAGGTTATTGACCGCGATGCGGAACAGGTCTTTATCCAGCGCGACTGGCGCCAGATCGGGCGGCAGTTTGGCGACGAATTTCAGGTCCTTGCCGCGACCGCTTTGCGCCAGATTATCGAACGTGTCTTTGAGCAGGTCCACGAGGCGGACCAGCTTGCGCTCGAGCGTGATGTTGCCGAGTTCCATTTTCGAAATCGACAACAAATTGTTGATCAACGCGCTCATGCGCTCCACCTCGTCATGAATGACGTTGATGGCCTCAATGCGCACCGACTCGTTTTTACCCGCGTCGCCGAGCAGGGTTTCGCTGTACATGGCCAGCGTATTCAGCGGCGTTTTCAGTTCATGCGAAACCTGCGCGACGAATTCCGCGCCAACATTCTTTGCCAGATGCTCCTGCGAAATATCGCGAAAAACCACCAGCGTACCCTGGGTTTCGCTGCTGTCCTGCATGGAGAAAAGCGGATACGCCGAGGCGGCAATGCGCCGTTCCGGCGCATTTTGCGGTGCGTATTCGAGGCTTTCAATGCGCCAGGACGAACGATGTGGCTGCTTGAAGCGCGCCAGAAACCCGCGCACCTCCGCGCTCTGGCACCAGTCTTCGGCTGCGTGATCGATAACCTGCTCAGGCTTGACGCCGAGCAGTGGCTCGACTTTGGCGTTTGCAAAGCTGGCATTTCCGCCGGCATCGAGAATGATCACTGCTTCGGGTATCGCCTGCAACACCATTTCCATTTTGTCTTTTTTGTACGACAGCATGCGGTTCGAGGCGATCATGTTCATTTTTTCGCCTTCGAATGCGCCGATGCGTTGTTTGGTCAATTGCATGAACTGGTTGAAATTCTGGACGAAGTCGCCCATCTCGCCGGTCGCATTCAGCTGGATATTCGCCGGGCCCGTGGTTGCCGCGATTTCTTCCAGTTGCCGGCTGATTTTGTCCAGCGGCTTGGTCTCGCGCCGGATCAGAAAATAAAACAGCGGCACGAGCAGGAATATCGGCAACGCCAGCAGGGAGAAGAACGAAATCTGCTGGGTGCTGAATACCTTTGGCTCGAAATAGCCGAGCCGCACAAAGCCTTCCAGATTGCCTTTGTTCAGCACCGGACCAAAAAATTCGCGCAGCTTTCGGCCATCACCGGGCGAAACCAGGCTTTGTTCGCCGTACCAGCTGGACGGTTCGGCGCTGAGAGCCGTCTGCGGAATCAATGCGCCGGCAGCCACGACTTCACCAAGGTGCTTATTTTGCGTATCGACAAGCACGCCGTAGGCGAAATCAGGGTTGCTTTTCACGTTCAGCAAAGCCTGCAATAGCACGCCCTGATTTTCTTTGGGCAGCAGCTGGTCGTAGGGAATGCTGGAAATCGAGCGAACCAGCGACAAACCTTGCGCGCGTATCTGCGTCCGGCGCGATTCGGCCTGACGCTCAACCAGCAAAAACAGAATGACCGCGATCGCGATAAGTGATGCGGCGATCATTAACAGCCCGAGGCGCTGGTTTTTCATGGTTGCAAGGTTTTCGGTTAGTTTCGCTTTTGAGGCAATTGGCTTGCTTCAAAGTCTTATAATAATATATAATAAAAACAATGAGTTATAAAATTTACTTAATAATTCACGCTAATTGTAATTGGTTCTGCACAAGACTACACCATGGGTCGCGCGGCAGAAGTGAATTGGCACACAATTTCACCATTAGAGGGTGACACGGCGACAAAATAAATTCCAGCAAAATGTGAGGCTTGCGACGGATTAACGCGGTAAAGCTTTAGGTTGGCGCATGGATGTTTACGGAACGCCGCAGAAAGCATCGGGCAAATGTCAAAGTTGTTAGAATGAATAATTAACATCCCCGCTAATTCTCAGGTAAAACGCGCTATGCCTAATTCTATGCCGGCGCTGTTCATCGGCCACGGCAGCCCGATGAACGCACTCGAATCCAATCGCTACACCAAAGCCTGGCGCCAGATTGCCGCCGCGATGCCCAAACCGAAGGCGATTCTAGCGATTTCGGCACACTGGTTTGTGCCCGGGACGGCGGTAACGGCGATGGCGCAACCGAAAACCATCCACGATTTCGGTGGCTTTCCGCCGGAATTATTTGCTTTCCGGTATCCTGCGCCAGGCAACCTCGCGCTGGCCGAGCAGGTGCGCGATTTGCTCGCGCCGCTTGAGATTACGCTGGATGAGACTTGGGGACTGGATCACGGCACGTGGTCGGTGCTGGCGCACGTATATCCACAGGCGGATATACCCGTTGTGCAACTCAGTATCGATCGCACGCAACCGAATCAATTTCATTATGACCTGGGGCGGCGGCTTGCGCCGTTACGCGACGACGGCGTGTTGATTTTAGGGAGCGGCAATGTGGTGCACAATCTGCCGCTGATCAATCGGCAGAACGCAAATTCACCTTACAATTGGGCGGCGCGTTTTGAGCAGAGAGCGAAAGAATTTCTCGCCCACCATGAACATCAGCCGCTGATCGAATACCGGCAACTCGGCGACGCCGCCGCGTTATCGATTCCAACGCCCGAACACTTTTTGCCGCTGCTTTACGTCATGGGCGCGCAACGCGACGGCGACCAGGTTGATTTCCCGGTCGAGGGGATCGAGCTCGGGTCGATCAGCATGCTTTCAGTAAAATATTCAATATAATCAATTCGTTATATTAGACCAACTAAACCATGGATATGAATTCGACTAAGCATGGATAGGATGCAGCGACACGCCACGGAAGAACCTTTCTGGTCCATTATCTGCGGATGCCGTGTTTGCCTCCTTGCAGAATAATGAGTGCGTCAACCATGGCCATTCCATAATAAGTTAACTATTTGATTAAATTGAATATTTTTTGAAGGCAAAGTCATGAAACAAGTTATCCAAATATTCAAGGCGCCTCCGCGCCACTGGGTCGGCGATGGTTTTCCGGTGCATTCGATGTTCAGTTACGACCGCGAGCCGGAACGCTTCAGCCCGTTCCTGCTGCTCGATTACGCCGCGCCGACGGCATTTTCGCCGCAGCCGCCTGGCGCACCGTCACGTGGAGTCGGCGCACATCCGCATCGAGGTTTTGAAACGGTGACCATCGTGTTCGCGGGCGAAGTGGCACACCGCGATTCCACCGGCAACGGCGGCATCATCGGCGCCGGCGACGTGCAATGGATGACCGCCGGCAGCGGCATCGTGCATGAAGAATTCCATGCAGAAAACTTTTCACGCAGCGGCGGTGGGTTCCATATGGCGCAGTTGTGGGTCAACCTGCCGGCAAAGGATAAAATGACCGCGCCCTGCTATCAGGGCATCGGTGCGGCTGCTATTAGCGTGGTCGAGATGGCTGATGGCGGCAAAGTGCGTGTCATCGCCGGCGAGTTCAATGGGCACCGCGGCCCGGCCCATACGCATACTCCGATAAATGTGTGGGAAGTGAATATCGGCGCCGGCAAATCGCTCGAACTCGCGCAGCCCGACGGTTGGACGACGCTGTTGTTGGTCACCGGCGGCAGCGTCAGAGTCAACGGCAGCGAGGCCATCACTGCCGCGCAACTCGTCATGCTCAGCCGCGAGGGTACGCAGTTGCGCATCGACGCGCAAAGCGACGCAGCCATGTTATTGCTTGCGGGCGAACCGATCGCCGAGCCTGTCGTCGGCTACGGGCCGTTCGTGATGAACAATCAGCAGCAGATCGTGCAGGCGTTCAATGATTACAACAGCGGCAGATTCGGCAGCATGGATTAATTCGGCGCGCGGACCTCGAATCCGGTCCTGGTGCGTCGAGGCAGGCAACGTCCGTTTGTTCGAACCTCAGGCTGGGCTTCTCGTCCCAGCTTTCAGCAGAAATAAAAACACCACCGGAACTGGGTGGTGTTTTTAATTGGTGGAGGCGGGGGGGATCGAACCCCCGTCCGCAAGTCCTCTACAGGCCGCTCTACATACTTAGTCTGATTATTTTATTTAACGGTTGGCTAATTAACCGACAAACTTTCCAACCGCGAGTTACCTAAATTTAACGCTGCACCAAGTAACCCGACGCAACGCGATCCTCATGTTTATGACTCTGCCGCTGTCAGCTTGCGCTTTCAACCCGGCCCAGAGGCCGACCGGTGCAGAGTTTAGCCGGTATTAAGCGGCTAAAGAGTAGTTAGAGTCGTTTGCGACTATAGTTTTCCAGTTGTATTTACGAGGTAGCTGGTCCTCGGTATGCACGGTTCTGCTTTGCAACCCACGTCGAAGCCAGGTCGCCCCCATGTTCGATTACATGATGGCAGGCTGGGAAATTTCAAGTGCCTGTCATGCTTTTATTTTAGCAGATTGAGCGCCGAGATACGCAAGCAAATCAGACGGATGGTCGATGCTGGCGTCGGCCGGCCATTGGTCGGGCGAGTTGCCGTTGCCCATGTACCCCCAGTTGGCGATCACCGCGTGCGTTTCCGCCGCCCGGGCGGCCTGCATGTCGCGCTCGTCATCGCCGACGTAAACAATCCTGCCTGGTTCGACAGCTATTTCTTCTGCAGCGCCGAGCAGCGGGTCGGGATACGGTTTTGGCCGCGCATAGCTGTCGCCGCTAACCACGCAGGCGGCTCGCGCATCAAGCTTGAGCAGAGCAATCAGCGGATCGGTAAAGCGCTTGGGCTTGTTGGTAACCACGCCCCATTTTATTTTTTTGTTTTCGAGTTGCGTGAGCAAATCTTCCATGCCGTCGAAAAGCCTCGTCTCGCGGCAAATATTTTTCAAATACAGGTCAAGAAACTCGGTACGCAATTCATCGAAATACGGATCGTTGGGTTTGATGCCGAAGCCGAGTTCCAGTAGTCCGCGCGCGCCATGCGAAGCGACCGGGCGGATTTTTTGCAGCGGGAGCTGGGCGCGATCGTAGCGCATTAACAGGGTGTTGAGAGCATAGCCCAGATCGGGCGCAGTGTCGGCCAGCGTGCCATCGAGGTCAAACAGCACCGCGTCTATCATGCCGCGCGCGTGCTGACGATGTAATTGACACTGGTATCGTTGCCCAGCGCATACACTTTGCTCAACGGGTTGTAGGTCATGCCGGTGAGTTGCTCGACATTCAGGTATGCGTCGCGCGCCATGGCGGCAAGTTCGGCCGGCTTAATGAATTTTGCGTAATCGTGCGTTCCTTTAGGCAATAGATTAAGTACGTATTCCGCGCCGATAACGGCAAATAAATAGGCCTTTGCATTGCGATTGATGGTGGAGAAAAAAACCTGTCCGCCCGGCTTGACCAACTGCGCGCAGGCTTTGACGGTACTGGCCGGGTCGGGAACATGTTCGAGCATTTCCATGCACGTTACCACGTCGAACTGGTGTGGTTTCTGCTGCGCCAGATCTTCCGCCGAAATCAATTGATAATCGACCTGTTGCCCGCTATCAAGCAGATGGAGTTTGGCGACCTTGAGCGGTTTTTCTGCCAGGTCAATGCCGGTGACCAGGGCGCCGCGGGCTGCCATGCTTTCGCTCAATATACCGCCTCCGCAGCCGATATCGACGACATTCTTGCCTTTCAAACCATTGCAGATTTTCTCAATATAATCAAGGCGTAACGGATTTATCTCATGCAGCGGCCTGAATTCGCTGTTTGGATCCCACCATTTGCTGGCGAGGCGGCTGAATTTGTCGAGTTCGGCTTGGTCGAGGTTCATAGATTTGCCTGGATTTTCTTCTGCCAGTAACGCGCTTTTACTGACAACTCTGATTGATCAAGACTGGTTAGTCTGCCATTTGCCACGCGAAGTTCGCCGTTAACCCACACCTGCGTCACCTGCTCGCGTGACGCGGTGTAGACCAGGTGTGAAACGACGTCGTAACAAGGCATGGTTTGCAAGCCGGATAGGTCCACGGCAATCATATCTGCCGCTTTGCCGGCAACCAGCGAGCCGACTTCATTTTGTTTGCCGATGGCTTTGGCTGCATTGAGCGTGGCCATCTGCAGCGCCTGGTGCGCGGGTAGAACATCGGCGCGGCCGCTGGCGCCTTTTGCCAGCAATGCGGCAAGGCGCATTTCGCCGAACATATCGAGCCTGTTGTTGCTCGCCGCGCCGTCTGTGCCGATGCCGACGTTGATGCCTGCGTCGAGCATTTGTGCGATCGGCGCGATACCGCTTGCCAGCTTGAGGTTCGAGGCAGGGCAATGAGCCACATGACTGCCGAGTTTCGCCAGCAAGTCGATTTCATGCTGTTCCAGATGAACTGAATGCACGGCTATCAGATTCGGCCCGAGCAGGCCGAGATTCTGCAGCCGTGCCAGCGGGCGTAAATGGAATTGCGAAAGGCTATGATCAATTTCATCCCGCGTTTCGTGAATGTGAATGTGAATCGGCAAGTCCAGCTGTTCCGCCAGCATGATAATTCGCTTGAAGCTGGCGTCGCTCACGGTGTAGGGCGCGTGCGGAGCGAGGCTGAAGTCGATCAGCGCCTCGCCCTTATAGGTGTCGCGTGTGGCGAGGCCTTTGTGCAGGCAGTCGGCGGCGTCGGATGCATAGCTATTGGCAAAATCGATCACAACCATGCCGGCATTCAATCGCATTCCCGATGCCAGCGCCGCGCGCACCGAAGCATCTGGAAAAAAATACATATCGTTAAAGCCGGTCACGCCGCCTAGCAGCATTTCAGCACAGGCGAGCAATGTGCCGTCATAAACCATGTTCGCATTGGCATGTTTCAGTTCGGCCGGCCAGATGTGGTCATTGAGCCATTTCATCAACGGCAGGTCGTCAGCGAGTCCGCGCATGACGGTCATGGCGGCGTGGCTATGCAGATTGATCAGTCCGGGCAGCAGCACGTGGCCGGGCAATTCCTGATGCTGCGCCTGCGCATAGGCCAGCCTGGCTTCTGCGCTGGGCATCAATGCTTCAATGCGACCGTCGTTGTTCACTACCACGCAGTGATTCTTCAGACAAATGCCCGCAGGCTCTACCGGCACGACCCATTCGGCATGCACGACATTCTTGATTTGATTTGTCATGCCGACAATTTACACGATTGCAGGCAATAAAAAACCCCCGCACGAAGGCGGGGGGTTTTAAGTTAATGCAGAAACTGACTATTGTTTTAGACCAGTCAACTCGATATCCACACGACGGTTTCTCTGGCGGCCTTCGGCAGTCTTGTTGCTTGCCTCAGGTTGCGCTTCGCCTTTGCCTGATGAGGTGATCTTGTTGGCGTCGATACCTTTGCTCACCAGATATGCCTTGACCGCTGCAGCACGCTGCTCGGAAAGCTTCTGGTTGTAGGCCGGGCTGCCGATGCTGTCGGTGTGGCCGACGAGGCTGATGCCGTCAACGGAAACACGCTGCATCTTCGAAACCAGGTCATCCAGTTCGGCTTTGCCGCCGGGCTTAATGGTGGACTTATTGAAGTCGAAGAACTGATCGGCTGACAACGAAATCTTCTCAGGCAGCCTGACCGGAGCTGGTGCCGGTGCCGGAGCTGGCACGGGTGTCGGCACTGGCGTCGGAACCGGGGTCGGAACTGGCGTTGGAGCCGGTGTCGGCGTTGGAGTCGGAGGAGGAGGGGGCTTAACGGCGCAATCGGTTCCGTAACCGCCGTTGGCGCCTACGCCAGAATGTACGCAATCACCGGCTGCGCCCGTCTTGACTGGGTGGCCATTGGCGTCCTGCAGGTGCCCGCTTTGGGCCGTGCCCTCGGAGCCTGGGGTGTGCGAAAAAGCCGGGTTATTGCCTAAGGCAAAAACCGCAGCAACGCTCACCGCGAGCTTGCCTATCAATGAAATTTTCATACTTTGTACTCCCGCAAAAATAATGATGATTGTTAATAACTATTTGAATTTCGGGCACTGCTTCAGACAATCTTGATGATACACAACAGTTTCCCCTTCACACAACCCTTGAGGCAACATCGGGGCATCGGGTTGTTGCATATTTGCAACTGGATTTTCGGCGCCGGATTGTCTCGCCAGGAGAGGTCGGAGTGTGATAAAATTCATCAGATAAGCAATTAAATTGTCAATTTAATCAATAAGTTAGCTAAAGAAGCCACAAAATGGATCAATTCGCCAAAGAAACCCTGCCAATCAGCATTGAAGAGGAAATGCGCCACTCCTACCTTGATTACGCAATGAGCGTGATTGTGGGAAGGGCGCTGCCTGACGCGCGCGACGGCCTGAAGCCGGTGCATCGCCGGGTTCTTTTCGCCATGCACGAACTCGGCAATGAGTACAACAAGGCGTACAAAAAATCGGCACGTATCGTCGGCGACGTCATCGGTAAATACCATCCGCACGGCGATACGGCTGTATATGACACCATCGTGCGCATGGCGCAGGATTTCTCCCTGCGCTACCCGCTCATCGACGGCCAGGGCAATTTCGGCTCGGTCGACGGCGACAATGCGGCGGCAATGCGTTATACCGAAATCCGCATGGCCAAAATCGCCAGCGAATTGCTCGAAGACATCGACAAAGAAACCGTCGATTTCGGGCCCAACTATGACGGCTCAGAAAAAGAACCGCTGGTTCTGCCGGCCAAGTTCCCCAACCTGTTGGTGAATGGCGCGTCCGGCATCGCCGTCGGCATGGCGACAAATATTCCGCCGCATAACCTGAATGAGGTGATCGACGCCTGCTTCGCCGTGCTGAAAAACCCGAAAATCGATATCGAGGAATTAATCGAAATCGTTCCGGCGCCCGACTTTCCGACAGCCGGAATTATTTATGGGACCGCCGACGTAAAGCAGGGATACCGCACCGGCCGCGGACGCGTGGTGATGCGTGCGCGGACGCATTTCGAGGATATGGATAAAGCCGGCGGACGCCAGTGCATAGTCATCGACGAACTGCCGTATCAGGTCAACAAAGCCAATTTGCTGATCAAGATTGGTGAGCTGGTGCGCGACAAGAAAATAGAAGGGATTTCCGATTTGCGCGATGAATCGGATAAATCCGGCATGCGCGCGGTGATCGAACTGAAGCGCGGCGAGGTGCCGGAAGTCGTGCTGAACAATCTGTACAAACAGACGCAGATGCAGGACACCTTCGGCATGAATATGGTGGCGTTGGTCGATAACCAGCCGCGTCTGCTCAACCTGAAACAGTTCATCGAAACTTTCCTGCGCCACCGGCGCGAAGTCGTGACGCGCCGCACTGCATTTGAATTGCGCAAGGCGCGTGACCGCGGCCATGTGCTGGAAGGCCTCGCTGTCGCCCTGTCCAATGTCGATGAAATCATCGCGCTGATCAAGGCATCGGCCACGCCGGCTATCGCCAAGGAGGGCTTGATGTCCAAGCTGTGGCGCTCGCAATTGGTGGAAGACATGTTGTCGCGCACCGAGAGCGACGCCTACCGCCCGGAGGGATTGGCAAAAGAATTCGGCCTGACCAAAAAAGGATACCGTTTATCCGATACGCAGGCGCAGGCAATTCTGGAATTGCGTTTGCAACGTTTGACCGGCCTCGAACAGGACAAGATTGTCGGCGAATACAAGGAGGTGATGGAAAAAATTGCCGATTTGCTCGACATCCTCGCAAAACCGGCACGCATTAATGCGATTATTACCGATGAACTCAAGGTGATCAAACAGCAATTCGGCGACAAACGGCGCAGCGAGATTGTGGTCAACACGCAGGACATGTCGATGGAAGATTTGATTGCCGCGCAGGAAATGGTGGTGACGCTGTCGCACAGCGGCTATATCAAATCGCAACCCTTGGACGATTACCGCGCGCAAAAACGCGGCGGCCGCGGCAAGCAGGCCACCGCGACCAAGGAAGACGATTTCATTGATAATTTATTTATCGCCAACACGCACGATTATATTTTGTGTTTCTCCAACAAGGGCCGCGTATTCTGGGTAAAGGTGTACGAAGTGCCGGTCGGCAGCCGCATCAGCCGCGGCAAGCCGATTGTCAACATGCTGCAGATCAGTGAGGGCGAAAAAATCACATTCGTCCTGCCGGTGAAAAATTTCGACGAAAACCATTTCGTCTTCATGGCCACATCGATGGGAACGGTGAAAAAGACGCCGCTCAGCGATTTTTCCAATCCGCGTAAAGCCGGCATTATTGCGGTCGACCTCGACGAAAACGATTTCCTGATCGGTGTCGCAATCACCGACGGCGAGCATGACGTGATGTTGTTCTCCGACGGCGGTAAGGCAGTGCGGTTCGACGAAAATGATGTGCGTCCGATGGGCCGCACGGCGCGCGGCGTACGCGGAATGCGCCTCGGCGCCAACCAAAGCGTGATTGCGTTGCTGGTGGCGGAAGACGAAACTCAGTCGGTGCTCACCGCTACGGAAAATGGTTACGGCAAACGCACGCTGATTACCGAATACACGCGCCACGGCCGCGGGACGCAAGGCATGATCGCGATTCAGACTACCGCGCGTAACGGCAAGATTGTCGCTGCGACGCTGGTGCGGCCGGACGACCAGATCATGCTGATTACAGACGGCGGGGTGTTAATTCGCACGCGCGTAAAAGAGATTCGCGAGATGGGTCGTTCGACCCAGGGCGTCACCCTTATCAATACCGGTGAAAACGAAAAACTGATTGGCATCAGCCGGATCGCCGAGGAAGAAGAGGAACTGTAAGCGTGAAACAGATTTTCAATTTTTCCGCCGGACCGGCGGTGTTGCCGCGACCGGTGCTGGAACAGGTGCGGGACGAGTTGCTGGACTGGCACGCAAGCGGAATGTCGGTGATGGAAATGAGTCATCGCGGAAAAGAGTTTATTTCGATTGCCGACCAGGCTACAACAAATTTACGTAAGCTATTGAATATAAAAGATAATTATAGAGTTCTGTTCATGCAGGGCGGGGCGATTGGCGAAAACGCCATCGTTCCGATGAATCTTCTGCGCGGAAAGGATTCGATAGATTTCATCAATACCGGTGAGTGGTCGAAAAAATCCATCAAGGAAGCGAAAAAATATTCCAGGGTCAATATCGTCGCGTCGTCGGAAGACAGAAATTTCACCTATATGCCGCTGCAGGCAGGGTGGAAGCTGGACCCCGGCGCGGCGTATGTGCACATCTGCAGCAATGAAACGATTGGCGGCGTTGAATATCAATGGACACCGGATACCGGCTCAGTTCCGCTGGTGGCCGACATGTCGTCGAACATCTTGTCGCGTCCGCTGGACGTGACAAAATACGGGCTGATTTACGCTGGCGCGCAAAAAAATATCGGGCCGGCAGGGTTGACCATCGTCATCGTGCGTGAAGACCTTATCGGTGACGCCTTGCCCATTACGCCGTCCGCGTTCGATTTCAAGACCGTGGCGGAAAACGATTCGATGTACAACACGCCCCCGACATTCGCAATTTATGTGGCCGGCCTGGTTTTCGAGTGGCTGCTCGAACAAGGCGGACTGGCGGCGATCGAGCAAAAGAATATCGCCAAGGCCAAGCTGCTCTACGACCTTATCAACAACAGCCGGCTGTACAAAAACCCGGTTGAAAAAGCGGATCGCTCGCGCATGAATGTCGTGTTCAGGGCCGCCGACGACGCGATGGACGCGGCATTCGTCAAAGGCGCCGAAGCACGTGGACTGTTGCAGCTCAAAGGGCATCGTTCGGTGGGCGGAATGCGTGCGTCAATCTACAACGCAATGCCGCTCGAGGGCGTGCAGGCACTGGTCAATTACATGCAGGAATTTGAAAAAAATAATCTCTGACCCGGATCGCCTTTACAGTGAAAAAATACCATATTCTCGTATTGAACCAGATCGCGCCGGTCGGGCTGAGCCGTCTGCCGGCTGACCAGTACGACGTTGCGAAAAGCATTGCGCATCCTGATGCAATTTTGCTGCGGTCCCATGATATGCACGGAATGGACATTCCGCTGAGCGTAAAGGCGATCGGTCGTGCCGGCGCCGGCACCAATAATATCCCGGTGGATAGTATGAGCGCGCGTGGGGTGCCGGTTTTTAACGCGCCCGGCGCCAATGCCAACGCCGTGAAGGAATTGGTGTTGGCAGGCTTGCTGATTGCCGCCCGCAATCTGGCGCCTGCGATGCGCTACGTGGAGTCGCTGGATAAAGCGGCGCCGGATCTGGAAGCGAAAGTGGAAGACGGCAAGAAGCAATTTGCCGGCTCCGAATTGCCGGGAAAAATGTTGGGCATTATCGGGCTTGGCGCCATCGGCAGTCTGGTGGCGGATACCGCCATCAAGCTCGGCATGAAAGTCATCGGCTTCGATCCGCATATCACTGTCGATGCCGCATGGCGATTGCCTTCGAATGTGAAAAAAGCCAATAGCGTAGAAGAAGTGCTGAAGCAAAGCGATTTTGTCAGTTTGCATGTCCCATTGGTCGAGACCACACGCGGCTTGCTGAACGAACAGCGTCTGCAGCTGATGAAATCCGATTGCGCGCTGCTGAATTTTTCGCGCGACGGCATTGTCGATGAAGACGCGGTGCTCGCGGCATTGACGCAAAAAAAATTGCGTTACTATATCTGCGACTTTCCGGCACCCGGATCCATCGGCCATCCCGGCGTGGTGGCCCTGCCGCATCTGGGAGCATCGACTGCCGAGGCGGAGGAAAATTGCGCCATCATGGTGGTCGATCAGGTGCGCGAATTTCTCGAGCAGGGGACAATTGCAAACTCGGTGAATTTTCCCAATGTCGAAATGACGCGCGAATCGCCATATCGGATTTCGATTGCCAACGCGAACGTGCCGAATATGCTGGGCCAAATCTCCACTGCCATGGCCAATGCGAAGTTGAACATTCACAACATGATCAATAAATCCCGCGGCGACATGGCGTATACGCTGGTTGATGTGGACAGTCCGATCAGCGACCAGGTGGTGAGGGACATCCGCGCAATCAAGGGAGTCCTTTCGGTGCGCGCGATTCCGTTGCAGGATGAACCCAAGCGTTGAGCGACGAACTGCAAAATCTGCGCGCGAGTATCGATGCAATTGACGCTGAAATGCTCAAGTTGCTTAATTCGCGGGCGGAAAATGCTCAGGCGATCGGCCGCCTGAAGAAAGGCGTCGCGTACCGCCCGGACCGCGAAGCGCAAGTCCTGCGCCGGATCAAGGAAATCAACACCGGTCCGCTGTCGGACGAGACAGCAGCCCTGTTGTTCCGCGAAATCATGTCGGCTTGCCTTGCGCTTGAACGGCCGCTCACGGTCGCCTATCTCGGTCCGGTCGGAACGTTCAGCCAGGCGGCGGCGGTGAAGCAGTTCGGCCATGCGGCGCAAGCCCTGCCGCAACCTTCCATCGATACGGTTTTTCGCACGACCGAAGCGGGCGAGGCCGATTTCTGCGTTGTTCCGGTAGAGAATTCAACGGAAGGTGCGATTGGACGCACGCTTGATTTGCTGATCGAATCGCCGCTGAAAATTTGCGGCGAAGTGGTGCTGCGTATCCATCACCACTTGTTGTGCAAAGAAGAAAGGGCGTTGGAGAAAATTGCCAAAGTATATTCGCACGCGCAGTCATTAGCGCAATGCCACGAATGGCTGAATAGCCATATGCCCGTAGCGCAGCGCATTCCGGTTGCCAGTAATGCCGAGGCCGCGCGCATGGCTGCTGAAGAAGCGGGCGCGGCCGCAATTGCAGGTGAAATGGCGGGTGAGCAATATAATCTGATCGGTCTGGCGAAAAATATCGAAGACGAACCGAATAACACGACGCGCTTCCTGGTTCTGGGTCGTGATGATTACGCAGCATCGGGTAGGGATAAAACGTCTTTGGTGTTGTCGACCAAAAACCGCCCCGGCGCCGTGCATGATCTCCTCACACCGCTGGCGCAAAACGGCGTATCGATGACCAAGTTTGAGTCGCGTCCGTTGAAGAGCGTGATGTGGGAATACGTATTCTTCATCGACATCGAAGGACACAAGGACGACGCGATTGTCATCAAGACACTGGATGAATTAAAGCAGCGCACCTCATTTATGAAAGTGCTCGGCTCCTACCCTGTCGCAGTATTATAACTAATTGTTTATATTAAATAATTTATGAATCTCTGCGATCTCGCTCCGGACTATATTCGCGACATAGCGCCATACCAGCCGGGCAAGCCGATTGCCGAACTCGCGCGCGAAATGGGTTTGCAGGAAGCCAGCATCATTAAACTGGCCTCGAACGAAAACCCGCTTGGCATCAGTCCGGCGGCATTGGCCGCCATTGAGGCGGCGCTGCCGGATTTGTCACTCTACCCCGACGGCACCGGTTATGCGCTCAAGCGGGCAATTGCAGAAAAATTCGGCGTCAAACTCGAACAGATCGTGTTGGGAAACGGCTCGAATGACGTGCTCGAATTCATGGCGCGCACGTTTTTGCGCCCGGGTCTCGACGCAATCTATTCTCAGCATGCATTCGCGGTTTACCCGCTGGTGGTTAAAGCGATAGGCGCACATGGTATTGAAGTGGCAGCGAAAAATTTCGGTCATGATCTGCAGGCGATGCGCGCTGCAGTAACGCCAACGACACGGATCATTTTTATCGCCAACCCGAACAACCCGACCGGGACTTATATTCCCGCTGTTGCCCTGCATGCTTTCCTGAAATCCCTGCCGGAAAATATTCTGGTGGTGCTCGACGAGGCGTACACCGAATATCTATCGCCGCAGAACGCATCGCAAAGCATGACCTGGCTGAATGAATTTCCCAATCTGGTTATCAGTCGAACTTTCTCCAAAGCATTCGGGCTTGCCGGCCTGCGCGTCGGATTCGGCATTGCGCATACCGACCTGATTGCGATGATGAATCGGGTGCGTCAACCGTTCAATGTCAACAGCCTCGCGCTCGCCGCCGCGGAGGCTGCGCTAAATGATGATGATTTCGTTCTGCGCAGCTATGCGCTGAACCAGGCGGGCATGGCGCAGTTGCTCGCCGGATTTCGCGGATTGGGTTTGGAGCACATTCCATCGTTCGGTAATTTCGTCAGCGTCAAAGTCGGTAACGCGGCAGGCGTTTACCAGAAGCTGCTACGCTCGGGCGTCATCGTGCGCCCGGTGGCGAGTTACGGCATGCCGGAATATCTTCGCGTCACAGTCGGCTTGCAGCAGCAAAACCAAACTTTTCTTGCCGCCTTGAAACGGGCTTTATAGATTTTGCCGGCGTCGCGCGATAATAATTAATTAAATTAAATCGAATAGTGATGAAAATAGTTATTTTCGGCGTCGGGCTCATCGGCGGGTCGTGTGCATTGGCGCTGAAGCAGGCGAACCTCGCAAAAACCATAATCGGTGTCGGCCGCACGCGCGCGAGTCTGGAGAGCGCATTGGCGCTGGGCGTGATCGACTCGATTGGCCATGCCGACCGGGCCACCTTGCATGACGCCGACATCGTATTGCTTGCCATGCCGGTCGGGCAAATGAGTGCGGTCATGGCGCAGATTGCGCCGCACCTCGGCGCGCAAACTGTTGTCACGGACGCGGGCAGCACCAAGCAGGATGTCCTGTCATTTGCTTACGCGCAGCTGGGGGCACACGTTGCGCGCTTTGTGCCGGCGCATCCGATTGCCGGCGCGGAGATCAGCGGAGTGTCGGCAGCGCGGGCGGATTTGTTTCGGCATAGAAAAGTTGTACTTACCCCGCTCGCGGAAAACTTGCCTCAGGCCGTCGAAACGATTCGCACAATGTGGCAGGCTTGCGGCGCTGAAGTGCGCGAGATGCAGGCCTCCCGCCACGACGCGGTATTTGCTGCCGTGAGCCATTTGCCGCATTTGCTCGCTTACGCATTGGTGCACGATATCGCCAGCCGGCCTGATGCCGACGTGATGTTCGAATTTGCCGCTGGCGGTTTTCGTGACTTTACCCGCATCGCTGGCAGCCATCCTGAGATGTGGCGCGATATCTGCATCGCTAACCGCGACGCGCTATTGGGTGAAATTGATCGTTATCTGCACGAAGTGACTGCGTTGCGTCACATGCTGGAGCAGCGCGATGCAGCAGGCCTCGAACAACTGTTTGACTTCGCCCGCAACGCACGCAGCGCCTGGCTGGCAAAGTTGAAAACTTGAGCACCGGCGATGGAATTCCTCGATCTCGCGCCCGTTAAAAGCGCCCTGGGTACCGTCGCATTGCCAGGCTCGAAAAGCATTTCGAATCGGATTCTTCTGTTGGCGTCGCTGTGCCGAGGCGCGACGGAAATCAAAAACCTGCTTGAGTCGGACGACACCCGCGTGATGCTCGATGCGCTGAAAAAATTGGGTGTGAACATACGTCGCCACGCGAACCCCTATGACTATCGAGTCGAGGGTGTAGCAGGAGTGTTCCCGGTTAAGCAGGCGGATTTGTTCATGGGCAACGCCGGGACGGCGATTCGTCCGCTTTGTGCCGCGCTGGCGATCGCTGGGGGCGACTATCGGATGTCCGGCGTCGCTCGCATGCATGAAAGACCGATAGGCGATCTGGTTGACGGATTGCGGCAACTCGGCGCGCACATCGATTACGTCGCCAACACAGGCTTTCCGCCGCTGCATATCAAGCCGGCGCATTTAGATTTTAAGCGGGACATCACGGTTCGTGGCGACGTATCGAGCCAGTTTCTCACCGCGCTGTTGATGGCCTTGCCGCTGGCAAAACAGCCGATAAAGATAGCCGTGGTCGGCGACCTGATTTCAAGGCCCTACGTGGAAATCACCCTGAGCCTGATGCGGCGCTTTGGTGTCGCAGTCGAGCGCGATGGCTGGCAGAGTTTTTTTCTTTCAGGAGATCACCCCTACCAAAGTCCGGGCGAAATTTCGGTCGAAGGCGATGCGTCTTCGGCATCCTATTTTCTTGCCGCCGGCGCGATCGGGCATGGGCCAGTGCGCGTGACCGGTGTTGGTCGAAGCAGTATTCAGGGCGATGTGCGCTTTGTCGACGCGTTGCAACAAATGGGCGCGCGGGTTGAATGGGGCGACGACTGGATTGAGGTTCGCGGCGACGGCAGGCTCAAGCCGATCGACGCCGATTTCAATCATATTCCCGATGCCGCGATGACCTTGGCTGTTTCTGCACTGT
>JBAVXA010000048.1:0-13773 GCA_049698095.1 Burkholderiales bacterium
TTTCACCGGTGCGAATACGAATGACTTGTTCAAGCTCGAAAACGAATATTTTGCCATCGCCGATCTTGCCGGTATTAGCCGCTTTCTCGATGGCTTCAATAACTTGTTCGAGCAACTCGGATTTGATAGCCGCTTCGATTTTCACCTTGGGCAAAAAATCGACCACGTATTCGGCGCCGCGATAAAGCTCGGTATGACCTTTCTGGCGGCCGAAGCCTTTGACTTCCGTGACGGTAATCCCTTGCACACCGATCGCCGACAGTGCTTCGCGCACCTCGTCGAGCTTGAACGGTTTGATAATGGCGGTAACGAGCTTCATGTTTGCTCCCGATTTAGAATGTTTTGGCGACATTAACAACGAAGTGCGACTTGCCGATGTTCTTGCCGAGCAGGGTGTAGACCGAATCTTTGGCGTTGGTATTGGTTCCAGCCACACCGAGACTATAGCCTTCGCCCAAGTCATAGGTGGCGCCCAGCTTGTAATCGTTGTAATCGAGATCGGCGCGGTTTGGCCCTTTATAGCGCTGCTTGCCGACGTGCGCGGCGACGGTCCACTTTGCCGATAGGGGTGCGCTGACGTTCAATTCGATGTAATCGGAACCTTTGGAATCCGCAATGCCGAAGGTATCACCGACACTGTATGAGTATTTCAGGGTGGCCCATTTGTAGCCGACGCTGGCGTAAAATTCATTGGTGTCGGGCTTAACGAAACCGTTTTCATAAGTCCCCCAGTACTGGTAACGCAGAAAGCCAACATCGTAAGGAATGTCCTCGCTGAAGCTGCCTTTATAACCGCCGTAAAAATCGCTTTCCAGGCTTGCGGATACCGGGCCTGCGCCGAACGTCTGCGCTGCGTCGCTGATCCAGCTCACATTGGAATTCCAGTTGCCAAGATAAAAACCATTGGCATGCGAGTAATCGACGCCGCCCTGAAACGCCGGCTTCTCGTTGGTTTGCGTCAGGCCGCGAAAAACATACTGGCTAAAGAGCCCGCCGTTGGCAGTTAATGTGTGTGGAGACTTCGCTTCTTCAGCGGCAACAGCATTCCACGAAGCGGCAGATAAAGTGGCGAGTAACAGGGTACTTAAAGATTTTTTCATGGCATTCCCTAAATATTTGATTAAGACAAAATAATTGCTACCAATGACCTATCAGCAGCAAGTGTGCCAGAAAAAATATTCCATTTATTCAATCGGTTACCGCAAATCATGAATTCCCGGGTTTTCGCACTGCACCATTGAAAGGCGGCAGAATTCAGGCGTGCACAACAAACGTGCAGACAAAATGAAGCGGGGGTAATTTGATACACTGGTTGCTTATTGCGGAGGCATTTTTATGGATAGCAAAAAAATTCTCGACGATATCAACCAGAAGATCAGCGAATTGTTCGCCACGAGCCCGGCAAAAGATATTGAAAAAAACATGCGCGCCATGATGGGCACGGCCTTCGCCAAGCTGGACCTGGTCACGCGCGAAGAATTCGACGTGCAAACGGAAGTGCTGAAGCGCACGCGGGAAAAGCTTACCGAACTCGAAGCAAAGATCACGGCCCTGGAACAGAAATAGCAAGGAATGTCGATCGCCGTTTTGTTTAGCCGCGCCTTGTCGGGCATGGACGCGCCGCTTGTGCATGTGGAAACGCATCTGGCCAACGGCCTGCCCGCGTTTACCATCGTCGGCCTGCCTGAAGCCGAAGTGAAAGAAAGCAAAGACCGTGTGCGAGCGGCGTTACAAAACGCGCGATTCGAGTTTCCCATGCGCCGCATCACGGTGAATCTGGCACCGGCGGATTTGCCCAAGGAATCCGGTCGCTTCGATTTGCCGATCGCTATCGGCATCCTCGCCGCCAGCGGGCAGATTCCCAAGGACGCTTTGCAAGAATACGAATTTGCCGGCGAACTCGCGCTTACTGGCGAGCTGCGCGCCATCCGTGGCGCGTTGGCGATGACCTACAAGGCGCACAACGACGGGCGTGCGTTCGTATTGCCGGCGGACAGCGCGGCCGAAGCCGCGTTGGTGCAGGATGCGGTGATTTATTCGGCCAAAACCCTTCTCGAGGTATGTGCGCACCTGACCCGTCAGGAACCGATGGCGCGCTACGTGACAAAACCGGTTTCCTCTGCCCTGCACTATGCCGACTTCAGCGAAGTGAAAGGCCAGGCTCAAGCAAAGCGCGCACTCGAAGTCGCCGCCAGCGGTGGTCATTCGCTTTTGATGGTCGGCCCGCCGGGCACCGGCAAGTCCATGCTGGCATCGCGCTTTGCCGGGGTGTTACCGTCGATGACGGAGGAGCACGCGCTGGAATCGGCGGCGCTGCAATCGCTCGGCAGCGGCGGATTCAAGGTGGAAAACTGGAAGCGCCGTCCATTTCGCTCGCCCCATCACACTGCGTCCAGCGCCGCACTGGTCGGCGGCGGATCGTATCCGCGCCCGGGCGAAATTTCGCTGGCGCATCACGGAGTTTTATTTCTTGACGAATTGCCGGAGTTCGATCGCAGCGTGCTTGAAGTATTGCGCGAGCCGTTGGAATCGGGGCGCATTACCATTTCGCGCGCCGCACGGCAGGCCGATTTCCCTGCGCAATTTCAATTGGTCGCGGCGATGAATCCGTGCCCGTGCGGATTTCTCGGCCACCCGAACGGAAAATGCCGCTGCACACCTGATGCTGTCGCGCGGTATCGGCATAAGATTTCCGGTCCGCTGCTTGACCGCATCGATATACTGATTGAAGTGCCTGCACTGCCGGAAAAAGATTTGACCGGTGCGGCGACCGGCGAGTCTTCCGATGTCATCCGCGCGCGGGTGGAAAACGCTTATCAAATACAATTTACCCGCCAAGGAAAACCCAACGCGGCTCTGACAACCAAGGAAATCGACAAACTCTGCGCGCCGGACAAAACCGGTGAAGACTTATTGAAACAGGCCATCAGCCGACTTAATTTATCGGCCCGCGCGTATCACCGCGTGCTCAAACTGGCGCGCACCATCGCCGATTTGAACCGGCAGGAAAATATTTCGTCCACGCATATCGCCGAATCGATTCAATACCGGCGTTTTGAGAAAGCGTAATAACTATATGATTAAATGGAATTTAATCGTAGTTTTTCTGGCCGCAGGCAGTGTGCTTGGGCATGCTGAAATCAAACCGGCTGGTTTGCCATACGTCGGCAGCGCCCCCACCGCGCCCGAACCCACAGGAATAAAAGTAACGAATAAAGTGGACGCTAGATCCTGCAGTTTCGACGATGTATCCGCAGTTGCATCCCGGGCGGAGCCGGGGACTCAGGTTAACATTCCGGCCGGGGTCTGTGACTGGGGATTGAATTCTTTGAAAGTCGGTCCTGGCGTCTATATCAGAGGCGCGGGGAAGAATCTGACCGTTATTGCGCGCAATACTCCGGATGAAAGCGCGAATCCGGAAAAAATCGGCCCGGGCAATTTCCTGATTACCTTCAATTGCGCCCCCGGCAAACCCAATGCCCTTTCCAATTTGGCGCTGCAAGGCAATGGCAAAGGCGGTGAGAAATCCAACGGCAGCGATCAGCGCGACAATGGCCTGATGTTGAACGGATGGAAATATTCCGGCGGCGCCAGACTCAGCAGTGCTTGTGAAGACTTCCGAGTTTTTAACGCGAAATTTTCCGGCTTCGGCGCCTCTGCCATTACCGTCAACGGAAGTCCCGTTGCAAACCGCGGAGTGGTTTTTAATAACGACTTCATCAACAATTATTTTTTCCACCCACGCCACAAAGCAGTGATCCTCGGCTATGGTGTCGTAGTGTACGGTGATGGCAGCTGGCCGGGCCTGGCGCTGGGATCGGCAGATAATATTTTCATTGAGAATAATTATATGGCGGGCAATCGCCACCACGTCGCATCAAACAATTCATCACGCTATGTCTTCCGCTACAACACTGCGGTTACCACCGCCAGCACCAAAAATGATTTTGCGCTCGACGCGCACGGGCGAGCTGAACAAAACGGATCACCCACAGGGTCGCGCCAGTATGAAATTTACGGTAATGTCATTAACACGGATTTACCGCGGTCAGACGTGGCGCGCACCGCGATTGGTATACGCGGTGGCGACGGCGTCATATTCAATAACACCATCGCCGCGCAGTTCCGTTATGGGCTCGAATTGATGGTCGAGGGAGGCTACGACGCGCAGGGAAAGCTGAGTTGCAAAATGCCGCCCGACCGCATCACTGACTTGTTTATATGGGATAACACGCTTCCCATGCCTAATTCAACGGTAAATGGCGTGATCTCCGTTTGCCCTGAAGTTGTAAAAATTGACCGCGATTATTTCCTCCGGCCCAAAAAAGGCTACACGCCCTTTTCCTATCCGCACCCGTTGCGCAATTAGAAATCTTCCGCGCGCGCGGCGCGTGGGATGATTTCGGTCCGAGCGACGTCACCCAAACGCCGAAGGTAATGCCTCACAGCGCATTTCAGGGTAGGCAACAGGCGATAATATGAAACTGCGGTTTCGGGTGAAAAAACGCCGAGCCGCCTGGTTGCATTTGTCCGCAGCATGAAACACGCAGTGCGGCAATAAACGCTATCATGTCGTCTTGCCAAATTCTGATTCGGTCATGAGTATCGCCCTACCCGCAAACAAGGCTGGAACGACCCTGCTCACTATCCTGCTCGCGCTGATGGCGACGCTCGGACCGTTCGCCATCGACACCTATCTGCCGTCGTTCCATGCAATCGAACAGGATTTGAATGCCTCGTCGTTTCAATTGCAGCAGACGCTGAGTTTTTTCCTTGGCGCGTCCGGCTTCATGGGTCTGTTTCACGGCGCGTTGTCGGATTCTTTCGGCAGACGCAAAGTAGTGCTGACAGGGCTGATTGTATTTGCCATCGCGTCGGTCGGCTGTGCGCTGGCGACCAGCATCGGCGTGCTGCTGTTTTTCCGCGCCATGCAGGGCTTGTCGTCGGGCGTCGGTATGATTGTCGGTCGCGCGATTATCCGCGACACGCAAAGCGGCCCCGAGGCGCAGAAAATGATGTCCATGGTGACGATGATTTTCGGTTTTGCCCCTGCTGTCGCGCCGATCATCGGCGGCTATCTGCATACGGCGTTCGGCTGGCACTCAGTATTCTGGTTTATTACTGCATTCAGCCTGCTGGTTTGGCTGTTGAGTGTGCTGTATCTGCCGGAAAGTCTGCCGCAGCATAAACGCCAGCCATTTCATGCCGTGCCGCTGTTGCGCAATTATTACAAGGTGCTGAAAAGCAGACGATTCTTTCTTTTGTCGTTCGCCTCCGCTTTCAATTTCTCCGCATTCTTTTTGTATGTCGTTTCGGCGCCGGCGTTCGTCTTAAAGTTGCTTAAGCTGAATGAAACCCAGTTCGCTTGGCTATTCATTCCCACTATCAGCGGCATGATGATCGGCGCGTTTATTTCCGGCCGCATGGCGGGCAGATATTCCTTTCACAAAGTCGTGAATATGGGTTTTGCGGTGATGGCGATCGCGGTGTTGATTAACGTGAGCTACAACTATTTCGCGCCGACGATGACGGTGCCATGGGCGGTGTTGCCGCTGACCTTGTTTAATATCGGATTGCAACTGACCTTGCCGGTCGTGTCGATTTTGATTATGGATATCTTTCCGGCCAACCGCGGGCTCGCCTCGTCGCTGCAAGCGTCCATTTCGGTGTTGATGATGGGCCTCGTCGCCGGCACCTTGTCAGCGCTGGTGTCGAATTCGGGATTGCTGATGGCATTAAGCTCCGCCGCACTGATGAGCCTGGGATTTGTTTGCTGGTGGTTCTATAGTCATTTGGCAAATCAATCCGCGGCCTGAACAGTCTGTTTGCAGTAGGTTTCTTTGGTTAATAAAATCAATAACATAGACAATAGCGTCCACGCCAGCATCAGTTTGAATCCGCTTTGATATGCGGCGAGGTCGTACACCCGCGCGCCGTCTTTCAGCGTCCCGTGCCAATTTTTGTCCAACATCCATCCTACCAGCGGTTGTAGGATCATCGGTCCCATCATGACACCCATATTGGTCACGCCGGAGACAGTGCCGCCGAACTGTAGCGGGACAGATTCCTTGGCGAAAGCAAATCCGATGATCATCATACCGCTGAAAAACCCTATAACCAGCAAAAGCGGAATCAGGAAAACGAACGGCAGCAAAGGAAAGAAAATGACGGTCGACCAGCCGACCGCGAGCATGAAACAGCTCAGAATATAAAACGGTTTTCGCCGTCCAAGTTTTTGCGACAGGGTTCCCAGAACGGGGCCGCCGATAGCCCAGGAGATCATCATTGCGGAAGCGAGCATCGCCGCCTGGTTTGTGGTGAGGTCGCGATGGGTCACTAAATACGGCACGCCCCATAAGCCGGCAAACGTAATAATCGGTCCTGCCGCGCCGCCGGGAATGGCAAATAACAACCATGTGTTGCGATAGCTGAGCACACGCTTCAGCCCACTGATAACGGAAATTTGCTGCCGCGCACCTTCATGAGCATGGGCAAAGTAACTGGTGAAATTCTTTTCTGCCGGATCATCGCGCACCAGCCACCAGGTTGCCGCGGCCAGCAGCGCGCTGAAGCCCGCGCTGAAAATCATGACATTGCGCCAGCCGAAAGCGGTCGCCATTTCGCGCAACGGCACGCCGGCAAACACTGCGCCCGCGATGCCCGTCGCCAGCGCCATGCCACTGGCCAAGGCGAACAGCTTTGCGGGCAACCAATGGCTGGCGATTTTCATCATGCCGACAAAAGCCACGCCCGCCGATGCGCCGATAAGCAGGCGCCCGAAATTGGCAACCGCAACCGTCGGTGCCAGCGCGAACACCAGTGTGCCAATGGCCGTGATCGCCGCTCCGGCTGTAAGCAGACGGCGCGGGCCGAATTTATCTGCCATGATGCCCGTGGGAATCTGTATCGCGACGTAACTGTAAAAATAAAATGCCGACAGATTTCCCAGCGCAGCGGCGCTCAACGAAAAATCCGCCATCAATTCGCGCGTCAGTACCGCCGGCGCGACGCGCTGATAAAACGCGATGACGTACAACATGGCACCGAGACCCCAAACGGTCCAAGCGAGCGATAACGGCGGGAAATTTTTGCTTGAAACGGTGGAAGTCACAGCAAGCTCAGTCGGTTTTCAGCTATATTCTAACTTATCAAACCGTCAGGGCGCATGCTCCATGAACGAATTACACAGTTGGCGCGAGGAAAAATCTTCTTCGTATTTATATCGTGTTGTTGCGCAATGCGAAAAAGGCACGCCGCGCGAAGCATTGTTCAACGAGCTGGCCGAGCGCGCCGAGCAGCAGGCAGGGCTGTGGGAGAGCAAGGCGCAAAGCAATCATATCCAATTGCCGCAAACGTTTTCGCCACCTTTGCGCACGCGCCTGGTGGCGGCGCTGGTAAAAAGACTCGGCGTCAAGCGCATGAAGCCGATCCTCACGGCGATGAAAATCCGCGGCATGTCTCTGTACGTAAAGTCGCCGCAAGGCCACGCCATGCCGACCAACCTCGACCAGGTCGGCAAGCGCCATCGAAACGGCGGCGGCGGCAATTTGCGCGCAGCAGTGTTCGGCGTAAACGACGGCTTGGTGTCGAATGCCAGCCTGATCATGGGCGTTGCTGGCGCGGCGGCTGACTCGAAAATGATTCTTCTTACCGGCGTTGCCGGTTTGATCGCGGGGGCGCTATCGATGGCCTCGGGCGAATACGTCTCGGTCCGATCGCAGCGCGAAATGTATGAATACCAGATCGGCCTTGAGTCGGACGAACTGGATGAATATCCGCAGGAAGAAGCGGCGGAACTCGCGCTGATTTACGAAGCCCGCGGCATGAGCTCGATCGAGGCAAAGAAGCTGGCGGACAGCTTGATTGCCGATCCGAAAAAGGCGCTCGACGCGCTGACGCGGGAGGAGCTGGGACTCAACCCGGACGAACTCGGTTCGCCGTGGGGCGCCGCGATTTCATCGTTTCTGGCTTTTGTTACCGGCGCGATCGTGCCTCTGCTACCTTTTTTGTTTGCCGAGTTAGCGGGCATAAGCAATAACGCCGCATTAATGATTTCAGTTGCAATCAGTGGGCTCGGTTTGTTCGGTGTTGGCGCAACGCTGAGTTTATTCACCGGTAAAAATTTCTTTCCGGGCGGCCTGCGCATGTTGCTTATCGGCGGCGGCGCGGGCCTGGTCGCCTTTTCCATCGGCAAAATGCTCGGCGTCAGCCTTGGTTAAATAATTTAATTAAATCATATAGTTATGGGATACGTTTGGTTCTCGATTGACGTTGCATGAGTCGCGGCGTGTGGTATGCGCTCGGCGCCTACGTCATATGGGGACTGCTCACCATTTTCTGGAAGAGCCTGCAACACGTCCCTGCATTGCAATTAATTTGCCACCGCATCGTCTGGTCGTGCATATTGCTCACCGCCTACGTGATTGGCAGCGGTCAGGCGACAGCACTTTTCGATAACGCAAAAACATTTCATGTATTGCGAATCTATTCCGCTGCTGCGGTGCTGATTACCGCCAATTGGCTGATCTTTGTATGGGGCGTTAACGCCGGATACGTGGTCGAAACCAGTCTCGGCTATTTCATCAATCCGCTGGTGAGCGTGCTGATCGGCGTGCTGTTTTTGCGCGAGCAGCTTCGCCGCGGACAATGGATTGCCGTGGCGCTGGCCGCGACGGGCGTACTCGTGCTGGGTTTCGCTTACGGCGCGATCCCGTGGATTGCGCTGGCGCTGGCGTTTTCCTTCGCGTTTTATGGCGTGATCAAAAAACATGCGAGCCTGAATTCGATTCAGGGTTTAACCCTGGAAACGATGATTGTCTTTCTGCCCGCACTCGGGTATTTGCTCTACGCAGAAAGCCAACACACCGGCGCCTTGCTGCACGCGGACATGGGCACTAATGTAATGCTGGTCGCTACCGGCATCATCACGATTGTGCCGCTGCTGATGTTTGCCTCTGCGGCGCGGCGCATTTCGCTCACGCTGATCGGCATACTGCAATACATTGCGCCGACGATACAATTTCTGGTCGGCGTGCTGCTCTATCGCGAAACCGTGACGCTTCACCAATATGTCGGCTTCAGTTTGGTGTGGATGGCGCTGTTCATTTTTGCCCTCGATGGCCTCGTGGCGCATCGGCGGAAGTAATGGTCGTGCCATGCTAAAATCAGCGCTTGCACAGATCACCACCGCGCCGCCATCAAGGATAATATATCTAATTGATTATTATGAGAAAATTTAATTATGCAAACTGATCGCACACAACTGATCGAGTCGCTGCTCAAGCAGCGTATCCTGATTCTGGACGGCGCGATGGGCACCATGATCCAGCGTTACAAGTTGGACGAAGCTGCATATCGCGGCGAGCGTTTTGAAAATTTCGCTCATGATGTCAAGGGCAATAACGATTTGCTCACGCTGACGCGGCCGCAGGTCATCCGCGAAATCCACACGCAATACCTCGAAGCCGGCGCGGATATTATCGAGACCAACACATTTAATTCCACTTCCGTCGCAATGGCCGATTACCATATGGAAGATATCGTGTACGAGCTGAATTTCGAAGCGGCAAAACTCGCGCGCCAGTTGTGCGATGAATTTAGCCGGAAAACACCGGACAAACTGCGCTTTGCCGCCGGCGTCCTCGGGCCGACCAGCAAGACGGCGTCGATCTCGCCGGACGTGAATGATCCCGGTTTCCGTAACGTGAGTTTCGATACGCTGGTGACTTCTTATACTGAAGCCATCGACGGCCTGGTCAAAGGCGGCGCGGATATTTTATTGGTTGAAACCATTTTCGATACCCTGAACGCGAAAGCCGCGCTGTTCGCCATCGACCAGTATTTCGACGACCACAGAATGAAATTACCCGTGATGATCTCCGGCACCATCACCGACGCCAGCGGACGCACGCTGACGGGGCAGACCACTGCGGCGTTCTACAGCTCGCTGCGTCATGCCAATCCAATTTCCATCGGCCTGAATTGCGCCCTCGGGGGCGACCTGATGCGACCGTACATCGCGGAGATGGCGAAAGTGTCCGATGTTTATGTCAGCGCGCACCCGAATGCCGGCCTGCCGAACCCCCTCAGCGAAACAGGCTACGACGAGACGCCGGACTACACCGCAAATGTGGTGAAAGGCTTTGCCGATGCCGGCTACGTGAACATCGTCGGCGGCTGCTGCGGCACCACGCCAGCACATATCAAGGCGATTGCCGATGCAGTAAGAAATATGCCGCCAAGAATGTTGCCGGGCACGGATGAAAAGGCAGCGGCATAACCGCGCAACCTTGCTGAAATAAGATTTCCGAACACGCGCCAACCGTGAAAAACTTCCCGGCTGCGTGCCAGCCAGATAATTCGTTGAAAAAATAACCATGTCCCATGTTCTGCAACTCTCAGGCCTCGAACCTCTCGTTATCTCCGACAATTCGCTTTTCGTCAACGTCGGTGAACGCACCAACGTCACCGGGTCGAAGGCTTTTGCGCGTCTGATTCTCAGCGAAAATTACACCGAGGCGCTTGCCGTGGCGCGGCAGCAGGTCGAGAACGGCGCGCAGATTATCGACGTGAACATGGACGAAGCCATGCTCGACTCGAAAGCGGCGATGGTGAAGTTTTTGAACCTGATCGCCTCCGAGCCGGACATATCGCGCGTACCGGTGATGATCGACTCCTCCAAATGGGAAGTGATCGAAGCCGGCTTGAAATGCGTGCAGGGCAAATGCGTGGTGAATTCGATTTCGATGAAAGAGGGCGTGGCGGAGTTCAAGCGCCAGGCAAAGCTGGTGAAGCGTTACGGCGCGGCGGTGATCGTGATGGCCTTCGACGAAAAAGGCCAGGCCGACACCTACCAGCGCAAGATAGAAATCTGCCAGCGCAGCTACGATATTCTGGTCAATGAAATCGGCTTTGCGCCGGAGGATATTATTTTCGACCCGAATATTTTCGCCATTGCCACCGGCATCGAGGAACACAACAATTACGCGGTCGATTTCATCAATGCGACGCGCTGGATCAAGCAAAGCCTGCCGCACGCAAAAATTTCCGGTGGCGTGTCGAACGTGAGTTTTTCATTCCGCGGAAACGACGCCGTGCGCGAGGCAATTCACACGGTATTTCTGTATCACGCCGTCAAAGCGGGCATGACGATGGGCATTGTCAACGCCGGGCAACTCGGCGTTTACGACGAAATCGACCCCGAGTTGCGCGAGCGCGTCGAAGACGTAGTGCTCAACCGCCGTCCCGATGCGGGCGAGCGCCTGGTGACCTTTGCCGAAAACATCAAAAGCGGCGGCAAGGTGCAGGTAGAGGATCTTGCCTGGCGCAGCGAACCTGTTGAGTCGCGCATATCGCACGCGCTGGTGCGCGGTATCACCGGCTATATCATCGAAGACACCGAAGAAGCACGGCAGAAGTTTGCCCGGCCGATCGAGGTGATCGAAGGGCCGCTGATGGCGGGCATGAATGTCGTCGGCGATCTGTTCGGCGCGGGCAAAATGTTTTTGCCGCAGGTGGTGAAGAGTGCGCGCGTGATGAAACAGGCGGTTGCGCACCTGATTCCTTATATCGAAAAGGAAAAGACCCGCTCCGGCGATAACAAGGCCAAGGGAAAAATCGTCATGGCGACGGTCAAGGGTGATGTACACGACATCGGCAAGAATATCGTCGGCGTGGTGCTCCAGTGCAACAACTATGAAGTGATCGACCTCGGTGTGATGACGCCTTGCGCGAAAATTCTCGACGTGGCGAAAAAGGAGAAAGCCGATATCATCGGGCTTTCCGGTTTGATTACGCCGAGCCTGGAAGAAATGGCGTTCGTCGCGCAGGAAATGCAGCGCGAGGGTTTCACCATCCCGCTGCTCATCGGCGGCGCGACCACCTCGCGCACGCACACGGCAGTGAAAATCGAGCCGCATTACGATGGTCCGACGATCTGGGTGGCGGATGCATCGCGCGCTGTCGGCGTGTGCAGCAACTTATTGTCCGACAGTTTGCGCGACGACTACGTCGCCGGTATCAAGGCCGATTACATTAAAACGCGCGATTTGCACGCCAATAAAAAAGGCCAGGGGCCGCGTTACACCTTGCAGCAGGCGCGCGAGCACGGCCTGAAAACCGACTGGGCGCAATATGTTCCGCCGCAACCGAATTTCATCGGCGTGAAGAAATTTGAAAATTATTCATTGGCTGAAATTGCCGATTATATCGACTGGACACCGTTCTTCCAGACCTGGGAATTGGCGGGGCGTTATCCCGCGATTCTCAAGGACGAGGTAGTCGGCGAGGCGGCGACCAATGTATTCAAGGACGCCCAAGCCATGCTGAAAAAAATTATCGATAATCAATGGCTGACGGCAAGCGCGGTCATCGGCTTGTTTCCGGCAAATTCCGTCGACAGCGACGACATCGAAATCTACGCAGATGAGTCGCGCCAGCAAATATTGATGACCTGGCACAATTTGCGCCAGCAGATGGTCAAGCCGCTGGACAAGCCGAATATGTGCCTAGGCGATTTCATCGCGCCGAAACATAGCGGCGTGAAAGATTACATCGGCGCATTTGCAGTGACAACAGGCACCAGCATCGACGCGCGAGTCAAGGCGTTTGAAGCCGCGCACGACGATTACAATTCGATCATGCTCAAGGCATTGGCCGATCGCCTCGCCGAAGCCTTCGCCGAACTCATGCACAAGCGCGTGCGGCGCGAATTCTGGGGTTATGCGGCGGATGAAAAAATAAGCAACGAGGATTTGATTGCGGAAAAATACCGCGGCATCCGCCCGGCGCCGGGTTATCCCGCCTGCCCCGACCATACCGAGAAAGCCGCGCTGTTCGAAATGCTCGACGCGCCGAAGAACGCCGGCATCACGCTTACTGAAAGCTTTGCCATGCTGCCGACGGCGAGCGTATCGGGCTTTTATTTTTCGCATCCCCAGTCACAATATTTCGCCACCGGGAAAATCGACAAAGACCAGGTAGAAGATTGCGCCAGACGCAAAGGTATGGATTCGAAACTGGTGGAACGATGGCTCGCCCCGGTGGTGAATTATTGAGCGGCCTGCATAGGCAACGAGTGCAAACCGGATTAAAGCGGCTGTATGTGCGGCGAAATATTGTCGCCTCGCGTTAAATCCAGAAATTCCTGCCCCAACCGCTCGCTCTCCGCAATAGCCGTCCGCCAATCGCGCATTCTCGCCGCCGGGTCATGAATAAATTTTTTGAAGTCGCTGCGATCCGGCATTTTTCCGTAGGGCAGGCGTGCCAGATAGTTCGCAGACGGCGATACCAGCACCACGTTATCCAGCCATTCGCCTTTCGCCTTGCGCCACGGCAGAGATTTATCCAGCCAGCCGGGAATGATTTTGTCGGTGAAATGCGGATACAACACCAGACCTTCAGCGCGGTGATACGGCCAATGAATATGATAGTCAATGATGCCGCCGTCCAAGTAGGTTCCCTGCGGCGCATCGGGAATGTCGGTGACGCCTTCGAGCACCAGCGGAATAGAGCCGGACGCCAATAATGCCAGCGATAAATTTTGCGCCGTCAATACGATGTGGTCGGTGTGAAATTTATCGAAACTATTTGCCTGATTGAAAACGGACAGCTGTTCGCGCGAATCGTAAAACACCGTTCGCGATACAAAGCGGTTGAGATGACTGCGGCTCACGCTGTTGGCCAACGCGGCGGCGACAAAATTTGCCGCCGTGCGCGGTGTTTCCCGCGCCAGCATGCCGCGCCCGCGCGCCGCGATGATGCTGAGCCGAAAGT
>JBAVXA010000049.1:0-6629 GCA_049698095.1 Burkholderiales bacterium
CAGTGCGCTGACCGATTTTCACTACCAGGATTTCGGCTCGCTCGTGTCTTTCGGCGACTACAAGGCCGTCGGCAGCCTGATGGGGAAACTCATCGGCGGCAGCATGTTTATCGAGGGCCTGCTCGCCAGCATTATTTATGTCTCGCTATACAAACTGCATCTCATCGCGCTGCATGGATACTTCAACGTGGTGCTCGACACCGCCGCGCGCTTTCTCAAGCGCCGCACCGAGCCAAGGGTGAAATTGCACTAAGACTATTAAGCCTCATTAGGATCTAAATAGTAGACTTGGTTTACCCTGCATTTGTTTGAATTCTTCTTGCCCGCTTTTATCTTCCCAACATCTATCGTCCATAGATAAAATAAATAGTTAATAAAATCAAATAGTTAAATATTATTTGATGTAAATTCTATTTTTCACTGAATTATTTATACTATTTAGTATCTATTGTTACTGTTCGGTAACATATCCGGACTTTGTTAGATTTATTCAATCAATTTCACACTATTCTCAGGAGGCATTCATGCAATTTCTAAAATTACTTTTTACAGGCGCATTGGCTCTATCGCTGGTGGCATGCCATCTCGACGACGACCCCAAACCCGCGCCCACCAAAAATATTGTTGAGACAGCCACTGCGGCGGGCGGCTTCACTACTTTGCTTGCGGCGGCGGGCGCTGCGGATCCTGCGGTGGTTGCCACCTTGACGGGCGCCGGTCCGGTCACTTTATTTGCGCCGACGGACGATGCTTTTACTGCACTGTTGGCTGAACTGGGTGTGACGGCCAATCAACTGTTAGCGGACAAAGCCTTGCTGACGACAGTGCTCACCTACCACGTCGTGCCGGGCAAAGTGTTAAAAGCGGATATTCCGCTGGGCAAGGCGATTACCAGCGCCGAGGCAAACAAAAGCATATTCAAAGTGGATACCAATGCGGCTGGCGCACTCCAAGTATTTGATGGACGCAACCGCGCGTCAACCATCACCAAAACGGATATATTGGCGAAAAACGGCGTAATCCACGTCATTGACAAAGTATTGTTGCCGGCCAATAAGAATATTGTGCAAACCGCGCAAGGTTCGGCTGACTTCAGTATTTTGGTGGAAGCAGTAGTGGCGGCCGACCTTGCCACCGCGCTGAGCGGTGCTGGACCATTCACGGTATTCGCACCGACCAACGCTGCCTTTGCCGCAGCGTTAACCGAACTGGGCGTGACTAAAGATGCGCTACTCGCCAACAAACCCCTGCTGACAAAAATCCTGACTTATCATGTGGTGACTAGCCGCGTGCTGAAAGCAGACATTCCGTTTGGCACACCCGTTGCGACCTTGCAAGGCGAAACCCTGACCATTGACACGACGGCAACCATTACCGACCAGAATGCCCGTAAATCAAAAATTATTCTCACTGATGTCCTCACGACCAATGGCGTGATTCATGCGATCGACAAAGTGATATTGCCAAAACAGTAATCAGGTTTTTTTGACGGGCCGCCCTAAAAGGGCGGCCTAATCTATTGCGGTTCTGTAAAGCTTGCGGTAACTTACCTTTATACGAATACCATATAAAATAAAAAAGCTCATCATGAACAACATTCCCCGACCAGTCGGTCGCCCCAGTTTTCGCGAACAGCAATTTGTTTTACGCGAAGCTGCCATCATCGACGCAACCTGTAATCTGCTGGCCCGCAAAGGCTATGACTTGATGACCATGGACGAAGTCGCCGCCGAAGTCGGCTTGGCCAAAGCGAGTTTATACAAACATTTTGATTCCAAAGAAGCGCTTGCGGCAGCCGCCATGATCCGCCTGATAGAGCAAACCACTGCGGCACTCGAGACGCTGCCGCCTGAACAGCCGCCCATGGAAAAATTGCGCGGCATCTTGCGCTGGGCGCTCACGCAACGTATGCGCGGCGGCCTGCCGCTGCTGCCTTCGGGCAACACCACTTTGCGCGACAGCTTGTTGCACAATATGACTTACATCGGCAAAGTGATGCAAATTAACCAGCGCATGACGGAATTGATTACCCGGGCTAAACAATCCGGCGACCTGCAGCAAAATCTGCCCAACGAAGTGATTCTCTATACTATTTATGCCCGCTCTTGCGACCCCACCGTGGATTATTTACGCATGTTTGGCAAGTTGAGCGACGAACAAATTATCGACCACACTATTGATATTTGCTTCAGCGGCATCACGCCTGCATCGAAATAACTTTAGCGGGAATTCAAAAGCAAGACTCGGAGTGTGCAGCCTGCTTGCCCGGCGTACAGTAGCGTCATACAAGTCAGCAAAGAATTGCCATGAATACCACGAACAAAACTGAGATATTGCGCATCGCCACCCTGGCCGACCCGCGCTGGAAGCAAGTACTCAAGCGCGACGCCAAGGCCGACGGCGATTTTTTTCGGTAAAAACAACTGGCGTATATTGTCGGCCTTCCTGTGCGGCGCGCACGCCGCGGCCGGAAAATGTGGCCTTTCATCGATCAACTGCCGACGCTGAAGGCGCAGGATTCAGGATATGTAAAAGCTGCCGCCCGGACCAAGCTTCCCTAGCAGAGCAACAAGCTGCCACCATTGCCAAGCTATGTCGCTATATCGAACAAGCAGACACGCTGCCCACATTGGGTGAATTGGCAAAACAGGCCAGCATTAGCGCCTACCATTTGCACCGCCTATTCAAAAAAATAGCCGGCCTGACGCCGAGAGCCTACGCCACCGCGCACCGGCAATGGAAATGAGGCGGCTGGTCGAATTGCAGAAACGTGAAGCTGTATAGAATAGGGACAACCCACTCCGTCAACTAAACAAAATGGCCGATCGAAGTCGTGAATCGCGAATGCAAATTCAAGCGCAGTGTTGACTGAATCGGCCGAGAAAAATTAAGGCATTTCGGCCAAATTCCAACCTCTTGTTAATTCTCTATAGTTCATAGGAAGGCATTTTTCAAGCTTACGCGCAAACCATATTCAGGCAGAAATGGCCTGCAATATTTCTGTCTTTTATCGTTCATGGGCGCGGTAAATTATTAATGGCTGGTAGAACGAACTCTGACGGCTGACCGGACACGGTGACGCAATACTTATTCCAAGTATTGTAGCGAAACTAAATGGGGGTCGAATTCACCGGAAGCTTTGCTGCGAAAAAATTAGGCGGTAGACAGGCGCCTTGCCTGCGTCGCGCTGCCAGCTTGACGGTCCAGGTTGCTAACGGCTAACCGGGAAATGACCTTATTTTTGAGACATTGTGGTCTGAATGAGCGCGAAATCCACCTTGATGTATAAATGATTATCGCGAAGGAAAATTCGAAAGTTGGCACAATTCCCAGCTTTTGCGATCGGATTAAAGAATACTCATACCCTTTAAAAAAGATTATGAATTGAAGCGTAACGAAACAATCCGGCGTTTTCCTTGCGGCGCGCCTTCTGCGAATCTCGTATGGCAGAGGGAACTGTTTTCGATGGGGCCAGATTTTAAAGATGCGGAACTTTGTCCGATATTTCCTCATATAGCGCGACATATTTCGCCGCGCTTGCGTTCCAGCCGAATGATTGCTCCATCGCGCGCTCGGCCACCTTTGTCCACTCGTCGGGTCGCGCGTACAACGTAAAAGCGCGACGTAGGGCGCCGGTAAACGCTTCGGCGGAAAAGTCGTCGAACACAAAGCCGTTTGCCTTCTGGTCGGCGAGATCCTCGAGAGTGCAATCCACAACGGTATCTGCCAGGCCACCCACGCGGTGCACCAGCGGCAAGCTGCCATATTTGAGGCCGTACATCTGCGTAAGGCCGCACGGTTCAAAGCGCGACGGTACCAACGTGACGTCGGTCGCGGCGAAGATGCGATGCGCCAGCGATTCATCATAGCCAAGACGCACGGCAACGGCTTGCGGGTGGAGGGCAGCCAGTTCGCGCAGGGCGACTTCCAATGCTGCCTCACCGCTACCCAATACAACCAACTGACCGCCACGCGCGAGCAGTTGGTCCATCGCGGCAATCAACAAGTGCAGGCCCTTCTGCTCCGTCAGCCGGCTTACTACGCCGAACAGCGGCGCACGGCCCGCAACCGCCAATCCCATTTCCCGTTGTAGCGCGGCTTTGCACCGGGCTTTGCCAGTACTGTCGCCTGGACCGTATGCATGTGGAATCAGCTTGTCCGTCGTGGGGTTCCACACCGCTTCGTCGACGGCGTTAAGAATGCCTGACAAAACGCCGCTTCGCGCGCGTAACAGGCCATCAAGGCCGCACCCTTGCTCGGGCGTCTGAATTTCTTTTGCATAGGTCGGGCTGACCGTCGTAATGCGGTCGGCAAAAACCAGCCCTGCCTTCATGAACGAAATCTTGCCGTAAAACTCCAGCCCGTCGATGGCAAATGCCGAATCGGGCAGACCCAACTCAGTGAAGTGGGATGCCGCAAACAACCCTTGATAAGCGAGGTTGTGCACCGTATACACGCTGCCGACTCGATGCACTGCACGATCGCGCGCAAATGCAAGATAAGCCGGCGCCAGCGCGGCGTGCCAGTCGTGGCTATGCACCACCTGCGGCCGCCATTTCGCGTCGATACCGTGCGCGAGTTGCGCCGCCACCCAACCCAGCAAGGCAAATCGGCGGTGGTTGTCCGCATAAGCTTGGCGCTTTTCGTCTTCGTACGGATTTCCGGGCCGTGCATACAGGGCAGGCGCATCAATCGCATACGCCATCACATCCAAAGCTGCCGAACGCCCCCGACGCAATGCGACGGCTGCTCCCCATGGAGTCACCAGCCTTGCCACCACGGTCGCCTGCTGCAGGTCCTGCAGGATCGGCGCAAACCCCGGCAGTAGCAGGCGCACATCGCAGCCAGCCGAGATTAAGGCGGAAGGCAATGCACCAGCAATATCGGCCAGTCCACCGGTTTTGAGCAACGGGAAGATTTCGGCGCTGACCTGAAGGACTTTCATAGGACTAAAGTTTTTCCAGCATTTCCCGCGTAATAAGTACTACGCCGCTTTCGGTACGCTCGAATCTCTGCGCATCCAATGCTGCATCCTCACCGACCACCAATCCTTCTGGCAAAACGCAACCGCGGTCAATCACGACCCTTTGCAGGCGGCAGTGCCGGTTCACTGTCACATTGGGTAGCAGCACTGCCTGCTCAAGCCGGCAGAAAGAGTGAATGCGAACCTCGGAAAACAGGACCGATTGCGCGACGTGCGAACCCGAAACAATACAACCGCCTGAAATGACAGTGTTCACCGTTACGCCGGTTGCGCCGTTAATATCAGGCACAAACTTCGCCGGAGGCAACTGGCGCTGATAAGTCCAGATCGGCCAGTCGGTGTCATATATATCCAGTTCGGGAATGGTGGACGCCAGATCAAGATTGGCGGACCAGAATGCGTCGATCGTGCCGACATCGCGCCAATAATGCGCCGAGTTTTCGATGCGCGAAACGCAGCTCATGCTGAACGGGTGCGCCAAGGCGCGCCCTTCAGCCACGCAACGCGGAATCACGTCCTTGCCGAAATCGTGGCTGGAATTCGCATTGGCGATATCCTCTTCGAGCAGGCGATAAAGGTATTCGGCGTCAAAAACATAAATACCCATGCTGGCCAGCGACATTTCCGGCTTGTCCGGCATTGCCGGCGGATCAACCGGTTTTTCTACAAATGCCGTAATCCTTCGCCCCTCGCCGACAGCCATGACCCCGAAGCCGCGCGCTTCTGCGCGCGGCACCTCAATGCAACCCACCGTGCAACCGGCGCCATTGTTCACGTGGTCCTCAACCATCAGTGAATAGTCCATTTTGTATATGTGGTCGCCGGCAAGAACCACTATGTAATCCGGATTACTCGAGCGAATGATATCAATATTCTGAAATATCGCGTCTGCCGTGCCGCGGTACCAATGTTCTTCGCCGGCACGTTGCTGCGCAGGAAGCAAGTCCACCATCTCGTTGAGTTCAGCGCGCAGAAAACTCCAGCCGCGCTGCAAATGGCGCATCAGCGAATGCGATTTATATTGTGTCAACACGGCCATCCGGCGGATGCCGGAATTCAGGCAATTGGACAAGGCAAAATCAATAATGCGGAATTTGCCGCCAAAGTACACCGCAGGCTTGGCGCGCCGCTCGGTTAACTGCTTGAGACGCGAGCCACGGCCTCCGGCCAGTATCAGCGCCACAGTCCGACGCATGAGCTGGTGGGATTTCGGGTTTTTAGAATCTGATCGGAATTCAGGATTGGTTGGCATGGCATTCCTCTGATTCTTTTTTTGCGTGAAGGATTGTCCTGGTTACCATTATCCCTTGGTTAGTCTTCGCCCTCAAGCATAGACTACCAGCAGAACAAACAAGGGAAATTCGCCGATTTCAAATCGGCAAAGTCACGGCGCGCAATTTCTGTGCTACTTTGCGTTCTGCCGATTTAAAATAGTCCGGTCGCGTGCAATCTGAAAGTATTTTTTTGAACAAAAACAATGATAACTTGAAACTTCGGTCGGGGTATGAAAACCATACGCCGATGATGCAGCAATATTTGCACATCAAGGCCGATTATCCGGACATGCTGGTGTTCTACCGCATGGGGGATTTTTATGAGCTGTTTTTCGACGACGCCGAACGAGCGGCGAAGCTGCTCGGGATCA
>JBAVXA010000050.1:0-17260 GCA_049698095.1 Burkholderiales bacterium
GGCTACACCTGCTGCCGTGACGAAATCGACCTCTCAGACAGCCGCGCCGCCGGTGCAAAAATCGCCGCCTGCGCCAGCCGCGCCGGTGGCGGCCGCGCCCGCCGCGAATGCCGGCGTCGGTTTCGACGGCGACTGGCTTGCGCTTATGAGCGAGATCAAACTCGGCGGCATGGCCGGCATGCTGGCGCAACATAGCGAGCTGATGTCGTTCGAAGGCCGCAAATTCGAACTGGTGGTTCCGGAAGCGCACAAGCATCTGGCGGAAAAAAGTTACCAGGACAAACTCAAGGCTGCACTCGACGCACATTTCGGCGCTTCGGTGATGTTGAAAATCTCGGTCGGCGAAACGAGCGGAAATTCCGTCGCGGTGACAGCGGAACGCGAACAGCAGACTAAACAGAATAATGCGATCGCGGCAATCGAACAGGATCCATTCGTGCGCGAGCTGGTGGAAAACATGGATGCGCGACTGATCGAGTCATCGATTAAACCTATTTAGTAACCTATTGATTATTATAAGGAAATTATTATGATGAAAGGCGGGATTGGCGGCCTGATGAAACAGGCACAGCAGATGCAGGAGAATATGAAAAAAATGCAGGAGCAGCTCGCCACGGTGGAAGTCGAAGGACAGTCCGGCGCGGGATTGGTGAAAATTCTCATGACCTGCAAACATGATGTGAAGCGTGTGACCATCGACCCGAGTTTGCTCGCGGACGACAAAGATATGCTGGAAGACCTGGTCGCTGCGGCGATGAATGATGCCGTGCGCAAAGTGGAAACGACGACGGCGGAAAAAATGAGCGGCTTCACTTCCGGCCTGAATTTGCCGCCGGGCATGAAATTACCCTTCTGATGCCGTTTGCCAATCGTTAATATTTCATGAAAGCATCCGTCAGCCTCGAAGGTTTGATCGAGGCGCTACGTTGTCTGCCGGGGGTCGGGCCGAAATCCGCGCAGCGCATGGCTTATCATCTTTTGCAGCGCGACCAGCCCGGCGCGAAACGGCTCGCCGTTGCGCTGAATCATGCTCTGACGCGGGTGCGCCATTGCAGTCTGTGCAACAGTTTTACTGAAGCGGAATTGTGCGAACTGTGCAGTTCGCCTAACCGCGACGCCAGCCTGTTGTGCGTGGTCGAATCGCCGGCAGATCTGATGATGATGGAGCAGACGGAAAGTTATCGCGGCTTATATTTTGTGCTGATGGGGCGTCTGTCGCCGCTGGACGGCATCGGCCCGAAAGAGATTCATCTCGATCGCCTGATTACGCGCGCTACTGACGGCAAAGTGAAAGAAGTCGTGCTGGCGACCAATTATACGGTTGAGGGCGAGGCAACCGCGCATTACATCGGCGAAATACTGCGGCCCAAAGGCATCCGCATCACCCGCATCGCGCGCGGTCTTCCTGTGGGCGGCGAGCTGGAACATGTCGACGCCGGCACGCTCGCCCAGGCGCTGATCGAGCGCCGCGACGTCAAATAGTTTTTCGCACCAAATCGGTTCCCGCTTCGTGCTGCGCATGATTGTGTGCTGCAGTACCACCGTCGAAGGCATGGCTGATGCGCGACCCGATTGATTTCAGCGCGCGCCACAATTTCGGCAACAGCCAGATGGCGAGAATAACAAATACGCCCAGTCCAACCAGAAACACCGCCGGATGCGCAAACATCGTCCACAGCCCCCCGACCACCAGCGCGTCCTCAGCCAGCGACGCCGTCCAGTTGGTCACCGGCTCCGGCGAGGTATTGATCAATGCGCGGCTGCCTGCCTTGGTTACGTGGCTGCCGGTGGCCATTGCGCCGCCGAGAATCGCGGCGACCACGGTCATGGTTGTGCTGTCCGCGTCCGCCATGCTTGCTGCCAGCGCTGCGCCTGCGGGAATGCGGATAAACGTATGAACGACGTCCCAGATCGTATCCAGGCCGGGAATCTTGTCGGCGAAGAATTCCACGAACAGCATAAAGCCCGTTGCGCCCATGACCAGCGGGCTGCTCAGAATCTGCATACTTGGCGGCAAGGTGGCCCAGCCCATTTTTCCGACCAGACCGACAATGAACAGCACTGCATATAATCGAATGCCGCTTGCCCAACCAAGGCCTGCGGCCATTGCAATCGCCTGTACGTTATCCATATTGCTTCTCCTGATGCTGAGGTTAGCCCAACTACGTCAAGTCAATTGTATACCGGGCCGCGGAAATGTGCCCTTTGCGACCTGGCGGGATTTTGACTCTACACCGCAGCGACTTTAGCGCCGCATAGTTGTAAAAAGTTGACACTGACTGCCTGCGTCCCGCATAATCGACGCTCTGTGCAGTTCGCAGATATCGGACGCGGGGTGGAGCAGTCTGGCAGCTCGTCGGGCTCATAACCCGAAGGTCGCAGGTTCAAATCCTGCCCCCGCAACCAACCTTAGTTTATTCCCTCTGTCGTCGGTTTCCGCGCTTTTTGGCCGTCTGGGTTTACCCCGGTCGCGGGAACAGAGACCCCGGCCCTTGTGCGCTCTTGCAAAAACGCGCCGATTCAGCCAATCTGGATGCCAATTCCCATTTAGCCGAACTTAATGGTCATGCTACGGCCGCGTTTATCCCAACTTATCGAATACCTCTGCGTCGGCCTGCTGGAGCGCGGGACTCACGTGCGCCTTGCGTTACTGGCGGCGCTTGCGGGCGAACATTTGCTGCTGATCGGCCCGCCGGGCACCGCAAAAAGTGACCTCGCCAGGCGCCTGAGCAGCGCCTTTACCGGCGCTGCTTATTTCGAAAGATTGCTCACTCGATTCTCGGTGCCGGAGGAGCTGTTCGGCCCGCTGTCGCTGGCGTCGCTTGAGCAGGACCGCTACGAGCGCAAAATCGAGGGCTATCTCCCTACAGCGTCGTTTGCCTTTATCGATGAAGTATTTAAAGCCAATTCGGCGATCTTGAATGCTTTGCTTGCGTTGCTCAACGAGCGCGAATACGACTACGGTGCGGGGCGCATCCGCACGCCGCTGATTTCTGTCATCGGCGCCAGCAACGAAATTCCGCAGGAAGATTTCCTCGCTGCGTTTTACGATCGATTTCTGTTGCGGTGCGAGGTCAAACCGATTCAGGACGCAGCATTCCCTTCACTGCTGGCCATGCCGCCATCCGGCCGAAGCCACCCGGCGCCGGGCCTGCAAATATCGCGGGAAGAATGGTCAAGCTGGCACGCGGCGCGCAATAGCGTCGGCCTGCCGGCCGACATCATCGGCTTGCTGGCGGACTTGCGTGGCTGTTTGCAACAACATGACATTCACCTTTCCGACCGGCGCTGGCATCGCATAGTCGGCTTGCTCAAGACGTCGGCATTTACCAACGGCCGCGCGGAAGTCAATGTATGGGATTTGTGGCTGACGCAATTCTGTGCGGTCGACCGCCCCGAGCAGGCGAGCGTGGTGGAAGAGTGGTTCAGCAGCATGCTCGGCACGCACAAGGGTTTGACGCAGGAGCGCTTCGGCCATGTGGTCAAGGCATTCGAAAGCCAGCTCGAGCTGGAGAGGCAAGCCAACGACCTTTCCTTTGACGACAGCGGCAAACTCGCCATCGCCGAATCGATTGGCGGCGCGGAGTCAGGTGACGTGGCGCCGCGACTCACCGGATTCATGCGCCGCAAGCGCTACGGCGATGCCCATATACGTGCCCGAACGGCGCAGCTTGATGAATTAATTATTCAATTAAATCAATATGTTATAGATATCGATAGACAAATTGAGACGGTCGCTCTGCAAGTCAATCAGCACCTGTGGATAGCGCCGCAATATACTGCGACCGCGCGTGCCAGCTTGCAAATGACACGCGGAAATTCCGAGGATCTGCTGAGGCGCTGCAAATCCGTGCGGGAAGGATTCGCGAGTTTGCCGCGTCTGGAAGTTGATAATGGCATGGTGCCCGAACCGATTACGGCTGACGTCGCGTAATGGTGAATCAGAGCAGCTTCGACCCGAACGCGCTCGAGGCTCCATTGCAGCCCCTCGACGATTTGCCGCGCAATCTGTGGCTGCAAGGCATTATCAACAGTAGCGGCAGCTTGCCAGCCAGGCTGTTCGGTGTCGCCAGCCTGCGCAGCAAGCTGCAGGCGGGCACGGTGCCGGATGCGTCGGCTGCATCATGGCCGGCTGGTGGGCTGTCGGTCCCTCTGCTGCGCGCACTGAAAATCCTCGGGCTGGCTCGATATTGCGAGGGCAGCGAAATTCTCACCAATCAAGTCGTGCAAAGCCTGTTGTGGCACGCCGACCGCATGATCGACCTGCTGGACGAGTTCGATCCGCCGGCGGCGGCGGAAAAAATTGCCGAGGCATTTTCTGCCGACTGGCAAATGCGCACTGACATATTGAGCGATATTCATTACGTATTCGACGACCTTGGCGGCGTCCCCGGATTCGATAATTGGGACTCAAGTAAAGGCTTATTGCGCGCGGAAGGCCGCCAGGCGCTGCTGCGCGCGCGAAAATTGCTGGAAGATATGCCGGAAATCAGCAAGGTGGTACGCAGCCTTGGTCGCGCGCGGGTGACCGATGAGGTCGACGAATCGCGACCGCCTTCGATTCCGCAGATGGAAAAAAACCGCAATCTGGTCGCCGAGCAGCGCGAAATCCGTTTGCCGGATGCGGCGACAGAGACGCGCGGCATCAAGCGGTCGGGCAATCTCACGCGCATGCTGCCGAGCGAATCCATCTGGCTGATGCACCCGCGCCTGCGCCTCGCGTGGTCGGCGCGTCTGCTTGAGCGCACGCTTATGACCTATGAAGACGACGATCGCGCCCTCGAAACCGTGTGGGTGGAACGCGAGCAATGGCGCCCCAGCGACGTCACGCGGCCGGAAAACAAGTTGGAGATGGGGCCGCTGATCGTTTGTGTTGATACGTCCGGTTCAATGCAAGGAGGGCGCGAACAGGTGGCCAAGGCGGTAGTGCTGGAGGCCATGCGCCTCGCCAATCTGCAAAAGCGTGCCTGTTACCTGTATGCTTTCAGCGGGCCGGGCGAGCTGATCGAGCGCCGCCTGACGCTCGACGTCGCCGGACTTGACGACATGATTGAATTTCTCAGCCAGACGTTTCACGGCGGCACCGACATCAGCGACCCGATCGAGCGTGCGGTGCAGAAGGTTTACGAATCGGATTGGCAGTTGGCCGACCTTGTCATTGCCAGCGACGGAGAATTCTCCGTTACGCTGGAGACCGAACAGCGGGTCAAAACGGCGCGCGATAGCCTTGGTCTAAAAGTCCAGGGAATCCTCATCAACGACCGCGAAACGCCCGGCATGCGCCAGATTTGCAGCTCAATATTCCGTTTCGACCATTGGCGGCGCTACGCGGTGGCCGAGTCCGGCGGCGCGACGCGGAAGACGTTTACCGAGATATATTTCCCCAACGCCCTGAATGCGCCCGGGTCGGTTGCCTGAATTTCCGCCTATACTGAATTTGTCCGCAAAAGGATCGCCATGCACACCTCACCATCATCTGCAAAATGGGAAGTTGCCATTGTCGGCGGCGGCTGTTTCTGGTGCATCGAGCCGGTGTTCGACGAACTCAAGGGTGTCGAATCGGTCGAGTCCGGCTACTGCGGGGGTAAGGTCGAGAACCCCAGCTACAAGCAGATTTGCACCGGCAGCACCGGGCACGCCGAGGTGATTCGGGTGACGTTCGACCCGTCGGTGCTGACTTTCCGCGATTTATTGGGCGTATTTTTTGCCATGCACGACCCGACCACGCTCAACCGGCAAGGCCACGATGTCGGCACCCAATACCGATCGGTCATTTTCTGCCAGTCGGCCCAACAGAAGGCCGAGGCAACCAGGGTAATCGAGGAATTGGATAAAGCGGGTCTCTGGGCCAGTCCCATCGCGACCGAAATCGCCGACGCCCAGCCGTTTTACCTCGCAGAAGACTACCATCAGGAATATTTTCGCCACAATCCGAATCAGCCCTATTGCCAGGCAGTGGTGGCGCCGAAGCTGGCAAAGTTCCGTCAGAAGTATCTCCAGCGGCTGAAGAAATGAACACTCACAGAGGGAAAATGTGTGATTGGTCGGCGGCAGAGGGCAATTTTGCAGAGGGGAAACGGCGCTAATGCTGTTGGGTGCGTTGCAGAAAAACAAAAAATTACAAACTTTTTTACATAGATAAATTGACAAACCCCCTATAGCGTCGGCATGATTCGTTTGTCCGTGCCATTTGGCAGGGAACGCATGATGAATATTCACTCACATCACGATTGTTAAAGGAGGCACCAACATGGCAACAAAGAAGAAACCCGCAGCGAAGAAACCCGCAGCTAAGAAGGCCGTAGCGAAGAAGCCAGCAGCGAAAAAAGTAGCAAAAAAAGCAGCAGCGAAAAAGCCTGCCGCTAAAAAAGTGGCCAAAAAAGCAGCAGCGAAAAAGCCTGCCGCGAAAAAAGCCGCTAAAAAGACCGGTGCCAAGCGTAAGCCCAGCGCCGCGTTCATGAAGCCGATGAACATCAGCCCTGTGCTCGCAGCCGTTATCGGCTCCAGCCCAATGCCTCGTACCGAAGTCACCAAGAAGATCTGGGACTACATCAAGAAGCATAAGCTGCAAGATTCCGCCAACCGTCGCATGATCAACGGCGACGACAAGCTCAAAGCAGTGTTTGGCGGCAAGAAGCAGGTTTCCATGTTCGAGATGACCAAACTGGTCAGCAATCACCTGAAGTAATTTTCAGGCTGCTCTGCAATACGGCCGGTGCGTGAGCGCCGGCCGTTTTTATTTGGTACAGCGGATTTTTTTATTGGGGGAAATTGCCTATGCCGCGTGCTGCGCGAATCAAGGGGCGAGGCGTTCGATGAGCCACTTTTCGCCAGTCCGGCGATACTGCAGGCGGTCATGCAGGCGGCTGCGCCGGCCCTGCCAGAACTCCAAAGTGTCCGGCACGACGCGATAACCGCCCCAATGCGCAGGGCGCGGCACGGCGTCGCCAAATCGCTCCTGTCCCTCCGCAAATCGTTTTTCCAGCCATTGCCGGCTTTCGATCACCTGGCTTTGCGGCGACACGGTTGCGCCAATCCGGCTCAGCAAGGGACGGCTGGCAAAATAGGCGTCAGCCTCATTCGCCGGCGCCTTTTCCACGCGCCCTTCGATGCGCACCTGCCGTTCCAGCTCAACCCAATGAAACACCAAGCAAGCATGAGGGTGCGCTGCCAGTTCCGTTCCTTTACGGCTGTCGTAATTGGTGTAGAAAGTGAATCCGTGCGCGTCGACCGACTTGAGCAGCACAATTCGCGCCGAGGGCTTGCCGTCGCCAGTGACGGTCGCCAGCGTCATCGCCGTCGGCTCCGGCAACTCGGCTTTAAGCGCATCGTTCAACCAACGGTCAAATTGTTTGAACGGGTTGTGATCGAGGTCGCCTTCATCAAGCAGGGCGAGTTTGTAGTCTTTGCGCAGGTCGGCAATCGAGGTCATTTTATTGCTCGCGTCGGTTTTAATGATTCATTATGCGTCAGAATGCCTCGGCCGCAAAGTGAGATCAACCACGCCGTTCGTTAAAACAATAATATAATCAAATAGTTATGAATTTTATTATTTCCCGCAATTAAGGCTTTCATGTTAAAGTAAATTCGTGCAAAAAAGGACCACGCTCGACTTATGGAAAATTCAGGACTGATAATTTTGCTTACCCTGCTTATCGCGCTGGTGGTCGCGGCGATATTCCTGGTGCGTGCGTGGCGCATGACGCCGGCGGCGGCACAGGTGCATGTGCACGGCAGCATCGAGGAAATGCGCGCGGTCGGGGAATTGTCGGTATACAAGGTCTTTACGAAGGAAATCGTCACCGAGACCGACCATAGCTGGGGCGAGTTCGGCTCAAAATATTTAAGCTGGGTGTTGTCGAAGAAAAAGATGGCGATGATTTTTGAATTCGAAATAGAATTCCGCTATAACCTGCGCAGTAACGCATTTTCCATAGCCAGCCGTGGGCCGGCGCGCTTTCATGTGACATTGCCGCCGTGCCAGTACAACATCACCATCCGCGATATACATTTATACGATGAGCAGAAAGCCAAGGTGCTGCCATGGCTGTTGCCCGATCTGCTCAATGGTTTTCTGCCAACCGGCTTCAGCGAAGAGAACAAAAACAAACTTATTGCTGCAGCACGGTTGCATGCCGAAGATCAGGCGCGGGTGATGATCAAGAAACTGGAGCTCGATTTGCATCAATCGGCCGAGCGCACTCTGCGCTCGATCGCGCGTGGCTTCGGCGCGCAGGACGTCACTTTCGCATTTTCCGATTCGGAGCAGCCGGCTCTTGTCATCGACATCGCCGACAAAGTGGCGGCCTGATTTTTCCTGATTTTCAAGCAACGACGTGAACCGATTGCGTGCCGCGTGGTCAACCAAATAAGTTTCTATCGAACTTGCATAACCCGATGAAAAATTCTTCGCGATTATTTGTCAGCCTGGTTTGTCTTTTTGCCGGATTCTGCGCCAGTTTCGTCAAGGCGCAAGAAAGATTCGAGCGCGGAGTGTTATGGAAAGTCGAACACAAAAATGTCCCGCCGAGTTTTGTATTCGGTACGATTCACGTGGACGACGAAAGCGTGACAGCGCTGCCGCCGGAGGTTTCCGACGCGTTCAACCTGTCGGAGAGGTTTGCCGTGGAGGCCATAAACGACAAGGCATCGACGCGGCGGTTTTTGGCGTCGATGTTTTTTGCCGAACCGGAATTGCCGACGTTGCTGGGGGAGGAGACTTATCGGCAGGTCGACGATTTGCTTGCTCAGCGCAATATCCCCGAACGAGCCCGGTCGCGTTACAAGCCTTGGGCGGCGATGCTGGCATTGCAGCAACCGCAACGCCGCGGGACGATCGTGCTGGATCAATTGATGCTGCGAATTGCGGCTCAGCACAAAAAGATCATTATCCCGCTGGAAACCATAGACGAGCAGATTGCGGCATTCAACGATATGTCGCAATCGACGCAAGTAGCCCTGTTGCAACACGTGCAAGCGAACCATCACAAAATCGAGAGCACGACTGCCGAACTAATCGGTGCCTATCTTGATCGCGATCTGGCGCGGCTGATGCAACTGTCGCGCATGGCGGATCCCGGCGGTAAGATCAGTCCCGCGCAGGAGCGGGAATTTCTCGACCGCATACTGTATGCGCGCAGCAAGGTCATGGCAGAGCGCCTCGCGCCGCAATTACGTATCGGCGGCGTGTTTGCCGCTTGCGGCGCACTGCATCTTTATGGCGACCAGGGGATATTAAGGCTGTTGCAACTGCAAGGCTTCAAAATCAGCAGAATCTATTAACGCGCCCAGCCGGTCAGCTTGAGGTCCGCTTGCGATCTTCCCTCAGCATGTCGCTGCCGCGTTCGGCGATCATCAGCGTGGGAGAGTTGGTATTGCCCGAAGTGATGGTTGGCATGATCGACGCATCAATCACGCGTAAACCGGCAATGCCGTGCACGCGCAGGCGCGCGTCGACGACGGCGTCGGCGTCGTATCCCATTTTACATGTCCCCACCGGATGGAAAATCGTGGTGCCGATATCGCCCGCCGCCCGCGCCAGTTCCGAATCGCTTTGCGCCGAGACGCCAGGCAGAATTTCTTCCGGGTGATATTTTTGCATCGCCGGCGAAGCCACGATTCTCCGAGTCAGGTGCAACGAATCAGCCGCGACTTTTTTGTCTGCGTCGGTGGCGAGATAATTGGGCGATATGGCAGGTGCCGCCAGCGAATCTACGGTTCTTATGCGGACGGTGCCACGCGAGCTGGGGCGCAGGTTGCAGACTGACGCCGTGAAGGCGGGAAAACGGTGCAATGGCTCACCGAATTTATCCAGCGACAACGGCTGAATGTGATACTGGATATTGGCGCTGGTTTGCGCCGGGTCGGAGCGCGCGAATGCGCCGAGTTGCGAAGGCGCCATGGTAAGCGGGCCGCGCCGGCGCAATGCGTAATCCAGCCCCATGCCGATTTTGCCGCTGATACTGTTGGCGATCGTGTTGAGTGTGCGCGCATTTTTCACTTTGTAAATCATGCGTAGCTGCAAATGATCCTGCAGGTTCTCGCCGACGCCGGCCGAATCGTGGACGACGGCAATGCCGTGCCGGCGTAACAGCGAAGCAGGGCCGATGCCGGAGAGTTGCAGAATCTGCGGCGAGCCGATGGTGCCTGCAGCGAGCACGGTTTCAATCGTGGCAGCGGCGAAATGCGTTTCTGCATGCTGAAAAAATTCGACACCGACCACACGTCTGTTTTCAAGCCGCAGTCTTTTCACTTGTGCGTGGGTAATAATGCGCAGGTTGGGGCGATTAATAACCGGTCGGAGGAACGCTTTTGATGCATTCCAGCGAACGCCGCGTTTTTGGTTTACGTCAAAATAGCCGCAGCCCTCATTGTCGCCGCGATTGAAATCGTCGGTATTCGGGATGCCGCATTGCGCAGCTGCGGCACGAAACGTCTCGAGCAATTCCCAGGACAAACGCTGTTTTTCGACGCGCCATTCGCCGCTCGCGCCATGCACTTCATCAGCACCCTTATAAAAATTCTCCGAGCGCTTGAATATTGGCAACACGTCATCCCAGCCCCAGCCATGGTTGCCTAGCGATTTCCAGTGGTCGTAATCGTGTTTCTGCCCGCGCATGTAGATCATCGCGTTGATCGACGAACAGCCCCCGAGCACGCGCCCACGCGCGTAGCCGATCGCGCGGCCGTTCAGTCCCGGTTGATTTTCAGTCTTGTAGCACCAATCGGTGCGCGGATTGCCGATGCAATACAAATAGCCGACGGGAATATGAATCCAGATCCAGTCATCCCTGCCGCCGGCTTCGAGCAGAAGGACTTTAATTTCCGGATCGCTTGAAAGCCGGTTCGCCAGCACGCAACCGGCGGTTCCCGCGCCGATAATTATGTAGTCATACGTGCCGGCAGTATTCATGTATTGGTCAAGCTGCTCCGATGCCTACCTTTTCATGGTTAATTGGCCGTTGACGCTTAGTTGCAGATTGACCCGACCGCTTTCAATCGGCATGGCTTCGCCGCCGTCCGCTACTTTCGCCATGCTCTGGCGTACCATTATTTGCGGCCCTCCCTGCACCTGCGCGCTGCCGAGGGTGATTTCACGAACCGTGAAGTCCTTGTAGCCCAATGCCTTTACCGCAGATCGGGCTTTCTGCTGCAAGGCAGCGATGCCGCGTTCAATCAGTCCCTGTTCTTCGGTTGCTTTCAGTTCCGGCGACAACTCGAAGGAGTTTTGCGCAATTTGCATTGTTGACGAAAGCTTGCCTGCCAGTTTTCCCAGCGATCCGAAATCCTTGGATTTGAGAATAAGTTCCGCGCGCACATGCCAGCCGGTGCGTTGGCCTTTATTGTTATAGATCTGCGACGTGTTGTAGCCGCCTGACGATGCCAGGACGCCCGGCGTCGCCTTGGCATCCGCCAATGCCCGGGTGAGAATCTGGTTGGTTTCCGACGTGAGCACTGCTGTGTCCGGCCCCTCCTTGTCCACCGCCATCACGATGACCGCCAGGTCGGGCGTGACCTGCGTGGTCACGGTGGAATCGAGATTCAAGCCATCAACCAGTAAAACCGGTTTTTCCATCGGCGGTTGCTGCGCCATGACGTTGCATGTCAGCAGCGCCACCAACACGCACAGGCCGATTCGATTAATTTGATGCATAGCCGTCTCCAAGAAGGGATGATGCCGTATTGTAATGGATAGCTGGCAATAAAAAAGCCCGGACGAGCCGGGCTAACAGGAGGACAACATGTAAATCGGTCAGACGCGCTGCATGATCGAGTGCGCGCGGCGACGCGCTGCGTAAATGTGCGCGGCCGGGTTTTTTGGCCGGTAGAGCGCGAGGTCGTTATATTGCGCCTGTGGCAAATAATGTTGCAGCGCAAATTGCTCGCGCGTTAGCCCGCTTTGGTCAATGCGTTTAGGACGTGTCAGGCGCATTAACAGAAATATATTGGCGATTAAAAATGGGAACCCGAGAAATTCCAACGCTGGCAGAAAGCCGCGCGGATAAAGGGTGAAAGCGGTCAGGAGTATCGCCAGGATAGCAACCCAGGTTATCGCCAGCACGCCGGTAGCAAAATGTTTATCGCGGTCCATGACTCTAATATATGCAGTCCCTGCGCAAAAAACAGTGAATTAGTTCTCATTTCCGCCCGATTCATGATTTGTTTTTGCGTTCATTCCAGCCTGAGTGAGCAGCCCGTTGACCAAAGTCGACTCGCGTTTATAAAAACCTTCGGTATGAAATGTCTCCTCCAGCAGGTACATCTCGTAGTCGAGATGATGGCAAAGTTCGTGAATTAACGTGCGCAAAAACGTTTTGAACGCCACGACTTTCTTCAACTCGGCCGTGCGCATCCAAATGGAAATAAGCGACGCATGGTTTTCTCCCGGCTCATACAATCCATGCAATTCGCCGGCATGATTTTTCGGGCGCGATGCCAGCACTTTTACTGCCAGCGCGGGAACTCGATAGCCTGCTGCCAATCGGGAAATCAGGTGCGAACAGATTTCCTGCACGGCAAGTCGATCGTCGTCCGCCAACGCTTGCTGCAGGTGGCGAACCGACGGGCCAAGGTCTAGGCCTGCGGGAATCGCGAGCAATTCTATCTTGTCGCTTTTCCGGTAAATGCGTTTGCGCCCGGCGCTTAATCGATGATAGTAATCAAACGGCATGTTGGCTGATGATGACCGTTACAATAAAATGACAACTCTTTGTTTATATTGAATAATAATAACAGCCAGAGTGGTCAAAGGACAGCCTTATTCGACAACAAACACCGCAGCGCTACGTGGCGGAATTGCAAAACTTCCATCTGACGCATCGTACGTCGCAGATTGCGCCACGCGCTGGTCCGCCGCCGTACGCGATCGATGAACCGGATGCAAGATGAAGTTTTTATTCATCATTTCCGCGATGCGAATATTGTGGCCGAATTTATCCACGTTAATAAAATAAATCAATTCCGTGAATCCCGCGTCCGCCAGCCCCGTTCCGTCAAGGTGTCCCGCGATCACCGTTGCTTGCTGCCCCGGCCCGGTGTTGAAAAAATGCAGGCGCGACTGAATTGCATCGGCCGACGGCAAACGAAACAGTGAAGAGCTGGCGCGGATCTTGACAAGGTCGCGGAACGCATCGCGCGCCCAGATGATTTGTTTCGCCGTTGGCTTGATAGCGGGATTTTCCAACAAAGGTTTGATCAACGCGTAATCGTTGCCGTTGTCGCTTTTACGCGGCATGCCGGTGGCAAAGTAATTATCGCGGTAAGTCCAGTCGAGACGATTGAACCAGTCGCCGGAATCGAAACTGTTTCGGTCCAATGACTTGCTTCGCAGGATTTCCTGGCCGGCATGAAAATAGGCGATGCCCTGGCTGAACGCCGTAATCGCCGCGCCGAGGATTTGCACTCGCGCACGGTCGTCTCGGTCGGTATTGCCGGGCAGCTTCAAGGCGTTTATATCGAACAGCGTCTGGTTGTCATGGTTCTCGACATAGTTCACGACTTCATCCGGCTGGCTGGCATAGCCGGCGGGCTGCCCGTTGTAGTCCAGATCGGCGAGGCGGACGCGGTGCCCTTCGTGATTGATAAAGCGGTAATCGCGCAGCGTCCCGGCAAGGCCGACGCGAACCATATCGGCCGCGAGCAGTAACTGTTTTTCGTTGGCCGACGCCCGTGCATTCGCGTCATAGAATAATCCGTTGATGTAGCCCTGGTTTCTTACCATTGCCTCGCCTGAGTCGCCTGGCCCGCCGCCGCGGACGGCGTCGCGCGCGCGATCGCTGAATGTCCCGATGCCGGAACCATTGAGCGATAATTGCGACGCCTGCACGAAGCGTTTGCCGTCGGCAACTTCGCCGAAATTCCAGCCTTCGCCGATCAACTGAATATGGCGACCCGTCGCCGAAGTTAATTTGTCCTTCAGCTGCTGCATGACGACCCGCGGCTGGTGTCCCATCAGATCGAACCGGAATGAGTCGATATGGTAGTCGCGCGCCCAACTGACGACGGAATCCAGCATGAGCTTCGTCATCATCATATTTTCTGTCGCCGTATTTTCGCAGCAAGTGGATTTTTCCACGTTGCCCTTATGGTCAAGCCGATGGTAATAACCGGGAACAATGCGGTCGAGGACGGATTTTTCCTGCTGGCCTGAAGAAGAGGTATGGTTGTAAACAACGTCCATGCCGACACGCAGGCCGGAGTCATGCAGCGCCTTCACCATTTGGCGAAACTCAATCACCCGCCTGGCCCCGTTAGCCGCGTCGGTCGCATAGCTGCCCTCCGGCGCAGAATAATGGAGCGGATCATAACCCCAATTAAAACAATCACTTACGGAATATTTTTGCACCATGGCCTGTTGCGATTCGCTGGCCGGGTTGCCGGAAATTTTCGGCGAAACGCAGTTGCGCTCCGGCACGCTGGCGATATCAAAGACGGGCAGCAAATGGACATCCGTCAAGCCTGCATTCGACAGCGTGCGCAGATGTTTCATACCATTCGAATTCTTTTGCGTAAAAGCCAGATACTTCCCGCGATATTCTGTCGCGACGGTTTTATCGTTAATCGAAAAATCGCGGACATGCAATTCATAAATCGACATATCGATTTGGTGTTTGACCTTTGGCGATTGCCAAGGTTGATCCCAGTCCTTCGGTTTTAGTTTGGGCGAGCTGAGGTCGGCGATGTAACTGCGTTTGGAATTCGTCGTCAAACTGACCGAATAGGGATCGGTCACGCGATTGCGCACCAGCCCCGTGCCGCGCAAGAAAACATCAACCAGATAGGTAAAATATTTACCGCTCAAATCGGCAGGTGCAGCGTAGGACCACGCGCCGGTCGTCGCATCCCATTGCATCGCGTGTGAAGACGTCGCATTGCCATCGCCGCGGTGATACAAACAAAGCGATACCCGTTGCGCGGTTGGCGCCCATATTGTGAACCGGGTATTTCCTGCCGAAATTGTCGCACCGAAATCCCGTATCTCTGCTGCGGCAGGGTACAGAGCATCGAGGGCGCCAGCCATTTGCAGTGCGCTGGCAGAAATCACCGCTCCCGTCGAATCTTCCTGCACCAATACCAATTGTTGTTTATGCAGTTCGCGCAACAAGTCCGCTTTTTGTTCGTCGAGCCGTAATACGATGCCGTCTTCAACAAAGGAAAATCGAGTCTTAATTGCATCGGACAAAGCTTGTTCATGCGCGTGTAATGCCAGCTTGCCGTCCGCGCCCGAAATTTCATTTTTCGCTGCGGCAAGCGTTGCGCCGTTGGCAGAATAAGCAAGATGAAATCGGGACGAGGGCGTAAACGACACGCCAGGCCATTTAATCAACTGATCGTTCAGCCAATAAGCGCGCGCCTCGATCGGCCTGGCATTTTGCAACACGCGTGAGAACGCGGGCGCATTGCAGTCGTTAATGTTCTCATTCCGTGTAACACTTTCAGATTTGGCATGACCGGCTGAAGGTGCCGCGAAAAAGCTCGACAACAACAGATACGCCATGGCCACCAGGTTTTGAAATTTCATTTTTATATATCTGGAGTTGATCAGATTTGACCGCATTGGCAAGATTACCCGCTGCCAATATAATGCTTTCACCTTCACTCATGCAAACGTTGGAGCCGCTATGTCATTTAACCGCCGCATGTTTTCCGTGCTCATATTATCCGTCGTTTTGGGCGCCTGCAGCGCCAGCAGCATAAAGCAAGCCGAGTTATCGCCGGCTCTGCCTAGGCCGGACGTCAGCAAAATTCCGTTCGCCGACGGGGGGAGTGAATTATCAGCGAATTGGCGCAATGGCGCGTTCATGGAAATTTTTGTACGTGGTTTCAAAGACAGCAATGACGACGGCATCGGTGATTTGCGCGGCCTGACGCAGCGCCTCGATTACCTGAAGGATTTAGGCATAAAAGGCATCTGGCTGATGCCGATCAACACCAGCCAGGACAAAGATCACGGCTACTCCGTGTCTGATTACCGCAATATCGACCCCGACTACGGTACGCTGGCGGATTTTGACGAGCTGCTACGCGAGGCGCATGCGCGCGACATCGGTATTGTGATGGACTGTGTCATCAACCACAGCGCGGCAAATAACGCGATTTTTCTAAACGCCGCATCGTCGACCGACAACGCCTACCGCGATTGGTACATCTGGCGCGACCAAACACCGACTGAATGGGATGTGTGGGGAAAAAATCCGTGGAAGGCTTTGGCAACAGGTTCGTATTACGCGCCGTTCACCGACATCATGCCGGATTGGAATCTGCGCAATCCCGCGGTGGTTGATTACCATATAAGCAATATGCGCTTCTGGCTCAACCGTGGCGTCGACGGTTTTCGTTTTGATGCGGTGGGGATGCTATTTGAAAATGGTCCCAAGGCCTTCGAAAACCAGGCAGAAAATTATCTGTTCATGGGAAAATTGCGCCAGGAAGTCGAAAAATATTCGCAGCGATTCGTCGTCTGTGAAGGGCCGGATTGGGGCCACATCGAATATGCGCGAGCCGACTCCTGCGGCAGGACATTCGCCTTCAAGCATCATTCCGCAATCGTTCAAGCGGCACAAGGTGACGAGGCAGCAGTAGGTCGTGTGGCCGATTATTTCAAAACCACGCAACTCAAGATGGCCACCATGCTCACTAATCACGATTCGTTCGCCGGCGATCGTCCGTGGAATCAATTCAAAGGCAACGAGGCGCAATATCGCCTGGCTGCCGCAACCTATTTGCTCATGCCCGGCACGCCATTCGTTTATTACGGTGAAGAAATCGGCATGGCAGGTATTTCCACTCTGGAAGGCGACGCGTCCCTGCGCGGCCCATTGAGCTGGACGGCCGATGCAAACAACGCAGGCTTCAGCAGCGCGACATCCTACCGCCCCGTCGCGCCGAACGTCATGACACAAAACATCGCCACGCAACTTGCTAACCCGAACTCGTTACGTGCGTTTTACAAAACCATGATTGGCTTACGCAATGCACATCCATCTTTAGCAGTAGGCAGTTATGAAAACGCATTCTCCCGAGGCGGCGTGATGGGCTTCCAGCGCAGCGTTGCAAATGATCGTACGCTGGTGCTGATAAATTACGGTACGCAGGAAGCGAGCATATCGGTACCCGGCCTGCAGCCGTACGCAGCCCTCACTTCCCTTTATCCGGCGAATGCGGCGCAAATCAAGTTGCCGGGCTCGGGCGAGTTAAAACCCATGCTCAAGCCGCAGTCGGTACAGGTTTTCAGGATCAATGGTTAACCCGAGGCCTGGTT
>JBAVXA010000051.1:0-9881 GCA_049698095.1 Burkholderiales bacterium
CATGCAGGGTCCGAGCGGGCGCGCCGGCGAGAGCGGCCAGGCCGGCAAGGTGAACGGCAATTCGACCCATTTCACTATCAGCGGCGATGTGCAGGATGGTTGCAGTACGTATTTGCGCTGCAGTAACCAGTAACGGCGTGAAACGGGGTTGCAACCTTGATCGAAGCAAAGAGCGCAACTAGAGCGGCATACACGGCGGGTATGTCGCTCTTCAGGCACCGCCGGGTTTGTTTATGCGCATGAAATGCGGGACCGGAACTTCGACGCGGCAATGAATGCGGGTTACCCCTGCAACGAATCCCGACGTGCGAATTTCTCGTACCAAAGCATGCCGGTGATGGTTTTCGTATCGGTGATTTTTCCGCTGTGAATCCACTCCAGTACCGTCTGCAGAGGCACGGCGAATACATCGAGAAACTCCCCCGGCTCGCGCCGAGGCGCTTTTTGCGTCAACCCTTCGGCCAGAAAAAATTCTATCCGCTCGTTGGAATAGCCGATGCAGGGGTGGGTGGTAATCATGTGCGTCCAGGCTGACGCCACATAGCCGGTTTCTTCCTCCAGCTCGCGCTGGGCGGTGACCAGGTCGTCTTCGCCTTCATCGATCTTCCCCGCCGGAATTTCAATAAAATCCTGCCGCAACGGGTAGCGATACTGACGTTCCAGGATTATTTTTCCATCTTGTGCAACAGCGATGATGGCCACCGCGCCGGGATGCACGATGTATTCGCGCCCGGATTCGCGGCCGTCGGGCAAACGCACGCGATCTGTTTTTACGTGCAGCAGGCGTCCGCGGTATTGCGTCTCGGAGCTGAGGGTGTGCTCGACCAGATCCTGGTCGGAAAAATAATTCTTGTTTTCTGTGTCAGTCATGAAAGGTCGCTATTTATTTCTGACGTTCCAAAGGTAGCGATAAACGAAACCGGGATAGGCGAACACCAGAAACAGGCTGAAGGTCACTGCGTAAAATTCCCAATGTTGTTTGTGCGGCGCACCGAGTTTGCTCTCCAGCAAAAATGCGATGAGTCCGACCAGAAAATACAGGACCAGCAATTCGAGCAGGCGCAATACAAGCGGTTTCGCGGCGGTTTTCAACTTAAACAGCAAAAACAATCTCTCGGTAAAAAATGGCAGGTTCGCTGCCACAAAGGCAATTATCAAGGTTACCAGCGCGCTTTGATTCACGGGTGGTGAAAGGCGGAGGCGCCTAGAACCTGAGAGATTGCTGGATGGCCGCCTGGCATACGGACATCAGCGGACCGGGAAGTACGCCAAGCAACAGGATTGCCAGACCGTTGAGGGTCATGATGAATCGCATGTCGGTCTGTGCCTGCAGCGGCGCTTTATCGACCGGCTCGTCCATATACATCAGCTTGACCACGCGCAGGTAATAATACGCGCCAACCAACGATAACATCACCGCTGCGACAACCAGCTTAGTAAATCCGGCCTGCCACGCTGCCTGCAGCACAGACAGTTTTGCCCAGAAGCCGATGAAGAATGGAATGCCCGCCATGGAGAACATGATGAACAGCATGACCGCGGCAAACCACGGCGAGCGCTTGTTCAGGCCGCGAAAATCATCCAGCTCGTCGGCTTCGAACCCGGCACGCGATAACATGATTACCATGCCAAATGCGCCGAGCGACATCAGAACATAGGCAATGACATAAAACATTGCCGAGCTGTAGCCATTGATATTGCCGGCAAGGATACCGAGCAATAGAAAGCCCATGTGTGAAATGGTCGAGTACGCCAGCATACGCTTGATATTCGTTTGCGCAATTGCAGTAACGTTGCCAATCGCCATGGATAACAACGCCAGGATTATCAGCATGCTTTGCCAATCCGCCACCAGGCCCTGCAAGCCCGAAACCAGCAGGCGCATGATGAATCCAAATGCGGCCAATTTCGGCGCGGTTCCGATAAAAAGCGTGATGGCTGTCGGCGCGCCGTGGTAAACGTCCGGTACCCACATATGAAATGGCACTGCGCCGAGCTTGAAAGCGAGTCCGGCAATAACGAAAACCAGTCCGAACACCAGCAAGGACTTGTTAGCGGTTCCGCCCAGGATCGAAGCAGAAATTTTCGCGAGGTCGAGCGAGCCGGTCGCACCGTATAGCATGGACATGCCGTAGAGCAATAAGCCGGATGCAAGCGCACCGAGGATAAAGTATTTCATTGCCGCTTCAGTGGCCTTGGCGGAATCGCGTTGCAACGCCACCAATGCGTACAGACTGAGCGCAAGCAATTCCAGCCCAAGGTATAAGGTCATGAAATGGTTGGCGGAAACCATCACCATCATGCCGAGCAAGGCAAACAATACCAGAGTAAAAAATTCCCCGCGGAACATGCCGCGTTGCGCGATATAGTCGCGCGAATAGACCAGCACAATGCTCACCGCGATATACAGCATTATTTTAAGGACGTCGGACAACGCGTCATCGACGAACATGCCGTTGAAAGTGAATACGGGTTGCCGCGCGAAAGTATAAATCGTCAGCAACGCACTGCCGGCGATGGCAATCTGGCTCAGGGTATAAATCCGGGAACGGTTTTTTTCACTCGTGAACAAGTCTGCAATCAATACGACCGATACCATGGCCAGCAGAAAAATTTCCGGCAGCGCGGGCATCAGGTTAGGCGGTGAGAAATTCATCATGGCGGCTATTCTTTATCTCGGCACTTTGCTCTTGGCCACATGGCGCGTCAAATCATTGACCGAAGTATGCATCGCGTCGGTATATGGCTTGGGATAGATTCCCATACTCAACACGGCCAACGCGAGCAACGCCAGGAAAACGAATTCGCGCTTGTTGACATCCTTGAGTTCTGCGACATGATGGTTGGCTACGTCGCCGAATATTACCCGCTTGACCATCCAGAGCGTATACGCGGCGCCGAAAATCAGCGTGGTGGCCGCGAGCATGGCGAACCAGAAATTGACTTTCACCGCAGCGAGAATGACCATGAATTCGCCGATGAAGCCGCTGGTGCCGGGCAAACCCGCGTTCGCCATAGCGAACAGCACCATGAACGCGGCGAATACCGGCATGGTGTTGGCGACGCCGCCGTAAGCGGAAATTTCGCGCGAATGCACCCGGTCATACAAGACGCCGATACACAAAAACATCGCTGCGGAAATAAATCCATGGGAAATCATCTGCACCAGCGCGCCTTCGACGCCGAGGGCGCTGAACATGAAAAATCCCAACGTGACAAAACCCATATGCGAAATGGAGGAATATGCGACCAGTTTTTTCATATCTTTCTGCACCAGCGCGACGAGGCCGATATAGACAATCGCGATAAGTGAAATGCCGATCACATATGGGGCCAGCGTATGACTGGCATCGGGCGCGATCGGCAAATTGAAACGCAAAAAGCCGTAACCTCCGATCTTAAGAGTAATCGCCGCCAATACCACCGAGCCGCCGGTCGGAGCCTCAACGTGCGCATCGGGCAGCCAGGTGTGTACCGGCCACATCGGCACCTTCACCGCGAACGACATAAAAAATGCAATAAAAACAAATATTTGCGATGACAGCGTTAATGGAAGGCGATGGTAGACCAGTATTTCGAAAGTTTCCCCCGCTTGAAAATACAAATAGATAAACGCCGCCAGCATCAGCAGAGAACCAAGCAAGGTGTAGAGAAAAAACTTCACGGCGGCGTACACCCGTTTCGGTCCGCCCCACACGCCTATTATCAGAAACATCGGAATCAACATCGCCTCGAAGAATACGTAAAAAAGCATCGCATCCAGCGCGGCGAAGGTTCCGTTGATCAGGCCAGACATGATCAGGAACGCAGCGAGATATTGTGCGACTTTTTCTGTAATGACTTCCCATGCAGCGATGACAACTAACAGAGTGGTGAAGCTGTTAAGCAGAATAAACCAAAGCGAAATGCCGTCGATGCCCAAATGGTAGTTGATGTTGAAGCGCGCAATCCATGGTTTCATTTCGCTGAACTGCATCGCACTGGTCGCCGGGTTAAAGCCGGTGTAAAGCGGAATGGTAAAGAGGAAACCGATGATCGCGCCGACCAGCGCTATCCTGCGCGCCAGCACCGCGTTGCGGTCCGAGCCGGTGGCAAGCACCAGCAGGCCGAACAGAATCGGCAACCAGACGGACAAACTAATGAGGGGTAAACCAGCCATATTTATTCTTTACTGTAATTCGCTTAAGCCCGTTTCAGCCAGAGGAATGCGGCGACGCCGATGATCATGACGAACGCATAGTGATAAATGAAACCGGTTTGTCCGCGGCGCGCGACGGTGGAAAACCAGCCTATGAGTTTCGCGCTGCCATTCACCATCAAGCCGTCGATAATGGTCACATCGCCGAAGCGCCACAGTCCGCTACCTAACTTGCGCGCGCCATTGGCGAAAAACCAGTCGTTGAATTTGTCGAAATAATATTTGTTATCCAGCAGCGTATAGATGGGACTGAAAGTCTTTTTGAACCATGCGGGTATGCTTGGCTTTTTCAAATAAAACAGCCACGCGCAAAATACACCGAGTACAGCCAGCTCAAACGGCAAATGAATCACGCCGCGTAGCGCCATACCCCCAGGGCCATGATGTTCATCGAATAGCTTCGCCATTTCCGGCACCGGGTCATGTCTTGGCAGGACCGCAATGACATTATTGAAAAAGCCGCCGAACAACATCGGCTCGATAGTCAGCCAACCTATGAACACCGAAGGAATCGCCAACAACACTAACGGCAGCCAAACAACCCAGAGAGATTCGTGCGGCACTCCGCCGTGATGTCCGTGGTCGTCGTGCGCATGTTCGTCGTGGGCATCATGAGCGGCATGGGTATCGAAACGCGGCTTGCCATGGAACACCATGAAATACATGCGGAAGGAATAAAACGCGGTAACGAACACGCCCGCCATGACGGCGAAATAAGCGAAACCCGCCCCGGGAATACGCGAGAAGTGCACCGCTTCGATAATACTGTCTTTGGAAAAAAATCCTGAAAATCCTGGGAAGCCTATCAATGCCAATGAGCCGAGCAGCGAAGTCAACCAGGTGATTTTCATATACTTCCACAGGCCGCCCATTTTGCGCATGTCTTGTTCGTGATGCATACCCATGATGACGGAACCGGCAGCGAGGAAAAGCAATGCTTTGAAAAACGCGTGCGTCATTAAATGAAAAATCGCGGCGGAGTAAGCCGACACGCCAAGGGCGACGGTCATATAACCAAGTTGCGATAAAGTGGAATAAGCCACGACGCGCTTGATGTCGTTTTGTACGATGCCGAGGAAACCCATGAACAACGCGGTAATCGAACCGATGATCAACACGAAGGACAGCGCAGTATCGGACAACTCAAATAATGGCGAGCAACGCGCCACCATAAAAATACCGGCGGTCACCATGGTTGCAGCATGAATCAAGGCGGAAATTGGCGTTGGGCCTTCCATCGAATCGGGCAGCCACACATGCAACGGAAACTGCGCCGATTTGCCCATCGCGCCGATAAACAGGCCGATGCAAATGGCGGTGATTAAATTCCATTGCACGCCGGGTATCGGCGCAATTTCTCCTACATATTGTGATGCGCGACTGAACACGGTTTGATAATCAAGTGTGCCGAAGGCATAAAAAATCAGGCCGATGCCGAGCAGAAAACCGAAGTCGCCAACTCGGTTGACCAGAAAGGCTTTGAGGTTGGCATAAATCGCCGTCGGGCGCTTGAACCAAAAGCCAATCAACAAATAAGAAACCAGACCCACCGCTTCCCAGCCGAAAAATAATTGCAGAAAGTTGTTCGACATCACCAGCATTAACATCGAAAATGTAAATAGCGATATATACGAGAAGAAACGTTGATAGCCCGGATCATCCGCCATGTAGCCGACGGTATAGATATGCACCATCAGCGATACCGAAGTGACCACCAACATCATGGTGACCGTCAGCTTGTCGATAAGAAAGCCAATACTCCACGGCGCCATGTTGTCGCCAAGCGCGGTCCACTGGTACAGGTTACCGTTGAAATCATTTCCTTGCAGCACGTCGCGGAAAATCAAACACGACGCGGCAAACGAAATGGCGACGCCGATGATAGTGACCCAATGCGCGAATGCACGGCCGAACTTCCAGCCGAGCAGCCCAGCGAGCAACGCGCCGGCAAGCGGCGCCAACGGAACCAGTAAATAAAGCTGCTGCATCAAGGTCATATTATTATAACTATTTGATTGTATTAGCTATTATGCTACCCACGCAAACTGTCCAACTCGTCCACGTTGATGGTTTTCAAATTACGGAACAGCACCACCAGAATTGCCAGGCCGATGGCAGATTCCGCCGCTGCGACGGTCAGAATAAAAAATACGAATATTTGCCCCGCCGTGTCTCCCATGTATTGTGAGAACGCGATGAAATTCATGTTCACCGCGAGCAACATTAACTCGATCGCCATGAGCAGCACGATCATGTTTTTTCGATTCAAAAAAATCCCGACCACGCTGATGGCAAATAAAATCGCGCCAAGTACCAGATAATGGGACAGTGTTATCAATTGCCGCTCCCTGTTGCGGAAAGCCGAAGCGCGCTTCCCGGAAAAATTATTAACAACTTTATTGCTGTTTCGGGTCCGTTACTGGTTCGACCGGCGCTTTGGATACTGGCCTGGCTTCCGAGGCCATGTTTACTATACGCACGCGGTCTTTCCGTCTTACTTTTACCTGTTCGGAAGGATCTTGCGATTTCGTGTTCTTGCGTTTGCGCATCGTCAGCGCAATCGCCGCGACAATCGCCACCAGCAAAATCACCGATGCCAATTCGAACGGATACACATAGTCGGTATAAATCAGGCGGCCCAATTCCTTGGTGTTGCTGTAGTTCGCAGCGCGCGCGACAGGCGCAGCCTGGTCGATCAATGCTTTGCTCCAAAGCACGCTGCCCATTTCGAATACCATCAATCCGCCGACCAGAATACCCAACGGCAGGTAATTCAAAAAGCCTTTGCGCAGCTCTTCGATATCGATATCGAGCATCATCACCACGAACAGGAACAGCACCATCACTGCGCCGACGTAAACCAGCACAAGGACGATGGCGAGGAATTCTGCCTGCAACAGCAGCCAAAGCGCCGCCGCAGTAAAAAATGCCAGCACCAGGAACAACGCCGCATGCACCGGATTGCGCGAGGTAATCACGCGGACGCTGGCAAACAGCAGAATCGAAGCGAACGCGTAAAACAAGAATGTCGGCAGGCTGGTCATGGTTATCTGTATGCTGCGTCGGCGGCGCGGTCCCTGGCTATCTGTTCTTCGTATTTGTCGCCTATCGCCAGCAGCATGGGTTTGGTGTATGTCAGGTCGCCGCGCTTTTCGCCATGGTATTCGAGGATGCGCGTCTCGACGATCGAATCTACCGGGCAGGACTCCTCGCAGAAGCCGCAGAATATGCATTTTGTCAGGTCGATATCGTAGCGCGTGGTGCGGCGCGTACCGTCGTCCCGCTGCTCCGATTCGATCGTTATCGCCAACGCGGGGCACACGGCTTCGCATAGTTTGCAAGCGATGCAACGCTCTTCGCCGTTGGGGTAACGCCGTAACGCGTGCAAGCCGCGGAAGCGGCCCGACTGAGGGGTTTTTTCTTCTGGGAACTGCACGGTGATGGCACGCGCAAACATATGCCTGCCGGTGAGGCGCATGCCTTTCAGCAACTCCCCGAGCATCAAGCTGCTGACGATATCCTTGGCGCGACTCAGCATGTTATTTTGCGAACCATATATTAAACGGGAACCAGGTGTTCATCGGCTGCATCATCATCAGGCCGACAACGACCAGCCAGACCAGCGTCAGCGGGATAAATACTTTCCAGCCGAGTCGCATGAGTTGGTCATAGCGATAGCGAGGAAACGTCGCGCGGAACCATATGAACATGAACAACATGAGGCAAATTTTCAGAACCAGCCAGTGAATGCCGGACATGCCCAGATATTTCAACAGCGGAACATTTTGCAAAAACCCAAAGCCGAACGGCGACAACCAGCCGCCGAGGAACATCAGGCTGGCCAGCGCTGCGACCAGGATCATGTTGACATACTCCGCGATGAAAAATACCGCGAACGCCATGGACGAATATTCAACATGGAAACCGGCGACGATTTCCGATTCGCCTTCCGCAACGTCGAACGGCGCACGGTTGGTTTCGGCCACGCCGGCGATAAAATAGACGACGAACATCGGGAACAGGGGAATGAAAAACCAGTTGATGAAGCCAAAATCGCCGGTCTGCCGCGCGACAATGTGCGCCAGGTTCAGGCTTTGTCCCGCCATTAGAACCGTCACCAGCGCGAATCCCATAGCGATTTCATACGACACGATCTGCGCCGCCGAGCGCATGGCGCCGATGAATGCGTATTTGGAATTGGATGCCCAGCCAGCGAGCAGGATGCCGTAAACGCCCATGGACGTTGCAGCGAGGATGAATAGCAATCCGGCGTCGACATTGGCGAATGCAGCTTCAGGTGAAAACGGTACCACTGCCCAGGCAACTATCGCCATTGAGACCGAAATAATCGGTGCCAGGACGAACAGAAACTTGTTCGCTCCGGCAGGCACCAGTAATTCCTTGAATGCAAGCTTGATGCCATCGGCAATCGGCTGAAGGATTCCCCAATAGCCGACGCGGTTCGGGCCGATGCGAACCTGCATCCAGCCGATGATTTTACGTTCGGCCAGCGTCGTATAGGCAAAGCCGAGCATCAGCGCAACGATAAGCAAAATGATTTTGCCCAGCATAATCACGTATGAGCCATAGCTTGCCCAAAGGTCGTACAGGTAAGTCATGCAGCGCGCTCCGCACTGATTTTTTCCACCACCACGTCGCCGAACATCGCGCCGAGGATCGCCGTATTCGGCGCACCGGAAGCAACGCGCACGCAGTTTTGCGCCAGGCCGGTTTCGCGTTTGGCCTTCAGCATAACCGCTGCATTACCTTGTCTGATACGAATATCAGCGCCTTCGACCAATCCAAGTTGATCAAACAATCCGGCGCTAATGCGGGCGAACTGCGCAGACTTGCCGTCGGCTGTTTTTTGCAGCGACGGCGCGCGGCGCACGATCGCGTCGGTTGCGTAGATCGGCACTTCGCCGATTCGCTGAATCGAATCGCCTGAGGAGGAATGTATTTGCGCCACTGTTCCGTCGACGCGATTATTCAACGAGGCCTTGATCTGCGCCTCCAGATTGGCGCCAATTTCTTTGCGCACTGCCTCCACACTGTTGAATGAAAAGTTGTTCATATTCAATAAGTTACCCAATACCCGCAAAACCTTCCAAGCAGGACGCGTATCGCCCAGGGGTTTCACCACGCCGTTGAAACTTTGCGCGCGGCCTTCGGTGTTGATAAATGTACCGGCAGTTTCCGTAAATGGCGAAATCGGTAACAGTACGTCGGCATAATCGAGGGCGTTGTGCTTGAAGGCACTCAGCGCAACGACCATATCGGCAGACTTCAGCGCTGCAATCGCCTGCATCGGATTGTAACAGTCGAGCTCAGCCTCCACGCCAAGCAGCAAATAGGCCTTGCGCGGGTGTTCGAACATTTGCGCAGCATTCAAGCCCTCACCCGAGGGCACGGCTTTTGCAATGTAGGCGCCGACGCTGTTCGCCGCCTCGCCCAGCACGCCAAACTTTGCACCACTGAGGTCGGCAATCTGTTGAGCAAGATGATGGAGTGTCGAATAGTCCGGCGAATGTTGCGCCAGATTGCCTAGCAATACTGCCGCTTTCTCTTTACCAATCAGGCTTGCGGCAATTTTGCGCGCATTGTCGGTGGGGACCGCGTTGGCGGCGATGGGCGGCACAGCCGCTTGTTTTACTTCGGCCAATGCTTTGAGTATCTGCGCCAG
>JBAVXA010000052.1:0-2571 GCA_049698095.1 Burkholderiales bacterium
GTTCAACTTAGAGCTCTGGGCATAATTAAGGAAAACGACCGAAAGAGAAGCATCAAAGATACCGGGACATACTGGACTTTGACCCCTTACGGCAACACTCTTATGGTTCAACTCCGCGCAGTAAGACGTGAACCTATTGAAGATGAAGACCTTGGGGGCACAGCCATAGAGTCCCAGGGTAAAGATGAGAGCTAGCCATCGTTCCACCGGATGTACGCGAAAAGCGGCGCAGGCCAGTGAATTCAAACGTAATGGCGCAAATTCCAGTGCCCGCTTCGGATTTTTTGATTGTTAAAAGAACGTCAGCGTTCCCGTAACTCGACCGTCTGAGTTGGGCCGATTACTGCCGCTCACCAACCTTAATTTCAATCGACGAATACCATGCAGCGAGGTTTGAAATGTCGTCGTCGGTTAACGGTTTTGCAATCACTGCCATCACTTCGTGCGCACGCTTGCCGCTGCGGTACGCCTTGAGTTGTTCCCTTAAATAAATTTCCGGCTGGCCGGCGAGATGCGGGGCGTTGGGCAGTTGGCTGTAGCCGTTTTTGCCGTGGCAGGTCGCGCACGCGGCGTCGGCTTTCGCCCTGCCCGCGGCGATGGGTGCGCTCGGGGTTTTCGTGCTGTCCGGTTTGACCGATTCCGTTTGCGCGGCAGCAAATGACGACGTCAAAAGTGCCAGCGCCAGACAAGCGATTGCTGCATTGTAATCGGCCATGTGGATATTCCTTATTCGAGCCGGATAAATTCGCGCCAGAAAAAAATGGGGCCGATCCGGCCCCATTTCATTTTCGCTGCGTACTTGTTACTCGCTGTAAGTGATGCGATAAATGGCGCCGGCATAATCGTCCGAAACGAGCATTGAGCCGTCTTTCATGTTCGCCACATCAACCGGGCGTCCGCGATACAGGCCGGTTTCGCCATCCAGCCAGCCATCGGCAAACACTTCGGTCTTGTCCGCCGAGCCGTCAGCCTTGAGCGAGGTGAACATGATGCGCGCGCCGATGGGTTTGGTGCGGTTCCACGAGCCGTGTTGCGCCGAAAATAAGCCGCCGCGATATTTCGCAGGGAATTTGTTGCCGGTGTAAAAAACCAGCCCCAGGTCCGCCGCGTGCGCTTCCATCAATACTTCCGCCGCGGTGATATTGGCGGGCAACGAGTCTTTGTCATAACCATGCTCGGTGATGCGGGTTTTGCCCTGAATCCATGGATAGCCGTAGAACTGGCCGACCTTGGTGGCGCGGTTGATTTCGCCAGCCGGGATGTCATCGCCCATGCCATCGGTCTGGTTATCGGTAAACCACAAATCGTTGTTTTTCGGGTTGAACTCGAGGCCGACCGAATTACGCACGCCGGTGGCATAGACTTCGCGCTTGCTGCCGTCGAACGGATTCATGCGCACAATGCCGCCGATGCCGACCTTGTTGTACGGCTCGATCAGCTCGCGCGGCTGCACGTTATGCGGCTGGCCGAGGGTGATATAAAGCATCTTGTCCTTGCCAACGCGGCAGGTGCGCGCGCCGTGGTTATATGATTCGAAATCTTCCGGAATCAGCTTGCCCTGCCCGGCGACTTCGATCACGGCGACATCCGGGCCTTCGTAGAAGAACTCGGCAGCGGGGAAATTGAGTACGCGGTTGTGTTCGACCACGATGAGGAAGCCATCCGGCGTCCAGCACACGCCGTTGGGCACCTGGAATTTTAACGACGGCGCGAATTGTTTCACCTCATCGGCAACGCCATCGCTGTTGCGGTCGGTAACCGCCCATACTGAAGTCTTCCGCGTGCCGACGAACAGCATGTTGGTCGAAGGCGCGACCGCCATATGACGCGCATCAGGAACGATGGCGAACAGATCGATTTTGAATCCGGGCGGCAGTTTGACGCGCTTGAGGTTCTCGCGGATGGCGTCGGCGTTCTTGCCGGATTGCGGAACGGGCGGAATGTTCAGGTCGGTGCCCGACACTTTCATTTGCTTCAGCTTTTCGATGTTTTGCGCTGCAGCAGGCAAAGCCGCCGCGCACAGCATTGCGATGGCCAAGGCTTTTATTTTAAAGCTGATTTTTATACTTTCTTTCATTTTGCTTCCTCCTGGTTGTGGCACGTCGAAAAACAAACGACTGCCGATTCGGATGAATTGCGTCGCTTGCATCAGGTAGCCAGTATTAGTTTTAGTCTAAAAAATACAATACGCAAGATTTTGCGCGAATATTTTTAGACTATTCGGTCAGCAGCAAAAAATGCGCCACAGCATTCAAATTGGCAGGCGACTGATAAAGCGTTCTGTCGCGGCAAGCACCCTGTCCGCCTGGTCGCGATGCGGGCTGTGCGCGCAGTTTTCCAACTTGAGCAGTTCGACCGGCCCGGCCGCATGTTTCAAAATAGTATCGATTTGCGCCAGCGTGCCGTATTCGTCATCAACGCCTTGAATGGCGAGAATCGGGCAGGTAATGTGCGGCAGGGAGTTTTCGATATTCCACGCGCGGAAATCGGGATGCAGCCAGATGTCGTTCCAACCCCAGAACGTCTTGTCCGGGTCGGCATGGTAGCGGCCGAGTCGTTTCGGCAGGTCGG
>JBAVXA010000053.1:0-12526 GCA_049698095.1 Burkholderiales bacterium
GTCCCGGTACAACCAGCCGAGATGCTTGATGCGGTAAATGCAGCATTGGTCGGATTTGCGTTGACAAGGTTGTTGTTAGGCACGACGGGATAATTATCGGTAAATGCCGCGCCGGTGATTGCCACGCCATTCGGGTTGGTGATTGAAATCGACAGTTTCGTTATCGCGTCTTTGGCCACCGGGTTGGTGAGAAAAGTCTTGGTCACCGTTGGCGGAGCAAGCACTGTCAGACTGGCGGTGTTGGAGGCCGCGCCTGCCGCAGGTGTCTGCGTCGTTGTGACGCCGCTCGCGGTATTCGGATTGGTGCCGACGTTGCTGCTGGTTACCTGGACATTGACCGTACAGCCTGTTACCGGCAGGTTCGGCACATTCAAATTAAGATTGGTCGCGCCAACCGTCAACACCGGGCTGTTGCTGGTACCCACGCACGTGCCCCCTATCGTGGTCGAGCTGACGCTCATGTTTGTCAAAGCGTCAGTAAAGCTGGCGTTGCTCAGAGGAATGGTATTCGGATTACTCAGGGTGAAAGTGATGGTGCTGGTACCTGCAACCGCTATCGTGGCTGGCGCGAACGCTTTCGCAATGCCCGGCGCGACAGCATTCACTTGCAGGCTGGCGGTATTCGATGCCGCGCCGGCAGTCGGCGACTGGGTGCTGGTGACGCCTGAAGTTGTATTGGGGTTCGCGCCGACCGAGCTGCTCGTTACTTGAACCGTGATGGTACAGCCTGCAACAGGAAGGCTCGGCACAGTCAGATTGAGCGCGGTGGCACCCACGGTCAGCGCTGGGCTGTTAGTCGTCCCCGTGCAGGTTCCGCCAATGGTGGCAGAACTTGCGCTCATATTGGTAAGCGTGTCAGTGAAATTGGCATTAGTGAGCGCGACCGAATTGGGGTTGCTCAGCGTGAAAGTAATCGTGCTAGTTCCGCCAGGCGCAATCGTTGCAGGACTAAACGCCTTGGCAATAGTCGGGGACACGCCGTTTACCACTAGATTGGTCGTGTTGGATGGAGAGCCGGCAATCGGTGTTTGGGAAGTGGTGACCCCTGACGTCGTGTTCGGATTGGTGCCTACGCTAGCGCTGGTTACCTGAACGGTAATGGTGCAACTTCCCGGCGCCAGGTTCGGCACGGTCAGATTTAGAGCGGTGGCGCCTGCGGCCAGCGCCGGGCTGTTGGTAGTGCCAACACAGGTACCGCCAATGGTGGCGGAACTCACATTCATATTAGTCAGCGCATCAGTAAAATTGGCATTGGTCAGCGTTACCGCGTTTGCATTATTCAACGTAAAGGTGATCGTACTGGTCCCGCCGGTTGCAATCGGCGTCGGGCTGAAAGCCTTATTTATGGTCGGGAGCAACGTTAGCGCCACTGGCGTATTGACGCTGGCGCTCACGCCTGGCGCGGCACCAGCCCCATCAACGTCGGCAGTTGCGGTATTGGTAATAGTGTTTCCACCGGGTCCGAGATTAACCTGGACTCTGAATGAGACGGCTGCGGTCGCCCCGACGTTGATTTGCCCTGCCGGCTGTCCCGCGCTGTTGATTGCGCCGGGTGTGGAAAATGGCATGGCTCCGGCAACATCAGGTACTGCTGTCCCATTCAATGTTGTGCTACCCGCGACATAAGTGGTACCGGCCGGAATTGCGTCAACCAGTGTGGAGCCGGCTGAGTTCGCCGTTCCATCGTTCGTCACGTTAATTGTGTAAGTAAGAACCTGACCTATATTCACCGAGCCGGCAGGCGCGACCGCCTTGCTTATTGCCAGACGGGCAATATTTGTCAGTACGGGATTGGTTGTGAGGCTGGCGTTAGTGATCGGCTGCCCGGCGCAACTGATGAATTGATATGACCAGGTGGCGCTGTTCGAATATACTGCGGTCGCGGGCGCGGCCGGAATTGTATTGACCAAAGCCTGAAACGTAACTGTTTTTGCAGCCCCTGCCGCAATCGTGCCGATGTTAACGCCTGCAGAAGGATTGGCCAAGGCCTGTACGACACCATCCACCCTGAACGAGCCGGCAACGAAACTGGTTCCCGGCGGGACGTTGTCGGTAAAAATAACATTGTCGGCGTTAGCGGTTCCGGCCGCGTTGCTGAGTAGCACTGTATACGTAAGCGTATCGCCAACTTTGGCGATGGGTTTGTCAACGGTCTTAACGCCAGTTGGGAAAATCGGCGAGCCTACATTAATCTGGATGCCGAGCGCATTGATGGTGTATTGATCGCCGGTAGTCGTGCCCTGTGCAAACGCGCTGGTCTGATTGTTGAGCAATGTTGCCGACGCATCAACATTAGCAATATCGTAGCCCTGACGGCCGATGCTTCCAGTACCTGGAGTTTGATTGGACGTGCCAAACGTGCCTGCGGTGTTAACTGCACCACTGTCGCCATTGATTTGCGAGGCAAAGAAATTGCCGACCGGGTTATTCGATCCTGACAGTGCCACAACACCCGCTGCGGTCGGGCCAAACCTCATCTGGTCGCCCGTAATTGCCGAATCTCCCTCCATCGCACTGACCAATACGCGTCCCGATAACGGTCCCGTCGGCGGAGTGCAAAAGCCGGAAACCTGCGCGGCAGTGGCACCACCCGCTTCCGCTCCGACAAACAGTGACAGACTGCGCGAAGGTAATGATGAATTGCTATACACCACAGCAAGTGTCCAGCCAGCGGTGTTGGAATTGTTTTCACTGTTCCCCTGAGTTGCCGGCACCCCGCCGACGGTATAAGTTCCGGCGCCTGCAGCTTGCACCAGCGCAGTCACGTTTGCTGAACGGACATACCGGGTTGCTGCACTCGCACCCGGATCACTTTGAGAGGTGGCGGCCGCTGGGGCCACGCTCGACGTGCCGGCTGGCGTAGTAAATGTGACCGAATTATTAATTGATGCCCTGACGTCCTCGCCGCCCAAGTTTGAGCTACCACCCCAGACCAATTCTGCGTAAAGAACGGTACTCCCCGCGGGAATGGTCAGTACTGCGGTAGACGAATTTAACGCCCAGTTTGCAGTAGTGCCTGCAGGAAAGGTTCCGTCTATGAGAGCGGTGTTGGTCGTGGTGAAGGTTCCAATCGAACCGACACCACCCGGAGCATTGGAATTGTTGGCTTTATTGAGGCCCAGGGTATTGCCGGTGAACGTGATTGCCCCGTTGGCAATGTTATTGTATCGACTGATATAGGCAGCGTGCGACGATACAGCGAAAATGAATGCGATAAGGGCGAGCAAATACGACAGCGCCCGCCGCACGTGTTTGTGCGGCCGTTTCGCTAACGTCGCATTTTTTGGGTGGCTGGAAAACACCAATTCAGGTCTGCCCCATTATCGTTTTCCACGTTGCCCATAGTGACGGCACATTGCAGTCATTACACCGCGTATACTAAGCTATAAACCATATGCAAAACAAGTAGTTGTACGTTCTTTCACAGAATCAATGGCAGTTTAGTTTTTTCCGCAACAAACGACAGCTACGTTTTTTCCTTCTCCGCTTCTCCAAACAGTTCCACATCTACTCGCCGGTTTGGTTGCAGACATTGGTAATATGCTTGCAATGCCGGTTTGCTCGCCGTTCCAAATGTGACGCCATTGGTCCCCTTCGGCACAGCACAATCGGTCTTGATCGGCTGTCTGTCGCCGGCACTCTTGATCACTGCATTGCTCATGTCAACGCCGACTGTGGTCAGATAACTGCGGACGGTATTTGCCCGGGCGAGACTAAGTTTGTCATTGTAGTACTTGTCGTTGGTCGCATTGGAGATGTCGGCATGGCCGGTTACGACAATTTTCTCCACGCGGCGCAATGGTTTCAGGCGCGCAGCCAATGCGTCCAGCTTGGCGCGGCCTTCCGGCAACATTTGATCGACAGCGGATTGGTCATGTCTGAACAAGGTTTCTGCCGCCAGAGTGATTTTTTCATACCTAGGTTGAATGACCGGCAGCGGAGTCGGAATTGATTTGGGTTCCGGCTGCGCGGCCGGCGGCGCTGTCGGCACGATGCATTGCGTTTGCCGCGCAGATTCGCACAGATCTTCCGCCATTTTTACCAGAGGGTTGGCGCGTCTCCAGCCGCCCATATTCGCCAGGACATGGCCGGACCATACCAGTTGCACTTCGCAGAACGCCGTGTCCCGTTGCGCGCAACAAAGTTGCCCGGCTGAATCCTGCTTAAGTTTTTCGGCCATGGACCAAAGGTCGGGGCGAATTTTTTTTGCCTCAGACACCAGCGGGGTGTCCATTCCAGGATCGCGCCCGGCTTCCAGCGCGGCAACTAAACGCTCGGCCTCGGCCAAGGTAGTTTTCTGAATGTCTTTTTGCCATGCGTTTTCATGAAATTGGTCGCGCGCAAAATTCAGCCACGCCTGCGCTTTGGCGAGATGGTATTCGTTTGGGCAAATGCGGTTCGCGGATTGAAGTCTGGCGATACGGCCTTGCAAGTCAATATATCGCTGCGGCTCGCTGACACGCATGGCGCGCACGCTGGCGCTCTCCTTCGTCGCGTCCGACGATTGCGATGGCGTGCCTGGCATGAGATTTACCGGAGGCAGATTCTGCTTTAATACGCTTTCCGTTACTGTGTTTCCGGCAGACGCGCCGTTGGCGTCGTTATTCGGCGTCGTGATGTTTTGCGCTTCAACCGCGCTAACGCACAGCATTGCCGCCAAAGCGAGCACAGCGCGCAGGAATTCTAAATTTGTGTGTGGACGATTGTTCATTGGCGTGGTGTGGTCGCAGCCTCATCCAGCGTGCGGTTTATTGCCGGATTATTGGATGAGAATAATTTTTCGTCGAACTTCCAACGCAAGCGCAAATGGAATCCGTTCCAGCTGGTGTTGGAACTGAACAGGTCGACATCGGCGAACTGCCCTTGGGTATAGCCGGCGGATAACCATAAATTATCCATCACGCGATAGCCCAATTCGCCGCCCAAACCGCGCACGCGGGTTTTCGCCAACGCCGTACTGCGCCCCTGTTCGTAGCTGGCATAAACGCTGCTGTCGAAACGGTCGGCGAAATCCCAGATGACGCGTCCGCTCACCAGGCCGCCGGTAAACTTATCGATACTGTTGTTATTGGTGATCACACCGGCGCCATCTTTAAAACCAAGCTGTCCGGCGTAAGTCCAGGCGCGCGTCGGTTTATAGTTTCCGTGCAGGCTGGCGATCCAGGTAGTTTCGTCACGCGGATCGATTGAGCTGGTTGATTTATCGATTCTGTGCTCCAAACGCGCGAGGCCATGAAACAGGTTGGTCTGCGAATCGCGATACGCCAATCCAATTTGTGCGCGGTCCTGGGTCTGATTACCGTTTGCCGAGGTGGTATCTTTCGATTCTGCGTGCAGGTATAAATTGCGCGCAATCATGGCCCAGTCGTCGCTGAGCTTGCGGTCGTACGCCGCAGTGGACAATATCTGGTTCTGCACGTCCGAAGTTCGGTATTCCAGTTTGCCGCCAAGTCGATAAATTGGGTTAGCGGTATATTCTGCCCCCCAGCTGAATGCCGTTGCCGCAAGACTATTGCCGTTGGCCTGGCGTATTTGTTGCCGCTCGATCGAGGTGGAGAAATTCAGCCCTTGCTGAGCGCGCCATAAATTGCGCAAGCCGACGGCCGCCGCAACGTCGTTGCCGGCTTGAGTTCCCGCCATGCGATATTCGCTGAACAATTGACCGTCCTGCATATAAGCCGTGTCCACGCCAAAGACTGTATTGCTATGGCGCGATCCGTCATTCGTCAGGCCATACGTGCCGGAGAGGGAATTCTCCACCTCATGGCGGCCGTAAACGCGGGTTTTTTCGTCAAACCGATATTCGCCGCCCAGCGCAATTCGTTTCCGCGATGCATCGTCGAGCGCCTGCTCGTATTCGCCGAATACACTGCTGTTTTCATTCACCTTGCCGGTGAGCTTGCCGCGCAGGCTGGTGTAACTGTTATCGACCAACGCCGGTGCCGAAGCGCCTGGTGCAGCCAGCGTCGCTGGACTGGTCAGAAGGCCGGTTCCGAGAAAGCCCCAGCCGGGAATATAGGCGCCATTATCACCTAACTGCGTGTCGACGGAAGTTAATGCCCCACTCACCCCGCTGATTGCACGCTCTTTCACTTTGTTCACACCGACCTCGAGCTTGATTGCCGGCGTGAACATCACGCTCACGCCGACGTTGGCAGCGGTGCGATTGGCGCCATTGGTCAGTGTCCCCGACGCATCGCGAGTCTGCAGTGCCTCGGCGGTCAGTTCAACCGTCTGACTGACCTGATAATTTCCGCGGGCGCCCGCTTCCTGCCTCCCCGGCGCCAGCCCGGCATTGGAATTCTGGAATCCTGCGCCGGCCTTGGCGGCATAAATCCGTCCCTTGAATTGTTCACCGTCGTGGCGCAGTTCCAGCCGAGCGGCACGACCGGTGATGTCATCGAGTATGCCAGCCGTAGAAAGTGTGCTGAGGCTGCGGTTGTAAGCGCTGGTGCCTTCGCTGCGGGCGAATTCCCCTACCAGAAAAGTACGCTCGCCCAATGTCAGTTCGCTGTTGACGCCGTACACCTTGTACGGCGCGGTCGGATTTTTGTCTTCCGCATAGGCCGCGCCGACAGCCATGCTGTCATTCAGTCTGACTTTTGCGTCCAGTCCACCGACCCAATGTTTGTCGCCACCCTCTTCGACTTCGTAAGAAATTCGGATTGAAACCGGATTGGCGTTTTCATCGACGGATGGTACCGGTTGGCGGAACAATACGCGCCCGCTGAACGGTTCGAAATCATAGTCGACAAATCGAGCCAGCGGCTTTCGCGCCAGCACAATGGCGGGCTGATTACGATCGCGCACCAGAATTTCGATCTGTTCGCTATTGGCAATTGCGTTGGGTCTTGCCAAGGCGTAGGGGCCGCTTATTCCTCGTCCCGGTTGCTCATCGACATAAGCGCGCGTGTCATCATAGGCGGCGAACATGTTTGCCTTGATCGACTGGCTCTCGTAGTGCCATTTGCCGCCGGTCAAGCTTCGGTTATAGCTGGCGAGTTTATTTCCTTCGTCTGCAGTGTTGGTAGAGTAGTCGCCGAACAGAAGGTAACTTTTTTCCTTGTCGACGCGGACATATAGCCTGCTACGGCTTTGCGCATCGTATTGTTTGACTGAGGCATCGCCGTAGATGGGATAAAACGCGTTCGGATCGACATCGCGAAATAATTTCTCCGTGGTGATTTTATCGGTATCCAGTGCTGCCGTTAACAGATACTCGCCCTTGATTTCTCCTTTGGCGAAAAAAGCGACACGCCCCGCAATGGTTTTATATTCGGTTGTATTGCCCGTTACTGTCGCATCAGTTTTGCTCCAGTTACGCAGCATATCGTCGAACTGGAGCACTTGAAGTTGATCCGCCAATGGCCCTTTGGCTTTATTGAAATTTATCGTTGCTTCAACAATGCCCACCACCAGCATCGAGCGCAGATCAGGAACAAAACTAATTTCCCCTTGCACACCGACTGCGCCGCTGGAGACGCGTACTTTTGCCTCGCCCGGCGTTGCCGGCGCCATTAGATATACCTGTGCTTCGCCATTGGCGGTCGCTATCTCCAGCGACGCGAGTTCGGAAACACTTTGCCCGATTGGCATGGTCAGCTTAACTGCTGGGTCGGCCGACACAACAGGAATTTGAAAACGTCCGAGGGTGGTCTCCAGTAGCAATTTGGTCGGCTCGGTGATCTTGTTGCCGGCTTTATCAAACAGCTCTATCCTGAGACGCAAAAATGCTTTGCCGTCTGCGGGTGCCTTGGCTTCGGATGCCGACAGCAATATTTTGCTTCCAACCGGCAGGCCTTTGCTCTCCCGCCACAGGCCTTCATCTGCTGTGACAGGCAAGTTGCTGTTGTTGCTGCTCAGCGGCACGCCATCGATGCGACGGAAAGCCGTGCGTTCGCCGTTGATCGCGGCTTCTGTGAATGGAACCGTTTTGTTTTCCGGCGTATTCGCCGCTTCGGCACCGCTCGGGATCATTTGTGCGCCAACTGAATTTGATCCATAAATATTCAATAAAAACAATAACATAGCAGCATTAACCACTGTAGCAATGCGGATACCCGGTGCATCAACGCACGCAATCGCATTTGCCCGACCTTTCACGCCCGTATTATTTTTCGGCTGCCGCATTACTTACGCCCTCCTTCGTCGACCGCTGGTGTGCGCTCCAGCTTGTGCTGCTCGCTGTTGAATTGAATAGTCCATTTTTCATCTTTGCCTTGGTCCTGTTTTTGCGGCACCAGCACCGGGCCGAGCCTGCGCCGCTGGTCGACTTGTTCCAATACTTTCGGGAAACAACTCTGTTCGATGAAATCAGCACGGTGCAACTCGTGAGCCGTGAGGTCGACAAATAAACTCTCACCGTCTCCAGCGTTTCGGCTGCTGGAGATACCCATACGAGAACCAATTGGCATGGTGCTGTTGTCGATTTTCAATACGTGGGTAATAGGACGCAGCCCGCAAACGCTGTATTGGCCGTTTTCATCCGTGGTGATGTTCGTCCCGTCTTCAAGATACAGGCGCACTCCGGGAATACCGGGTTCGCCGATATCCTGTTGCTTGTTTTGATTGCAATCGACAAAGACTTTACCGATCACGCAGGCATCACGGGTGAAAACGCCGCCGGCAACTTTGACCTTCGCTTGCGCTTCGAGCGAACGCAATGCGCCCAACTGCGCCTGCACGCGGTTGATGCCATCGCCCCGATCAGCGCCGATACCAACGCGCACCTTGTATTCGATCAGTACATCCTGATTCACCGGCATATTGAGATTGAACGTCAGCAACGGCCCGGGGGTACCCGACGGATCAGGCGCCGCAACCAGCGCACCGGACGCTGAGCCGAGCTTGGTCGTATTTGGAATCAGCTTGAAGCCCAGCGGCAATCGATCAATAACCTGCCCCGGGCCGGCGAGTTTGGTGCTGCGCACGGTGACGCGATAAATCAGCGCATCGCCGACTTCGACTTCTCCACGGTTCACTTCTTTACGGATAAATAATGAGCCACTGTCAGTCGGATCCAGCGGAATATTGTTATGGATCACATCGCGGCTGGTGCCCGGGGTCAGGTTGAAAGACAGGTAATAACTGGTAAGCTCGCCGGCCTGCGGCGCTTTCGCAGTGCCTATAGAAACCGGTGTCCCGGGCAAGGCTGGCGGCGTAAAGCTTCCAGATTGCGGGGGCAATACGGCAGAGACGGCAGTATAGCCGGCAGGCGGGGTAATTTTAACGGTGTAATTACCGGCAAGTGCGCCCGGCAGCAAGTCAAAACGGTAGGCGCCGGCGCTGGCACCCGACGCAATAGTCAATTGATTTTGTTGATTAGGCAATAACAGGTTCGCCGGGACAGGCAGCCCTTCAGGACCAATCAGCGTAACCGTCGCCCCGCCAACCGGCGCGCGGGTTGCGGAATCGTAAACCGTGCCGGATGGATCAAGCGGCAAACTCTGCTGCGGAATTACGCCCCCTGGGGTAACGTCGATGTCGAGAGAACGCGTAGTCGGATTGGACGCAGATTGGGTTGATCCGGCATTCGGTTGTTCGCCATTGACCGGGGTGCCGTACACCGCGCCAACACCAGTCGCGCCCGGCGCGCGGAATTGCAAGGACCACTTTCCGGGCGGAATATTCACAATACTGTAACTTCCGTCGGCGCCGGTAACAGCTCTTGCCGGCTGCCCATCGGTGCCTAACACCGGCACCCGCGTGACCGGGTCGATCACTTCCACCGTCCAGCCCTGTTGGCCGGCCTCACCAGCATCTTTCACATTATTCGCAGTTGCCGCGCCACCGCCGTTATCGTCCCACACGGAACCGGTTACTTTACCCGGGTTTACCTTTAACAGAACTGGAGTAGGCGTTCCCTGCGCGACATCCCCGTTCGGGGTCCCCGGCAAGGCCGGGACGACAGCTGGCGTTCCAGGCGCGGTTGAAGCCGGCAGTGCCGGGCCGCTGTTGGAGATATCAGTTGCGACGGAATTTGCCGGGGGCGTGACGCTTGCAGCACCGCCGCCCGCTGGCTGATTGATAGCATACCCCGGGTTCGTGCCGCTGCCTGCAGGCGTGGCCGAAGCGTAGGCCGAATTATTCTGCACGACTGTGGGTATTTGGCCTGCTGCGAAGCTCGCTTCGGCGATGAATACGACGGTGCATGCTTGCCCGCCGGAAAGGTTATTGGTGCCAGCCAACAAGCGGGTATCGGTCACGCCGTTGAACGACGCGTTAGGCTCGCATGCAGCAGGCGTAACTGAATAACTGCCCGGTTTTACCTTTACCGAGATTGCAGTAGGGTATGCGGCTGCAAGGCTGTCATTCAACTGCACGTTATAGGCGATCGGGCTGCTCACCCCGACGTTGCCAACGACGATGGCATACGGCACTTCAAACAAATTTGCCGCAACGTTCAAGGGAGCCCCTGCGCTTTTTACTACATCGAGCTTGGCAACAGAAAGAACAACTGTAGTGGGCACGCCTGTGGGCGCGTCGGCATTTGCAGTGGCCGGCAGTGTCGGATCAGCTGGCGGAGTGCCTGGCGCCGATCCTGATGGAGGGACGGAACCTGAAACTGAAATATCTGTGGTGACGGCGCCAACGGGGCTGTTTGGAACAGTCGCCGGATCATTAGATATTGCGTAGCCGGCATTCGCCACCGAATTATCCCCCATGCCGGATGCATAGGTTGTATTGTTGCGTGGCGTTGTGTCGACTGCATTTGCGCCGTAATCAATAACGACGACGAATTTTATGGTGCAGGATTGATTGGCGGAAAAATCATCGGTTCCTGCAAGCAGATCATTGTTAGTGGTGCCGTTGTAGACAGGCGTCGCCGCGGTGCAGGTTGTTCCCGACCCAGCGGTGATTAAATAACTTCCCGGCTTGATGGTCACCGTGGCATTGGGGAAAGTACGCGATAAATTATCCTGTGCTTTTACGTTATAAACAGTGGGACTGGTCGAGCCGACATTGCCGACGACAACCGTGTACGGGACCTCGAAAATATTGCCGGCCGATTGCAACGGCACACCGGCACTCTCGACTACGTCGAGTTTTGCCTGAGCCAATTGCACTGGCGTTGCCACGCCGGCAGCGGCGTCGCCACCGGGTGTTGCCGGCAACGAGGCCGTGATCGGCAGCGTGCCTGCAGGGCTACCGGCCAACGGTGCATTGCCATTCACCGACACGTCAGTCGTTACCGCGGTGGCTGGCGGCGTTGCAATCTGCGCGCCGCCACCTGAAGGAACTGTAATGACGTATCCCGCATTGGGATTGCTGGCGGGTACTGTGCCAGCGGGAACTCCGCTTGCATAAACACTGTTCAGGCTTGCTGCGGCGGGTACCGAATTGCTGCCGTAATCGACATTAGCGGTAAACGTAATCGTGCAGGCTTCTCCGCCCTTCAGGTCGCTTATTCCGGCCATCAATCTCGTATCGGCAACGCCGTTGAATGCTGAATTTCCAGCGCAATTTGCCGCTGGCGTCGGCGCGATTGGGTTGATCGAATAACCGCTGACGCTGACCGCCGCATTGGCGAAAGTTGCTGCAAGGCTATCGTTGGCCTGCACGCCGTAAACGGTCGGTCTGTTTAACCCAATATTTCCGATTACAACGCTATATGGAATCTGGAATGTCTTTGCACCGGTTTGCATCGGAACGCCGACAGATTTGACTACGTCGATTTTTGCCGCAACCAAGCTTATAGGTGTTGGCTTCGGCGCATCTGCATTCGGCGCCGCTGGTAGAGCATTGCCGTCCGTAGAGACATCCTGCGACAAGGTATTTGGCGCAGGCGAATAGGTGGCACCACTATAGCTGCCGCCTGTATTTGTTTGTCCGACGGCAGTTGTTGTGGCAATCGCGCTGTTGTTTAACGTTCCATTGGGGATGGCGCCAGCGTTCGGATACGTCAGCGAAACCTTGAACGAAACATCACAACCCTCATTCTGCGCGAATGTTTGGGTTCCGGACAGGAGCCCGATGGCCGTCTTGCCGTCGAACGGGATGGACGGGCCTGCGCACTTGGCAGCCGGGGTTGCGCCGGATGCTGCGATGGCAAAGTTAGAAACACCGATATTTGGCGTCCCAGACGCAAACCATGCGGAGAGGCTATCCACTGCATTGACACTGGTGGCGGGTTCCGCAGCAAGGTTGCGCACTTTAATAGTAAACGTCGTTTCAAACGTTGCGGGTCCGACCTGTTGTACGGCGCTGGCATATTTGGTGATATCGATCTTTTGCTGGGCAAATGTGACAGGCGTCGCGATCGGTGAATCCGTGTTGGCCGACGCCGGAAATACACTCGCGTTAGTCGAAGCGTCCTGGGCAATGGTGCCAGACGGCGGCGTGAATGATCCGCCGGCATAAGTTCCACCACTGTTCGCCCCGACGCTGGTGGTGGCATTTGCCTGGTTGTTCTGCGCTGCAGTTGGTATCGCCGCCGCATTCGGATAAGCCACCACGACGGTGAATGCGATATCGCATTGCTGACCGTTGTTCAGCGTCTGGTCGCCTTTCAATAAGGTTATGTTGC
>JBAVXA010000054.1:0-1791 GCA_049698095.1 Burkholderiales bacterium
TCCAGGCCGCATCGCGGATATGCCTGGTCTCGGACAAGAAATCTGGCGCCTTGCCGGCATCGAGTTCCTGCTGCCGCACAACGCGTTTCGCCAGCAACTCCTGACGGCGTGGCTCAAACGTGCGGCAGACCCTGGCGACAAATTCCAGCGCCACGGGCGTGAGAATGTCCGCGTATTCGGGTTTGATGGCGCCAGTGATTTGCATTCCGGCAGGAAGCGTAAGTTGGGTCATCGACGGGAAACTCGGTTATTTCGCTATGCGGAATATAGAGTCGCATTATAAAACATTTTCTGCATTTAGGTAATTTAAGCAGGGGATGATTTTCTATGATTGCTCACTGAGCCTAGAAACTTTGATCAAAATGAAGTTTTTCCTGCATTAGATCAACGCCGGTGACAGTCCTGCAATTCGTAAATATCTGCATTTATATAAAGGTATAAATACCGCCGTAATTTGAGGTCGACGTTTTGTTTTTCCTGAGGCGTGTTAATTTTCCATAAAGGCGGCGACTAATATTTTCACGCACACCCAAATCATAGCCGGGCGAAAATGCGGCATAAAAACAATGCTTCTAGCACTTTATGTCGCTTTGAAAAAATCGGCGAAAGGCTTCACAACGCAATCGACTTTTTATCGCGCGCGAATATCGTCTCGAATTGCAAGCTTGCTCTCGGCCCCCAGGTGCGCAAAGAATGCATTTATATCGGTTTTTTCGGTCCACTGTAGCGCCATAGCAAACTTGCTTGCCATTGTTTTGTCTGGGAAAAATGTTAATTGTCGAACGATCAAAAGTCAATTTTCGGATTGCATTGGCTTTCCATACATATACAAGGGAATAATAAAATAAACTTCATGCTTGCATTTTTTGGTCATCAAAATAGCGTCGAATAATTTTAGAAAAGGAAACCCAAATGCTGATCGAATCATCCGCAAGTTTATTCCTGTAGTTTTTTTTGGGTAATTAGCCTACCTAACAATTCCATCGAGTTTCAAATACATTTGAATTGCATCAGAGGAAAATTCATTAATCAATTCTTAACTAAAGTTAACAACAAATGACTATTCAAATCGAAATGTTTCGCGTCAATGCTTTTTTCGCATCGTCTTGTTTCGGCGCTTGCCACGCTGTCAGGCAGCGGTTGGCAAAGGCATTTCAAATTTCTGCGATCACGTTATTCCTCATTTTTTCTCTCCCCAATTCCACTTGGGCTGTCCCTTCCGTCAGCACCATCAGCAGCCCCACTGTAAACGAAGGCGGCGTTGCCGAATTTGTTGTCACCCTGAGCGAAATCACCATACAACCCGCCACCTTCCGTCTGACCCTTGGCGGGGGAACAGCGACCGGCGGCACGGATTATTCGCTGACGATGACTTATTCCAGCGACGGCGGAGTCACGTTCAAGTCGCTGTTGTCCGGAGGCAATGCCGTCATTCCTGCTGGAGTACGCGCCCTACAACTGCGAGTTGTAACTCTAGGTGATAACCTTTCCGAATTGACGGAGTCATTTCAGCTTACAGTTGCGCCATTGACGGGCGCCACTGGCAATCCGCAGGTCGGAATCGGAAATATAGCAAATGTCGTTCCACCGCCTACCCCGATAACCACCCGATATCTGGCTCAGAACGCGGTGCGTACTGGCAATGTGATCATGAGCACCGGCGTACTGAATTACATCGGCAGCGGATTTGCCGCCAATTTCTGGTATTTTGGCGATAGCGTGACGTTTAACGTCAGCGTGCCCGCAGCCGGCGTCTACACCAGTGCGTTACGTTATATGCAGGCGAGTGGA
>JBAVXA010000055.1:0-2510 GCA_049698095.1 Burkholderiales bacterium
GGTCGCGATTGCGGAAAACGATCCGTATACATTGACGGCTTGCCGGCCGCTGCTCGCCAACGATAAGGAGTTTGCGCTGGTCGCGCATTGTTCGACTGGGCGCGAGGTCGCGGTGACTCTGAAACTATTTAATCAGCTTATGTTATTGATTAATATAGATATTTTTTGATTAATAATGCGGTCGCTCTGTTGAGCTGACGTTCTCAACGTGCTTCGACAATTTTGGTGGCGCTGACAGGCGTTGCATTCGTGGAAAATCTGCAATTGGACGTTTTAGCCAGCGGCGAGCGCGAATTACTGGCGCGCGATTTATTGAAAATGAATCTGCGGAGGTCGTTGCGTGCTGTCGATCAGGGCGTGGCCTGGGTGGAAAGGCTTGCGATCATGCCCCGTATTTGGTCGGGCTGAAAAGCAGATCCTTCGCGCTGCTCAGGATGACAATCTTTTTTTGTACTTCCCGAGGCCTCGGCCTTGAAATTTGTCCTGCGCGTAAAGACGGGGCTTTTTTCGCGCTGTTCAGGATGGCGGGCTTCTAATCACTGAAGCGATAAAAGCGTTGGTTGCGTAATAAAATTGCATCCTGAAAGTCGAACGCTTTGCGCCGCTTTGAACCACGCACGCCATAGTTTGGTTGTATGTCGTTCGTCCCTCTCGTAGAATGTGCGCCAATACCGATTCCCTCAGTCGGTTATCAGGGAAAAGTAAATGAGTATGACAAATTGCAGCAAACGGGCATTACCTTGGTTGTTCGGCGCCTGCCTCGCATGGTCGGCGCTGGTAGCGCAGGGGCAAACCTTGCGCGAGGCGGTTGAACATGCGATTCGCACCAACCCTGACGTGCTCGCCAGCACAAGCCGTCGCCTCGCCACCGATGAGGAACTGAATCAGGCGCAGGCAGGCTTCTGGCCGCGTGTGGATCTGAATGCGGGCTACGGGCGGGAAAACGTTGATACCCCTGAAGCGCGGTTGCTCGGCTTGAGCGGCGTGGCGCTGACGCGCAAGACTACCGGCGCCACCTTGACGCAAATGCTTTACGACGGCTTCGGCGTCAAAAGCGAAGTGGCGCGGCAGCAGGCACGTGTCGATTCGTCTGCTGCGCGCGTCGCCGCGGCGGCGGAAGATATTGCCTTGCGCGTGGTCGGCGCCTATCTGGAGATTCTGCGCCGGAAGGAAAGCACGGCGTTCGCAATCAGCAATCTCGATTCGCATCAGCGCATTTACGAGATGATCAAATTGCGCTCGGACAGCGGCGTCGGGCGGCGCGCCGATCTCGACCAGGCGGACGGTCGGCTGGCGCTGGCGAAAGCCAGCCTGCGCGCCGAGCAGAGCAGCCTGAAAGATGCGGAGATCGCATTTTTGCGCCTGCTGGCGTTACCGCCGAATGCACTGAAACAACCGAATGTCCCAGCTGCCTCGCTGCCGGCGACGGAAGCCGCCGCGCTGGAATACGCCATTGAAAATCACCCGGCGCTGAAAGCGGTGCGCGCTGATCTCGAGACTGCCAAGGCGCAGAATGCGGTCGCCAAATCCGCGCTGTCGCCGCGCCTCGATTTGGAGCTCGGCGCCAGTCACGGCGAGCATACTGTCAGCGGACGTAACGAAGATCTCGCCGCGATGCTGCGCCTGCGTTACAACTTTTATAACGGCGGCGCGGACGAGGCGAAAATTCGCGGCACGGCACACTTGGTGAACGAAGCAAATGAAATTCTCGCGCGCACACGCAGGCAGGTGGAAGAAGGCGTGTCGCTGGCTTACAACGGCCTCATCAGCGCGCGTGAACGCAACGTTGCGCTGAAGCAGTATGTCGAATCGAGCGCCAGCACGCGCGAGGCGTATGCAAAGCAATTCAGCATCGCCCAGCGTTCGCTGCTGGACTTGCTTAACGCTGAAAACGAGTATTTCAATTCACGCCTGACCTATTCCACCGGATTATTCACTGAACTCGCCGCGCAATATCGCGTGTTATCCGGCATCGGCCGCCTGCTGCCCGCGCTGGAAATTTCCTTGCCGACGGAGGCAGCGTATACGCCGACGACCGCTGTGAAATAATCTGCGAATTCACTGACCGGGAAATCGCGGCAGACGAACTGCAAATATTCCACCAACGCTAATGCTCAATAAATATTTGATTTTATTAAATATTTACGGTTGCCTGAATCAAGTGCCGGAATTACCTTGTTCGTGCAAAACAAATCAGGCATTCACCCCATAACGCTTTTTCATAGCGCGACTAAGCTGAACTCATCATCGGTAAATCATCAACCGGAGAAAAGGGGGCAGCATGAAGGCCGGCGCAAAATCCCACAGCCACAACAATTGGAACCGAATACTGTCGCAGCAATTACGGCGGCGTAAGCGCAGCGAAACGCAGCATAACGTTGTGCACGAAAACCCGGAACGGCCGCGGTTCAGTTTGTTTCTTGCGTCATTCCGGCGCTGATGCGGCAACGGATTTGCGTTTAACGGTGGCGACGCTCCGCCTTGCATTGCAGGCAAAATCGCGCTGACTT
>JBAVXA010000056.1:0-3714 GCA_049698095.1 Burkholderiales bacterium
AGCGACGCAGGCGAGCAATGGTGGCGGGGGCGTCAGCGGCAGCGTCGGCGGAATATTTGGTTCCGGCGGGCGCAGCGCGGTCTCCATCGGGCTGGGCTTTCCGCTGCTGATGGGGGCCATGCAAAACGTCGATTCGCGCGTCGAGGCGGTGATCCGCGGCAAAGTCGATGGCGTGGCGTTTGACGCGAGGAATTCTCTTACCGCGCCGGCCCGCTATCGCGAAGATACGATTCGGCAGGTGATGAGCGGCTTGATGGCGAACGTCCTGACCAAACTGGAAACCAAATAGCCGCTGCTGATGTCTTCGCGTTCAGAACCGTTTTCTCGAAATATTGAATTGCATAAAAAATGAAATCCGCTGAAATCCGCCAGAAATTCCTCGATTACTTCGCCAGCAAAGGTCATACCATCGTCCCCTCAAGCCCATTAGTGCCGGGCAATGACCCGACGCTGATGTTCACCAACTCCGGCATGGTGCAATTTAAAGACGTATTCACCGGCCAGGATAAACGCTCGTATGTACGCGCCACCAGTTCGCAGCGCTGCGTGCGCGCAGGCGGCAAGCATAATGATTTGGAAAATGTCGGCTACACCGCGCGTCATCACACCTTTTTTGAAATGCTCGGCAATTTCAGCTTCGGCGATTACTTCAAACGTGAAGCCATCCATTACGCATGGGAATTGCTCACCACTACATATAAGTTGCCCAAGGAAAAACTCTGGGTGACTGTATATGCCGAAGACGACGAAGCCTTCAATATCTGGGAAAAGGAAATCGGCGTACCCGCCGAGCGCATCGTTCGCATCGGTGACAACAAAGGTGCGCGCTACGCCAGCGATAATTTCTGGCAAATGGCCGACACCGGCCCTTGCGGCCCGTGCAGCGAAATTTTTTACGACCACGGCGCAGAAGTCGCCGGCGGCCCGCCCGGTTCTCCCGATGGCGATGGCGATCGCTATATCGAAATCTGGAACCTGGTATTCATGCAATTTGAGAGATATATTTTTGAAGAAAAATTATATGCAACTGAGGCGGCTGCTACCTTAGATAAAAATGCTATGGCCCAAGTCGGTAGTATTGTTTTAGTAACGCAAGAAGGTTTGCAATGGAAGCTGACTAAATACCGGCAAAGATCGCTCCCAAGACATTGTGTAGATACTGGCATGGGGCTGGAGCGCCTCGCGGCGGTGTTGCAGCATGTGCATTCCAATTACGAAATCGATTTGTTTCAGGATTTAATCAAGGCTGCAGCGCGCGAAACCAACACCAAAGATCTCGCACACAATTCACTCAAAGTCATTTCCGATCACATTCGCGCATGTTCATTCATGATCGTTGATGGCGTGATACCCGGCAACGAAGGCCGTGGTTATGTATTGCGTCGTATCGCCCGTCGCGCAATTCGTCATGGCTACAAGCTGGGACAGAAACAACCGTTTTTTCATAAGCTTGTGAAAGATTTGTCCAAAGCGATGGGTGAGGCGTATCCGGAATTAGCGCGCCTGGAAAAACAAGTCACCGACACGTTGCGTATAGAAGAAGAGCGGTTTTACGAAACGCTGGCGACCGGCATGGAAATTCTCGATGCCAATTTGCACGGCGGCAAAAAGACGCTCGATGGCGAAACCGCGTTCAAGTTGCACGACACTTATGGCTTTCCGCTCGATCTCACCGCGGATGTATGCCGTGAACGCGGCGTAGCGGTTGATGAAGCTGCATTTGACGCCGCGATGAAGCGCCAGCAAGACGCGTCGCGCGCAGCGGGCAAGTTCAAATCCGCCGCCGCGTTAAATTACAGTGGCGCAAAAACCGCGTTTCATGGCTACGACAAACTGGTGTTGGATAGTACGCTGATTACAGCGTTGTATGTCGATGGTGCTGCGGTGAATGAAATTAGAGCAGGGCAGAGCGGCGTGGTTGTTCTCGACAACACGCCGTTTTATGCCGAGTCCGGCGGACAGGTCGGCGATAGCGGCACGCTGGAAAAATCCGGCGCGCAATTTGAAGTCGCCGACACGCAAAAAATCCAGGCCGAAGTATTCGGCCATCACGGCATATTGAAAAGCGGCTCGCTCAAAATCGGCGACAGCGTCAGCGCCAAAGTGAACGGCGCGATCCGCGCGCGCACCGTGCGTAACCACTCGGCCACACATTTGATGCACAAAGCTTTGCGCGAAGTGCTCGGTAGCCACGTGCAACAAAAAGGCTCGCTGGTCGATGCCGACAAAACCCGTTTCGATTTTGCCCACAATGCGCCGATGACCGACGCGCAAATCAAGCGCGTCGAGCAGATTGTCAACGCTGAAATTCTCGGGAACGCCGCGACGCAAGCGCGTGTGCTACCGATAGAAGAAGCGCAAAAAACCGGCGCAGTCATGCTGTTCGGTGAAAAATACGGTGACGAAGTGCGCGTGCTCGACATTGGTTCGTCGCGCGAATTGTGCGGCGGCACGCACGTCACGCGTACCGGCGACATCGGTTTGTTCCGTGTGCTGAGCGAAGGCGGCGTAGCGGCTGGCGTGCGTCGCGTTGAAGCGACGACTGGCGAGAGCGCATTGGCCTTGGTCGAGCATGAACATGATCAATTGTTACAAATCGCCGCTACACTCAAAGCGCAACCTAATGAAATATTCAATAAAATCAATTACTTACAAGATAGCGCTAAATCGCTGGAAAAAGAACTCGCCCAATTAAAATCCAAACTCGCTGCATCACAAAGCGGTGATCTGCAATCGCAAGCGGTCGATGTAAAAGGTATCAAAGTATTGGCCGTGCAACTTGACGGCGCGGACAGCAATATCCTGCGCGAAACGATGGATCGCATGAAGGACCAATTGAAATCCGCCGCGATCGTGTTGTCGGCTGTGCAAGACGGAAAAGTGAGTCTTGTCGCCGGCGTCACAGCCGACCTCACCGCAAAAGTAAAAGCGGGCGAGCTAGTCAACTTCGTCGCGCTGCAAGTCGGCGGCAAAGGCGGTGGACGTCCTGATATGGCAATGGCGGGCGGAACCAATCCGGCTGCGCTCGCGCAAGCATTGAGCGGCGTGAAGGATTGGGTTGCTACGAAAGTGTAGAAACGCACGCGCGCCTCACCCATTAGCATCCCCTCCCTTTCAAGGAGAGGGTTAGGGTGGGGATGGGTTTCTCTTCAGTCTGCAAGGACAGCCATCTCCCACCTAGCCTCCCACTTTACGTGGAAAGAACTATATGTTGAAAGGCGTTAACCGGTGAATCAACGCGAGTCGAAGAAATACCAAGGCAGTTGCCACTGCGGCGCAGTCCAGTTTGAAATTGAAACCGATTTTCCCGAACTCACTCAATGCGATTGTTCAATTTGTAAACGCAAAAATGCGCTGATGGTCAAGGTGCATGAAAGTAAATTCAATTTGATCAGCGGCGAAGATTCATTGGCAGAATACCAATTTCACACAAAAACGGTGCGGCATTATTTCTGTAAAGTTTGCGGCATCTATCCGTTTCACCGCAAGCGTGTCACGCCAGATTATTTTGGCGTGAATGTTTATTGTCTGGAAGGTTTTGACCCAACGGGTATTCCGATACGCCAAGCAGCAGGGGCGAGAATGACGTGAGCAAGAAATGTAGGCGGGGCCGAAGAACGAAGCCCAGCATAACGCGAGAAAAACCGATGTTGTCATTCTGAACCAAGTGAAGGATCAGCTTTAAATGACTAACCACCGCTACTGTCCGCAATG
>JBAVXA010000057.1:0-5141 GCA_049698095.1 Burkholderiales bacterium
TCGTTGATCACCTCCAGCCCGAATTGCGACGGGTCGGCCTTGGGCAATTTGAGGCGAAGGATTTTGATATAGTTCTTGATGATTCCCAGCGGATTGTTTACTTCGTGCAGAACTTTCCTCACCCGGCTCTGCGCGACCAGATTTTGCTCCGGCGACACAAATGCCAGCAACCCTGCCTGCTTGATGCTGAAATGCAATGCGGCCGCAGCTTCGTTGGCGAACAAAGTCATACGCCGCATTTTGGCATCGAGCTGGGGCAGTTCTGCCGGCGACAAGCCCACCGCGAATGCACCGAGCATCTCCCCACGACTTACCAGCGGAAGCGCGAGAAATCCGTCATGGCCCAGCAGGCGCGCGATCTGCTCGTCGAGAATCGATTGGTTAAAGCCATCGTCATGCATGCCAAAGGTGTGAAACGGGCGATTGAGCTTGACGCTGTGTTTGATCAGGCTCGAGGCGCCTTCGAGCGGAATGGCGATTTCGTTAATGATATCCGGCTGATCGACGCCCGCCAACCCGCGCAGGCATTTGTGTGCGACGTCATGGACAAAAAATATGGCGCTGGAAAATCCCAGTTCAATCTGCAGATACTGGCGCAGGGTTTTGTTCAACAACGCCGGCTCGTGATAGCCGCTGGTACTGGATGACAATGTCGCCAGCACGGTAAGGTCGCGCACGGCGTTGGCAAGGCGCAGGGTTTTGTGGTTCTGTACCGAACCCTCCTCCGCTTCGACGGCCTTCGTGATCTCCAAGGGCAAGTCGAGAAACTGCAGCGCTTCGCGCAATTGCGTCGTTGCGACTGAGTCGATGTCAACCATGTCCTGCAGCTTGAAATTGAAAAACGACTGCGCGTGATCCATCATCGCGGCGCTGGTGACATCGCGCGCCTCCATCATGGCGCGGGCAAGATGCAGGATTTTCACCAATGCGTGCGCCGCTGCAACCCGGCTAATGGCGTCATGCTGGTAATGGATAGCGTCCGCCATGAACGAATTGACCGTCCAGCGGCGAATCAGGCGCTCGGTCTCCTTGACGTTGGTGAAACCCATGCGCTCCTGCTCCAGCACCATCAGCTCGGCATCGCTGCCGGCAAGATTGGTTATCTGTCTGTACTCTGCCGTGCGCGCAGTCGCGAGGGAAAGCTTGCCCAGATTGTGCAGCAGCCCGGTAAAGTATGCCTCGTCGGGAATCGGATAGGCGGCTTTTTCCGCAATTGCTTCTGCATAAAATGCACAACGCAGGCTCTCGCGCTGAAAATACTGTAATTCATCAAGCTGCTTTGCGCCCGGCGGCTGAAATACTTGTTGCACAGCAGCACTGACGACCAGCGTTTTGATGACGTCATGACCCAATGTTTCCAGAACGTGCACAAACAGAGGGAAGCGCTGCCGTTTGGTCGCCGGACTGAACGCCGCCTCGAGCACGCGTGCCGCAAGGGCAACATCCAACCGCACGGCGTACGCTACTTCGGACAAAGGCGTGCTGTCGCGCGCGCATGTTTCGAGCGAACACAGCAGAGCGTCGGGCAAAGATGGAAGTGCAGCGGCCACGGTTAATTGTTGTAATGTTGGAAAGGGAGTCAACTGCATGATTCTTTATAACTTTTAGCCCGCTGACCGGACAGGTGGGTTAGACCCTATATTTGGCGGAAATCATACTAGAGAGACGGCGTTTGCGCGAGGGGGGAAACTGTGTAGTTCACGCCGTTTTGGCAGGAATACCGGCGTTTTTGCTATTTTTGAACTCGCAAGCTATAGGTAAAAAATTGGTTATCTTTTTGCCAATCCAGCGATTCGTATAAAGCCTGCGCCGGGAGATTATTTTTTGCTGTCGATAACTCCATTCGCGCCGCTCCCGTGCGCTTTGCGTAGTCATGTGCAGCCAGCAGCAGCGCGCGTCCAACGCTGTGCGCGCGTGCGGCAGGCGTGACAAACAAATCATATAAAATCAAGATTGGCGCGGCGGCCACCGAGCAGAAACTCGGATATATCTGACAAAAACCGAGGGCAACTTCTTTATCGTTACGAGCGAGCAGAATGGTGGAATCATGATGCTGCAGACGTTGCCCAATGAATTCGGTCGAAAGTGCTAAATCGTCCGGTTGTGCGTAAAACATCCGGTAGGCGTTGAATAACCCAGCTGCGGCGGGCAGATCGCTTATTTTGGCAGGCTCGATTCTGATGGCGTTCTTATTCATTACCGGATGATAATCATTTCGCATTCGTTTATATAACTATTTGATTATATTAATTATTTTATCTACACTCTAAGACGTCATGATGAGACTCGCGAGGCGCAACGCGGGTCACAAGAAAGCAAACTGCAAGTTCGTGTTGTGTCGGCGTGTTGGCGCCTCGATGCCGTGAGTCTGGATCAATAATTGGACTATCGAGTTGGCGCCGGATTACCTCTATGCCGTGAACGACGAACCGAAGCGCGAATATTTATGGCTGTTGTCGCTCACGCCGAAAATGGATGCGGCGGTGTATGAAAAAATCTCACGGGCGCGGCCGCGAAGGGATTTGATGTAACCAAAGTACAAAAGACCAGGCAAATAGAATAGTCGTTGTTTCCCAAACGTCATGAAGCTGTCATATACACCCAGTAAGTTCTCTCCTGTGTTGATTCACATTGGCTTGTGATCCACATTCCCAAAGGAGAAAACCATGTTCCGTAAAGGTAAATGCATCGCATTGTTAATGGCAAGTGTATCGATTTTTGCCCAAGCAGATCCACTTGACGATACAAACGACGACTCGCGCAGCGCCCGCCCGGTCAGCTTCGCCTTGATAGGAGATGTACCCTACAGCGCGATTGAAGCCACCAAGTTTGATCGCGTGATTGATCGCATCAATCAGGATAAGGACGTGCGCTTCGTAGTACATATGGGCGACATCAAAAGTGGTTCATCGACTTGTGACGACGCGACCTATGTGACCCGTTTCAATCAATATCAAAAACTGCGCGCACCATTCATCTATACGCCGGGCGATAATGAATGGACCGACTGTCATCGCCCTGCCGCCGGAAAATTTAACCCGCTTGAGCGCCTGCAAAAAATTCGCCAGATTTTTTATCCCAACCCCGGCTACTCCACCGGCCAACGCACAATGCGCTTGACTACACAAAGCACCTACACCGGCTATCAGACGTTTGTCGAGAATTCTTTATGGTCGCGCGGCGGTGCTACTTTCGCCATGGTGCATGTTGTCGGGAGCAACAATAATCTCGACCCTTGGCTGGGAATTGATGCGACTGATTCCTACACCACGCCGCGCGCGGACCGCCTTGCTGAATTTACCGAACGCGAAAATGCGGCTATCGCCTGGCTGGAAACGATTTTTGCTGAAGCACAAATCAAAAACAGCGCAGGCGTTTTCGTTTCCATGCAAGCCGATCCGAATTTCGAATTGAAAGCGACTGATCAACAACGCTTGGGCTTTAACCGATTTTTAAACAAGCTGAGAGATCTCACTGTCGCATTTAAAAAGCCGGTGGTATTAACACATGGCGATTCACATTTTTTTCGTATCGATAAGCCGATGGTGGCCGACACACTGGATGCAGGCAAAGATCAGATGTTGGAAAACTTCACGCGCGTCGAAGGATTCGGTACGCCGAACGTGCATTGGGTCAAAGTCAACGCGAATGCCCGCGACCCGAATGTATTTATGTTCGAGCAAAAACTAATTGATGAAAACCGTTTCGCCCGCTAAATATTCACATTAAATAATTTAATTAAACCAATTAGTTAAAAATCTTCTTTGTCGGCATTCTCGCACGCCCCCCTCGTGCGGAATGCCGCTTTTTTTGCCTTCATTTATTGGCTACAAACAAGGTAGGTGCGTCATATTTCTGCAACATTCGCTGATTATGATGGAATAACTCGTTCAGTATCATTTCATCGGGAGCACATCATGGCCGTCCTGGATATTTTCCTTAATTTTATTTTAATTGCTTCTGTACTCTGCTTACCTCTGTTGATGGTGCAATTGACATACGGCACATCAACGAAGCCACGCTTTAATAAACTAACCGTATTTTCAACCGGGATGTTGTGTATACCGCTATTGCTTTACATGTGGATGCAACGAGAAACTCCCTCCGCTGCCCATGCTTTGGCTGGTGAACAGACGAAATACATCGACAACGGTGATGCGGAAGATCTGAAGTTCAGCGAATTTTTCAAATTACCGGTTGGCCCGCAGGGACTGGAAACTACAGCGCGCCTCACTTCCTTGAACGGGAAAAAAGTTCGCATAAGGGGCTATATGGTTCAGCAGGAATTGGCCAAACCAGGGTTTTTTCTGCTGACCCCTCTGCCCACTAAGACGACTGAAGCAGACGACAGCATGGCCGATGATCTGCCGCCCTCTACAGTGTTTGTCCACTTCCGTTCGCATGCCGGTCATAACGTTGCACATAGACAGGGCTTGCTTGAATTCACTGGCTATCTGTCAGTCGGCCCGAAAGAAGAAAGTGATACCCGCGTTTCCAGTGTTCGTCTGATGCTGGGTAGCGCGGCAAGTCATGACTTGATGGCCTCAAATTAATTATTTTCACTTCGCGTTTAATGCTCAGGAGATAGACTATGAAATATCATTCAAAAGTATTCGCCATTTCTGCTAGTGCTCTGGCGATTTTTTCAGCGATGGGTCAGGCGGAAGCCGCGCCTAAAATTACCCGACTCACCCCGCCGAGCGAATTATTCTCGACTTCTGGACAATCATCTCAAGTCATCGCGCGCTTCTTGCCCGGTCAACGTTTTGATCTGCAAGCGACGATCACCCCCGACGCCGGCGCTTCGATTAAGTCGGTACAATTCAGTATTGATGGCAAGCCCGCCATTGGTAAAGTCGGCGCTTCCAGCCTGACCGCGGCCGGAGTCAATCCTGCTTTGGCTATTGGCACCGCGGTCGCATCGCTACGCGCCTATTCTTACAACAACCCCGGCTTGCATACTTTGACCGCGACGGCTACGCAAAGCGACGGTCAAACCACGACCGCCACCGGTAATTTTGAAATCGTCGAAATCAACCGTGGCGGACGCCCGGTGAAAAATATCATCATCATGCTGGGAGACGGGATGGGCGCGGCGCATCGCACAGCAGCTCGCATCATGTCCGAAGGTTATGCCCAAG
>JBAVXA010000058.1:0-29342 GCA_049698095.1 Burkholderiales bacterium
GAAAAACTCAGCACCATCATTCTGCCGTAATTCCGCTTGCCATCCTGCCGCCAGCCAAGCTTCATAAATTTTCGAGCTGCTGCCATAAACACACTCCTTTGTTTTCTTTTTTCATTTTGTCCAGATAGGTTTGATGCGCTTCGACTTCTTCGGCATCTGCGCGAAATACGCTGAGCGATATATTTCCGCTTTGCGCGCGCTGGGCTGCGGTCTGCGCCACGGGGGCGATATCCATGAGCAGCGTTTCCTGGCCGCGCGTCATGGCGAGATAAACCTCGCCCAGCAACTGGGCATCGAGCAGCGCCCCGTGCAGGGTACGATGGGAATTATCCACCCCGTAACGCTCGCACAGCGCGTTGAGGTTATTGCGCTTGCCCGGATGCAATTCTTTCGCCAGCGTAAGCGTATCGATGACCTGCGGGCAGATCTCTGCCATGTTCTGCTTTTCGCAGCGCGCCAGTTCGGCGTTGAGAAAACCCATGTCGAACGGTGCGTTGTGAATAATCAACTCGGCACCGCTGACGTAGGCGATGAATTCGTCCGCGACGTGGCCGAACGAAGGCTTGTCGGCAAGAAACTCGCTGGTCAGCCCATGGATTTCCAGCGCGCGCTCATCGCTCTCGCGCTCCGGGTTGAGGTAACGATGGAAAATATTCGTCGTCGGGCGACGGTTGATATATTCCACTGCCGCCAGCTCGACAATGCGATGACCTTGCTCCGACTCGAGGCCCGTGGTTTCCGTGTCGAGAATTATTTGCCGCAAGATTTCCCCTTAACGCACCGACTCGACGCCGCGATTGGCGAGTCCGTCCGCGCGTTCGTTTTCGACGTGGCCCGCGTGGCCTTTGACCCACAGCCATTTTATTTTGTGTTTTGCCGCCACCTCATCCAGTTCGCGCCACAGGTCGGCATTTTTCACCGCTTGCCTCGCGCTGGTGCGCCAGCCGTTGCGCTTCCAGTTAGCCATCCATTCGCTGATGCCTTTCTGCACGTAAACGGAATCGGTATGCACGCGCACATGGCACGGCCGCTTCAATGCTTCGAGGGCGCGAATCACCGCCATCAGCTCCATACGATTATTGGTGGTTTGCGTTTCGCCGCCGAATAATTCTTTTTCCTTGCTGCCAATGCGCATCAACGCGCCCCAGCCGCCGATGCCCGGGTTGCCCTTGCACGCGCCGTCAGTAAATATATCCACTACGCCGTCGGCGTCTGTTGATTGCACCGGCATCTTATTTGACCAAGGTCAGGTGCTTGTGCGCGGGATCGTGGCGCGCGCCGGAAATACCTTGCACAGGCGCGAGATTCGGCGCGCGTTCGAGTTTATTTCGCCAAGTCGGCGTAATCAGGCGAATGCCATGCACACGCTTGATCGCCTGCAGCATGTAAACCCCGCCCGCGATGCCCCACCAGCGATCGCCCGCCGCTTCCATGAAGGAAAACCGGTCGATCCATTTTTGCGTCGTGCATGGAGGCACGTAACACGCCAGTTTGCCGGCAGAGACATCAAACCCGAGCAATGCGAGCCAATCCTTCAGCCGGACCAAAGATACAAAATGACCGCGCCAGGGAAAGTCTTTTTCGCGGTACGTCATTGCGCGTTTCGCACCCCATAGGCTCCAAGGGTTGAAGCCGATTATGATCACGCGCCCTTCGGGCATCATCACCCGATCGACTTCGCGCAAGATCTGGTGCGGGTTATCGGCGAATTCAAGTACATGCGGCAGGATCAGCAAATCGATACTTTGCGACTCAACTGGCAGGGCGTCAAAACGCGCCTGGATTGCGGCAGGCCCATCAGGCGCGACTGAATATTTGTACGGAATGCGGCTGGCCTGGAGGAAATCGATTTCCGCCAGCCCGAGCTGCAATGCGTTAAAACCAAAAATATCCGACACCGCCTCATCAAGATAGGCGCGCTCCTGCGCCAGCAGGTAGCCGCCGAGCGGCGTGGACAGCCAATCGTTAAGCGCGTCGCTGGTGGGCAGTAATTTTGTTTCAGCGGTATTTGACATAGTATAATTTTAGTTCAAACTGCTGATTGTTCATAATTTTCTTTGCAAAATGGAAATCGTTCCCATTCCGGCGTTTCGCGACAATTACATCTGGACTTTGGTCGAGAATGACTGGGCTGTATGCGTTGACCCCGGCGATGCCGAGCCGGTGCTCAATTACCTGACGCAACATCGCCTTAAACTCCTTGCCATCATTAACACCCATCATCACTGGGACCATACCGGCGGCAATATCGAATTGATGGAGCAATTCCAGGTGCCGCTGTACGCGCCGAGAAATGAAAACATCAATGGCGTCACGCACAGACTGGCCGAAGGCGACGACGTGACACTGCAACCGATCGGTGTGCGCCTGCGCGTATTCGATATTCCCGGCCACACAGCGGGCCATATCGCGTTGTATAACGATGATATGGTATTTTGCGGCGACACGTTGTTCGCCGGCGGCTGCGGGCGTTTGTTTGAAGGCACCCCGAAACAGATGACTTCCTCGCTGGCAAAACTCGCAAGCCTGGATAAAGACACAAAAATTTACTGCGGGCACGAGTATACGCTGGCGAATCTGGCGTTCGCCAAAGCGGTCGAGCCGGATAACCTGAAAATCGCGAAGCGCGAAAAGCGTGAAGCGGCGAAGCGCGCCGACGGTCGGCCTACCCTTCCATCCACCATGAGCGAAGAGTTGGAAACCAATCCATTTCTGCGATGCGGCGTGCCGGCCGTGATCGAGGCTGCACAAACCCACTGCGGCCAACTTTTGCCTGACAAGGTTGCCGTTTTCGCCGCATTGCGCAAATGGAAAAATAATTTCTGAAGCGTTCATGCCTGCCATTCATCCCGATTTCAGAATTTCCCCGGCCGACGTATCCGATGTGCCGTTGATCCTCGCGCTTATCCGCGAGCTGGCAGAATATGAACGCCTGTCGCATATGGTTGTTGCCACGGAAGCGATGTTGCGCGACCAGCTGTTCGGCGCGCAGCCTTGCGCGCAGGTTGTCGTCGCGCGCGAAAAGGACCAGGCGGTCGGATTCGCGCTGTATTTCTGGAATTTCTCCACCTTTCTCGGCAAACCCGGCCTTTACTTGGAGGATATTTTCGTGCGGCCTGAATTTCGCGCCAAAGGTTACGGTAAGGCGCTGCTGCTGTATCTGGCCCGTGCAGCAAAAAAACGCGGCTGCGGACGTTTCGAATGGTCGGTCCTGGACTGGAATGAACCTGCGATCCGCTTTTACGAAAGCCTTGGGGCCGTTGGCATGCATGAATGGAAACTCTACCGCGTCACCGGAGCCGCATTGGACGACCTGGCGCGCCAATCCGATCTGTGAACTGCTTGCTTGACCGATCGTCGCGCTTCCCTTAGCATGGCAACAGTGTTTTTACCTCCTGTAGAAACAAAAAATTCAATATAATCAATATGCTAATTAAACCCCAGTGGGGATTGGCGGCGATTTTGCTGTCGTCATTTCCCGTCAATAACGCTTTTGCACAGACCACCTCGGTAGCGGAATCCACGCAAATTGCCGCGCCCTCATCCGGGGCACCGACAGTTGCCAGCATCGAAGCCGCAGTTCCACCGCTGGCCATTCCCGACCCGGTGGTCGCAACATTGGCTACCGAAAAAGATGCCCCTGCCGCCCTTCCAGCGGATGCCGCTGCGACATCCGGTACAGCCACCCAGCCTGCGCCCACCGAGCCGGCAGACATCGTCATACCGCAAAATCTGCCTGCCGATATCCCGGCGTACGTACCGCCGCAGATCATTGAAGCGGCGCATTCGGACCTATGGGATCGTATCCGCAAGGGCTTCGGTATCACCAATCTGCAGAGCCCGCTGATCGCTAACCATGTTAGCTGGTACGCCAGCCGGCCCGATTACTTTCAGCGTATGACCGACCGCAGCGCACGTTACCTCTACTACATCGTCGAAGAAGTGCAAAAACGCGGCATGCCGACCGAGATTGCCCTGCTGCCGATGATCGAAAGCGCATACAACCCGCAGGCTTATTCACGAAGTGCGGCGGCAGGCATCTGGCAGTTCGTCCCTGCCACCGGTAAGCAATACGGCCTGCAGCAAAACTGGTGGTACGACGGCCGCCGCGACGTGCTCGCTTCAACGCGCTCTGCACTGAATTATCTGCAAAAATTGCATCGCCAGTTCGGCAATTGGGATCTCGCGCTTGCCGCCTACAATTGCGGCGAAGGCACGGTCGGCCGCGCCATCGCCGCCAACGCCGCGCAGGGTTTGCCGACGGATTACAAAAACCTCGACTTGCCGGATGAGGCGCGCAATTACGTGCCCAAACTTCTGGCAGTAAAAAAGATCATCGACAACCCCGGTCAATACGGGCTGGCATTGCTGCACGTTCCGAACGTTGCGTATTTCACCACCATCGACATGCGGCAACACATGGATACCAGGCTCGCGGCGGAATTCGCTTCGATGACCATTAACGATTTCACGGCGTTGAACCCCGGATATAACAAACCTGTAATGAGCGGACACAGCGACCGCATTGTGCTGCCGGTCGACCGCGTGGAATCGTTTGTACGCAACTTGTCCCAATACCCGCACCCGCTGGTCTCATGGCAGGTGTATCAGGCACCGAATGGCCAGAAGCTGGAAGACATTGCACAGCGATTCAATACCAGCGTGAGCCATCTACGCGCGCACAATCCGATCGACGAGAAACGCAACAAGCTGAACGGCGCGCACACCCTGCTGGTGCCGATCGCCTATAAACGCCCGATAGCGGCCGCCGTGACTACGTCAGCGCCCGCCCCTGCGTCGCCGTTGCCGCAGGCGGATGCGGTTGCCCCTGCGGAAAAACCGGCGACTTTGCAACACACGGTCGCGCAGGGCGACAGTCTATACGCCATCGCGCGTCGCTACGGCATGAAGGTGGACGAACTCATGACAATCAACGCGCTCGATTCGCATGCGCTCAAGCTGGGACAAATCATCCAGTTGACGCCGGACGCTTCAGCGAAGGGTAAACTGGCGACGGCAAACTTGCCTTCGGCGGTTCGCGCGATTACCGGCGCCGATGTTGTTGCGGCGCCTTCGCCGCAGGCGGCAGCAACGGTAACTGCGCCGGGCAAACACCGCTTTAAAACGTATATTGTGCAGTACGGCGACACCGTTTCTGCCATTGCGCGTCAATTCGGCGTGGCGATGGCGGATCTGCTGAGCTGGAATAACCTCAACGCTGCGCAGACCTTGAAGCCCGGCATGATGATGAAAATTGCCTCGGCGACCTGACCGCTATTTCGTCGCCGACTGCGCTTTTCTGCGCAAATCGATGTCCATGTAGCGCCAGCCGTGATGCATGAACGGGTGTTTTTTATAGCCGGTTATCCACGGATGAACCAGTTGCGTGCGCTGCATCACTACCTGCAGTTTCCACGGCGCGTATACCAGCATTAAGTTCACCATCTGCTGATAAAGTTTTTGCCGTTCCGGCGTGTCGGGCATGCTTGATGCCTGATCATAGAGCCTGTCGTAGGCCGACAGGCTGAAGCGCGCGTAATTTCCCTGATTGATGCTCGACGTCGTGAGCAACTGGAGAAAATTTTCGCCGTCGGGATAATCCGCCACCCAGCCATACGGATTCATCTGAAAATCTCCCGCACGCACCATTTTGCGTAGATCTTCCAGTCTGGCTTTTTTCAAGTACGTCTTGATGCCAACCGCATTCATGCATTTTTTCCATAACTCGTCCTGCGGCCGGTATTCCGCCGTCGGCGGCAGCGCAATTTCAAGGGTCAAGGGCGATCCGTCGGGCATGTCGCGCCAGCCATCGCCGTCTTTATCCACGTATCCGTAGAGATCGAGCAGTCCCTTGGCTTTCGACGGGCTGTAATCCGAGATATCGGTTTTGAATGCCGGATCGTAACCGATAACCGAGGCGGGAAACGGCGATTCGGTGCGAATCGCCTGATCCTTGCGGATAATGCGCAACTCTTCGTCGGTGTTATAGGCAAGGCCGATGGCGCGCCGCAGGGCTACTTTCTCCGGCGTATAGCCGCCTGTGATGGGGTGTTCCATATTGAACGAGGTATAGCGCAAATGCGCCTCCTCTTCCGCGACGCGGTAGATTCCGAGGCGTCCGAGATGCGGCGCGATTTTCCCGCCGGGTACCGCCTGGGTGACGAATTCTTCCGGCGTTTCGGCAAGATAATCGTGATCGTGATTAAGGAACGACAGCCAACGCGGTTGCGGCTCTTCAACAATTACGACTTCGACGCGGGCGATATTGGGCAGCTTTTTTCCGTTCAGCGCATGCACGATCGCCTCGTCGCCGGGGTAATTTTTTGCATCGACTTGAAATATTTCTTCGCGAAAATCCGGATTCGCCTCAAGCACAATCTTGCTGCTGCGTTTCCATTCTTTCAACATAAAGGGGCCGGTGCCGACGGGGTGCGAGCCGACGTCGCCCGCATACGCTTCCACCACCTCGCGCGCCATCGCGCCGGTCGAGGCCAGCGCAAAGTTGTAAAGGAATTTATAGTCGGGTTTGTTGAGTCGAATACGCAATGTGTACCGATCCGGGACTTCGATGCCTTCGATCGGCGCATCATAATCAAATCGATTGTCGCGCTTCGCTTTTGCCATCGCCGCGTCCGCGCCGAGAATTTTGCCTTCAAACAGGAACAGCCATTGCGATTTGTTTTTTGGATCGAAAATCCGTCTCAGGGTATAGGCGTAATCCTGCGCCGTCAGCTCGCGCCTTTGCTTTCCGAAACTTTTATCCGCGGTGAAATAAATGCCGGGTTTTATTGAAAAAACAAATGTCGCGCCGTTATCGCGAACCTCCGGCATGGAAGTGAGCGTATTCGGCAGCAACTGCGCCGGGCGTGCCAGATAGTCGTACTTCAGCATCGGGTCGAAAATGCTGTCGGTAAACCAGCCTGACGGCTGGTCGGCCCAAATTACCGGGTCGAAATCCGTTTCGGCGCTGCGCAACGCAACGCGTAATACTTTGTTTGGGTCGGCAGCATAAATTTGGGTGCAACAGAGCCCAAGCGCGAAAAACCATAGCGGACCCAGGACGGGCAAGGCGCAGCGCGCCCGCTTGCAAGGGATGCGACAAAAATAATTATGTAAAGTGCGAGGCATTAAAAGCATGGAAAATGAAGGCAACCGAAGCAGCGGAATCACAGCGCGGACACGCTACGGTTTGACCAGGCGACTCAATTCACGCAGCCTTGCGCTGCCAGCCTTTGGGTATTGCGCCGAGCAATTTTTGCGTATACGGGTGTTGCGGCGAACGATAAATGGTATCCGAGTCGGCCAACTCCACCAATTCGCCGTTCGACAACACCATAACCTGGTCGGAAATATATTTCACCACAGACAAATCGTGGGAGATGAAAATGTAGCTCATGTGAAACTCATCCTGCAGGTCCTGCAGCAGATTCAGCACCTGCGCCTGCACCGAAACGTCGAGGGCGGACACCGATTCATCACACACAATAATATCCGGCTTCAGCGTAAGGCAGCGCGCGATGGCGATTCGCTGGCGCTGGCCGCCGGAAAACTCATGCGGATACTTTGCCAGCGACGTTTCCGGCAGACTCACGCGTTTCAAAAGCGCCACTGCCATGTCTAGGCGCTCGCTGTCGTTCGCGCCGATGCCGTGAATTTGCATCGGCTCGGTGAGAATCTGGCCGATCGTGAACCGCGGATTGAGCGACGCGTACGGATTCTGGAAAATAATCTGGATGCGGCGGCGGTACTGCATGAACTCTTCCGGCGACATGGCAAGAATATTTTTACCGTCGAAAATCACTTCACCACCGTTGGCCGTGAGCAAACGCATGATGGTCAGCCCAATAGTGGTTTTGCCGGATCCGGATTCGCCCACAAGCCCCAGCGTTTTCCCTTTGGCTAATTTGAATGACACGTTCTTGACTGCGGGGACTTCGCGCCGGCTGAACAGCCCGGTCTTGAGGCTGAAATTTTTGGACAGATTCTTTACTTCCAGGATGATCGGATCGGAAGCTGCCACGCCGCGTTTACGCTCTGGCTGTTCAATAGGTAACTCGTTGTTTTTATTCATAAAATCACTCACCACCGGAAGACGCAGGGGGCGCTTGTCGATATGCGGACGGCACTCGAGCAACGCTTTGGTGTAGGGATTCTGTGCATGCTCGAAAATGTTCTGCGTAGTGTCGGCCTCCTGCACTTCGCCATTGCGCATCACGACAACATGGTCTGCGATTTCGCCGACCAGCGCCAGATCGTGCGTGATGAACAGCAGCGACATTTTGTGTTTCTGCTGCAGTTTGGCCAGCAAGTCGAGAATCTGTTTTTGAATGGTGACGTCAAGCGCCGTCGTCGGCTCATCGGCGATCAGCAACTTCGGCTCGCAAGCGATCGCGATGGCGATCATCACGCGTTGTTGCTGCCCGCCGGACAATTCATGCGGATACGAATTCACACGCAACTCCGGCGACGGGATGCCGACTTCGCTCATCAGCTCGACCGCGCGTTTTTTCGCCTCGGCATTATTCATTTTCAAATGCAGACGCAACACTTCGGCGATTTGCTCACCGACGGTAAACACCGGATTGAGCGATGTCATCGGCTCCTGAAATATCATGCAGATATCCTTGCCGCGCAAGTCCTGCATGGTTTCCATCGACGCACCGACCAGATTTTTGCCATTGAACAGGATCTCGCTGCCGGGCAATATTTTTGCAGTCTCGGGCGGCAGCAAGCCGAGGATCGACAGCGCGCTCACCGATTTCCCGCTGCCCGATTCGCCTACCAAGGCGACGCTGCTGTTGTACGGTACATTGAAGCTCACGCCTTTTACCGCTTCAAATGTCGTGTGCTTATCGATCTTGAATGTCACCCGCAGGTTTTTGACTTCGAGCAAATTATTGTCGGCCATGATTCTGCTTTCGCTATTTGAGTTTGGGATCGAGGGCGTCGCGCAGCGCGTCGGTGAACAGGCTGAACGCCGTCACCAGCACCGCCATGCTCAATCCCGCGGCGGCGAGCTGCCACCATTTGCCGATGACCAGTTCATTTTGCGCTTCCGCCAGCATGGTGCCCCACGACACCATTTCGACCGGCACGCCGAATCCGAGAAAGCTCAATATCACCTCGGCCTTGATGAACGACACCACATGCGAGGACAACTGCACCAGCACGACGTGGCTGACATTGGGCAGAATGTGCACGAACATGCGGCGGAAATGCGATGCGCCGATCGCTTCGGCTGCGCGCACATATTCGCGCGAGCGGTGCTTGATGTATTCGGCACGGATCAGACGATAGATTCCGGTCCAGCCGGTGAGGGACAATATGGCGATGACCGAAGGCAGGCCCTTGTATTTCGCCAGCACGGCGGCCAACGCCAGCACCAGTAATATGTACGGTATTGACGTGAAAACGTTATAAATGAATTCGCATACGTCACCGATTTTGCCGCCGTAGTAGCCGGAAAGCGCTCCGAGAAATGTACCGATGACAACGGCAAAGAACGACGCGATCAGCCCGACAAAAATGGAAATTTCGGCGCCCTTGACGGCTTTCTGGATGACATCGTGTCCCCATTTATCGCCGCCGAACGGCAGAGTATCGGCGCGTGGCGTCTCGGTCGTTTTGTATTTTTTCGCCAGTTCTTCCCACTCCTTGTATCGCGGCGCAAGCGGGTCGATGTCGGACAAATCTGCCGTCACCTGCACTTCCTTGTTCAGTTGTTCCAGTTTCTTGCTCGACGCAGCTTCGAGATTTTCCTGCCCCGCGAGAAATCCGGGGTTGGCGTAGGATACGCCGACTTCCTTATCCCAGTCTTTTGCAATCAAGCCGATCGACGACGCGAAAATCATCAAAATAAACAGTGCGACAATGACACCCGACACCATGCCGACGCGATCGTCCATGAGCTTGCGCCAGGCCAGCCGCCACAGGCCGGGAGACTTCTCCCGTATTTTTAAATCAGCACGAATAGCGTTCATAAGTATTTGATTATATTTAACTATTTAAAAGTTACGCGCGGATCCACCCACTTGTACAGGACATCGACGAACAAGGTAAGCAGCATTGTAAAAATCGAAACATAAATCGTGATCGCCTTTATGACCGGAAAATCGCTGCGCTCCACCGCCGTGATCACTTCGCGCCCGAGGCCGGGAATGGAAAAAAACTTTTCCAGCAAAAACGATTCAATCAGCAATCCGGGCAGCAGATATGCGACGTAAGTCAGAATCGGAATCATTGCATTGCGCAGAACATGCTTGAACATGATGGTCTTTTCCGACAAGCCTTTGGCGCGACCGGTGCGCACATAATCCTGGCTTATCTCATCGAGAAAAAATGTCCGGTACAGGCGTAGCGTCGGCGCCAGCCCGACCAGCAGCGCGAGAAACACCGGCAGCGGCGCGTACGTAACCAGGTTTTTCCACACGCTGTCGGACCAGCCTTGCACCGGGAACCAGCCGAGCTTGAAGCCGAAAATATATTGGCCGGCGATGATGTAAACCAGAAAGCTGATCGACATGGCAACGGTGCAAATAATCATGATCGCGCGGTCCGTGATAGAGCCGCGCACGTAGGCGACTGCCATGGCAAACGCAACGGCCAGCACGGTTTCGAGAATCAGCAAAGGGATGATGATGGTCAACGTCGGGCCGATCCGCGTCATCACCAGTTTGGAAATTTCCTCGTTGGTGCTCCAGCTGCGACCGAAGTCAAAGGTAAAAACCTGTTTGATGAATATCCACAACTGCTCATAAAACGGCCGGTCAACACCGAGCTGTTTGCGAATATTGGCGATTTGTTCCGCGTTGGAAATCTTACCGGCGAGGATCTGTGCCGGGTCGCCGCCCACCCAATTGAACAGAAAAAATATCAGCAGAATTACGCCGAGCAAGGTCGGAATCAGTTGCAGCAAGCGGCGAATGATGTAGGCGGTCATTTTCTTTGTTACTCCCAAACACTTTTACTTCGTTATTGCATTAGCTTTGTCATTCCCAGGCCTTGGTCGAACAATCTGCTTTTCGCTTATGATTCATCCAGCGCTTCTCACTCATAAATCTTAACAGCAGATCCTTCACTTCGTTCAGGATGACTGACACTTTTGTCATTCTGAGGCCATAAGCCGAAGAATCTGCTTTTTCGCTTATAATTCATGCAGCACTTTTCACTCAAGAATCTTAACTGCAGATCCTTCACTTCGTTCAGGATGACAGACACTATTGTCATTCTGAGGCCTTAGCCGAAGAATCTGCTTTTCGCTTTTAATTCAAATAGCGCTTCTTACAAATAGATTCCAAAAGCAGATCCTTCACTTCGTTCAGGATGACAACTTACCGCTTCCCGGTTATCTCATCAAAAAACGCCTTACTATTAGTCGGGCGACCTAAAAATTTCTCCACCAATTGCTTCGGCGCCTGCTCGCCGCCATTGGCCAAAATGGTATCACGGAAGCGGCGGCCTACCTGCGCATTCATGATGTTGTCGCCGAAGGCGGACAGCATATCGAGTGCAAGTACTTCGCTCCACATATAACCGTAGTAACCGGAGCCGTAGCCGCTCATCAAGTGCGAAAACGACCCTGGGAATTGTGTGCCCTCGACGTATCCGAGCGGCGTATCTTTTTCCTTGGCGATCCAGGTCGCCAGCGCCTTGCCGGGTTTCGGCGCCGCCAGCGCCATATCGAAATCGGCATACAGATGCTGGCGCGAGTAGCGAATCCCCTGACCGAACTTGCGCGCATCGTCCACCCGCCTGATCAGCGACGCGTCCATCTCCGGGCAGGCTGCACATGCCTGTTTGAGCAAAGCGATGGATTCCGGCTTGCGTGCCCATTCTTCGAACATCTGCGACGGCGCTTCGACGAAATCGACTTTGGTATTGGTGCCGCCGTGCGCCTGGTACTGCGTGGTCGATAGAACGCCGTGCAGAACATGGCCGAATTCGTGGAACAGCGTTTCCACTTCGCGGTGGTCCATGCCTTCACGATTGAAATTGGTCACCAGTACGCTGACCGGCGTGCGGTTCGCCACGCGGCTGACCGAACGTAAGCCCCAGGCTGCGGCATGCTTGTATTTGCCTTCGCGCGGATACAGGTCAAGATAGATGCCGCTGAGATATCTTCCCTGCTCGTCGGTCACGTCGTAATATTGCACATCGGGATGCCATGCAGGGACATCGGCACGGGCGAATTTCACGCCATATAATTTACTCGTGACCTGCAGCGCCCACTCGACGGTGGGCTGGCTGGGAAAGTATTTGCGCAGCGCTTCCTGATCGACGTCGAACTTGGCCTTGCGTGTTTTTTCCTGCAGGTATTCCATGTCCCACCGGTTGACGCGGATTTCGCCGATTGGCTTGCCGCTGAGCTGGGCCTTGGTCTGCGCCAACTCGCCGATTTCCTTTGCCTCGACTTCACGCAACGCGCTTTTTACTTCGCGCAGAAACTTGAGCACGGTTTGCGGGTTTTCCACCATGCGCCTGCGCGTCGCATATTCGGCATAGCTTTTCAATCCGTACATACCCGCGAGCTCGCGCCGCAGCTGCATGACTTCATCCATCAGACCGAGATTCCTGTCACCGCCGCGATTGGTGAAGGCGATGTAATAACGTTGCCGCGCGTCCTGATTGTCGGCGTTATTCATGATGGCGTCGCGCTCGGGATAATCGAAACCGAACAGATAATTTCCCTTTTCATCGCGTTTTTGCTTGTCGAGAAATGCCGGCGGCACGCCCCGCAATTCCTCCGCGGTAAACGTCAGCTTGGTTTTGTTGTCGCGCACATTGCGGTCGAATTCCTGGCGCAAGGCTTCAATCCTGTCGAATATCTGTTTCACACGGGCGCGCTTTTTTGCCGGCAACGACACGCCGCTGTCCTCAAATCCTTCGAGCAGATCCTGGCGCAGTCGTTTTTGCGCCGGCGTTTCCGCTTTCACTTTTTTAATGCGCTGATAAAGCCGTGCATTCTGATACAAGTCGGTGCTGTAGGTCGTTGCCTTGAGCAGGCACGCCTCGCCCGCCGCACGCACTTTTTCGTCCGGGTGGACATTCGATTGCAGATCGATCGGACCGATCGCGTCTTCAAGCGCAATCTGCAGGTCGTTCCATGCGTTCAAGGAATTCGCCGTCGTCACTCGCGCCAATGGAACCGATTCGATTTGCCGCGCGATTTGTTTCGCTTTCGCCAGCGCACTGTCGCAGGCGGTTGTTAGACTCGCTTCGTCGAACACCGGTAATGTCACTCTTTGCGCGTACGCCGATGAAGCTAAAATATTCAATATAAACAAATACTTAGATATTTTTTGCAATTTCATGTTTTCCCCGGAAAAATTTGGTTATTCACGTGCCGCTTTTTGCTTCTCAACATCGATATCGATAAATTTCCATGGCTCCAGCATGATCGGATGCTTCTTGTAGCCCAATACCCATGGGTGGATCAAGTGAGTGTACTTGCGATGCACGCCGAGCTTCCATGGTGCGTAGACCGATACCAGTCGCGCCATCTCCTGGTAGAGCCTGGTGCGCTCGGGCGAGTCCGGCATGCGCTGCGCCTGCAAATACATCCGGTTGAACTCAGGCAAGTTGAAGCGCGATTCATTTGACTGACCGCTGTTAGGCCCGTAAAGCAATTGCAGAAAATTATCCGCGTCGGGGTAGTCGGCAATCCATGCGGAAAGCCGCATTTGCAGCTGGCCGAGGCGTGCTGCCTTGAGCTGCTCGGAGAAAGTCGCCTTGTTAAACGAGACGCGGATACCCAGCGCGTCCATCGACTTGCGCCACAGTTCGTCCTGCGGGCGATATTCGTTAGTCGGCGGCGATGTGATGACCAACGAAAGCGGGCTACCGTCAGGTCGTTCGCGGTATCCGTCCCCGTCGCGATCCAGATAGCCGTACAGGTCGAGCAGCGCCTTGGCCTTGGGCGGATTGTATTCGGCAGTCGGGCTTCGATAGTTCTTGTCGTAGCCGGTCACTCCCGGCGGGATCGGGCTCTGCGCCGCGATCACCTGTCCTTTGCGGATAACCTGAATTTCTTCATTGATGTTGTAACCCAGAATCATCGCCCGGCGCAGCGCGATGTTTTCCAGCTTGTAACCGCCGACCACCGGATCTTCCATATTGAACCAGGTGTAGGTAATTTCCGGCTGCACCTCGGGGAAAATCGATATTCCCTTTTTCGCCAGCGCCGGCGACGGTTTGCCGCCGGGAGCGACCTGATTGATGAACTCGAAGTCCACCTCCTCCATATAATCATGCTCGTTGTTCAAGAACGCCAACAGCCTGGGCTGGCTTTCCGGAATCATGCTGACTTCCACCCTGTCGACAACCGGCAGCCGCTTGCCCTTAAGGGCTTTCACGACTTCCTGATCCCATGGATCGTCACCTGGCTCGCCGTCGAAATACGTTTCGCGATAGTCCGAAAATTTTTGTAGAACGATTTTGCTTTTTGGCACCCACGACTTCAAGTAGAAGGGACCGGTTCCGATCGGATGCTGCGCAATGTTCAGGCCGTAAAACTCCACTACCTCGCGCGCCTGCGCGCCGGTATTGACCATGGCCATAAAATAATTGAAATTGTAATCCGGCTGCTTCAGCTTTACGCGCAATGTATAGCGATCGATCGCCTTGAACCCCTCCCAGGGCAGGTCATAATCGAACTTGCCGGTTTTCTCCGCTGCCGCCTTGGCCTCGTCTTCGCCGACAATTTTGCCGTCGAATATCCAGTTCCACGCCGATTTCACTACCGGGTCGTAAAAGCGCTTGAAGGTAAAAACGTAATCGGCCGCGGTCAGCTCGCGCTTCTGATTTTTGAATGCCGGGTCAGGATGGAAGTAGATACCCGGCCGGATCTTGAACATATAGGTTGTACCACCATCAGTTATTTCCGGCATCGAAACGGCAGTGTTGGGAACGACTTTTGCGGGACGCGCCAAATAATCGTAAGTCAGCAGCGGCTCGAAGATGGGTTCGCAAATGACATTTGAATAACGGTCTTCGCGCACCACGCAATCGAGATCCGACTCTGCTTCGCGCATCGCGTTGTACACCACTTTCTCCGCAATTGAAGGCGTGGCGGCGAGCAGCAGAAACAACAGCAATCCGGTTTTTGCCCAAGCCTTGAAATGGTTCATAAATTACTTTTCCCGCGCCTTGCGTTGTTGCTCGACATCGACATCCAGATATTGCCAGCCCTGATGCAGAATCGGATGTTTTTTATAATTTTTCAGCCAAGGCTGCGCGAGGTTGGTCCACACGCGGTGCACACCGAGGCGCCACGGCGCATAGGAGAAAAACAGCCGCGTCATCTGGTTATACAGTCTTGTGCGCTCGGGCGAATCGGGCATGGTGGAAGCCTGTTCGTAAAGCTTATTGAATTCAGGCAAATTGAAATTGGCGTAATTCGACTGGCCTTTGTTCGGCCCATAGAGCAACTGCAGAAAATTATCGCCGTCGGGGTAATCGGCTCCCCATGCGTAAAACGCGCCGACCTGGAGTGTGCCGGCCTTGGCTAACTTGAGCAGATCGGGCCACTTCTGCTTAAGAAAGTGAATCTTTATACCCAAATCGTCCATGTTCTTTTTCCAGATCGCGTCCAGCACTACATAGTCCGCTTGCGGCGGTGACCCGAACTCCAGATCAATCGGTTTGCCATCCGGCGTTTCCCGATAGCCATCGCCATCAATATCTTTGTAGCCGTATAAGTCGAGCAGCGCCCGCGCCTTGCTCAAACTGACTTCTTTGGAAAAGCCTTTGAAACTGGGGTCATATCCGACCACCCCCGGCGGTAATAAACTTTCGCCGCGTATGGCTTGGCCCTTACGCGCGATCAGCACTTCCTGTTCGCCGTCGTATGCCAGGTTGAGCGCGCGTCGCAAGGCGACTTTTTCCGGGGTGTAGCCGCCGATGATCGGATCTTCCATGTTGTACATGGCCGTTACGGTGATTTCCAGCTGCGGCTCGCGTTGCATGATAATGCCGCGTTTCGCCAGCGTCGGCGCCAGTTTTCCGCCCGGCGCCGCCATGTTGATAAACTCGTCCGGCACTTGTTCAAGATAATCGAATTCGTTGTTCAAAAAGGAAATCCAACGCGGCTGCGGTTCGTCAATAACCGACACTTCCACCCTACCCGATATCGGCAGCCGTTTGCCTTTGAGGTTTTCCACAATAGCGCGGTCGTAATCATTGTCTTCCGCCGTGGCTTCGAAATAGGCCTCGCGGTAATTCGGATTGGCTTCCAGCACAATCTTGCTCGATCGGCGCCACTCTTTTAAATAATACGGCCCCGTGCCAACCGGATTGGAGCGCGCTTCAGTCACACCGTAATGCTCGATCACCTCGCGTGCCACTGCACCGGTATTTGCCATCGCGAGGATATACAGCAGGTTGTAATCGGGTTTTTTCAGGCGTATGCGCAGCGTGTAACGGTCCGGCGTTTCCAGCCCTACGATTGGCGCATCGTAATTGTATTTACCCGACTTGCGCGCTGCTTCCATCACTTCATCGGCACCGATGATTTTGCCTTCCAGAAAATAGAGATTGGCCGATTTCACTTCCGGGTCGTAAAAGCGGCGCAATGAATAGGCATAATCCTGCGCCGTCAGCTCGCGTTTTTTGCCCTTGAACACCGGGTGGTCGGAGAAATGGATGCCGGGCCTGATGCGGAAAGTATAAGTCGCACCGTTGTCGGTAATTTCAGGCATGGCGACAGCGGTGTTGGGCCTGACCTTGACCGGACGCGCAAGGTAATCATAAGTGAGCAGCGGCTCGAATATGGCGACGAGAATAAAATTCGAGTAGCGGTCCGATTCCAATTGCGGGTCGAAGCCGGACTCGGCCGAGCGAAACGCGAAATGAATGGTCTTGCTCATATCGGCGGCGTGGCTTGCCCATGCCAGGAACAGCATGGCAAATATCGCGGCGCATCGGGCAAGCTTCATACTGACCATCCGGGTTTCTCCTCCTCGGGGTTTATTGGTATTTTTGTGTGCACAATGTAGCATTACCGGCGCCATCCGTACATGGGGTGTTTTTCCCCGTTTGAAACATGGCGTTCCGTCGAATTTGGCATAGTTTATAATGTTTGCCGTCCATCCAAGAAAGGCAGAACATGGGTTTCCTCGCCGGCAAAAAAATTCTCATCACCGGTTTGCTCAGTAACCGCTCGATAGCCTACGGAATCGCGCAGGCGATGCACCGCGAGGGCGCGCAACTGGCGTTCACGTACCAGGGCGAAGGCGTGAAAGAGCGTGTGGTTAAGTTGGCGGCAGAATTCGCCAGTGACATCATCCTTCCCTGCGATGTGACGGCAGATCAGGAAATCGCGGCCTTGTTCGATGCGCTGGCGAAAAACTGGGACGGACTCGACGGCATCGTGCATTCCATTGCCTTCGCGCCGCGCGAGGCGATTTCCGGCGCATTTCTCGATGGCATGACGCGCGAGAATTTCCGCGTTGCGCATGATATCAGCGCCTACAGTTTTGCTGCATTGGCAAAAGCGGGGCTGCCGATGATGAAGGGACGCAAAGCCGCGCTGCTGACCTTGACCTACCTTGGCGGCGTGCGCTCGATGCAGAATTACAATCTGATGGGCGTAGCGAAGGCCAGCCTCGACGCCACCATGCGCTACCTAGCCTACGATCTCGGCCCGCAGGGGATCCGCGTCAACGCAATTTCCGCCGGGCCGATAAAAACCCTGGCGGCAGCAGGGATAGGCGGCTTCGGCAAGATTCTGCATTTCGTCGCCGAGAATTCGCCGATGCGGCGCAACGTCACCATCGAAGAAGTCGGCAACACTGCCTCTTTTCTTTGCAGCGATCTGGCGTCCGGCATTACCGGAGAAATCACCTATGTTGATGGTGGGTTTAACACAACCGTGGCGGGAATGGCAGAATAGATTTAATATAACTATTTGATTATATTAAATAATTTATTATATTGCGTAAGTTGGGCTCTCAAAGATAAATATTTCGAAGTGAGAATAGTTCACCCACCTGCGCCGACGCTATTGCTGCTGCCAGGCGGGGAACGTCGGCGAGTACATGTTTGAGCTACGCGGTGATAAAGATTTCAAACGATGGTAAAAGCGAGTTTGTGCTCGACGCCCGATAGACAGCAGAAATAGCGGCAACAAATAAAAGCAAAAAAATAAAAGACAGCGCGGCGGGTTCGCCGTTTTTGGTTACTTCTTTGGCTAAGCAAAAAAGCGACTAGTCGCCGGGCTGCCAGCGGCAATCTAGTTCAAGGCTCTGCATTACCAGATCACAAACGATCGGTATTCATCCCCCCATCCCATTGGCTTCAACATATCATTCGCTACGCGAACATTCGTCGTCGCCGCAAGAAGCCGCTGCGCGGCATCTTGCTTTCCCCGTCAAGAGGTAACGAGTCAGCCATCCTGACTGATAGCGAAGGATCGGTATTTCGGTCGTGCTTAACGCCTTCCGCAGGAAATTCTTCGCTGCGCGAGGAATGACAAACAAAAAAAATGGCGCACCATGGTGCGCCATTTTTTCGATCCAACAAAAACTAAACAGTTACTGCGCTTCTTTTTTCTGAATCACCGCATCATTCACTTTGACGCTGGTGCCCGCACGCAGGCTGGCGAGGAAACTGTTCAGGTCCTGCTGCACCAACGCCGATTTGATGCGCTCGGCGTAATTCTTGCGTTTTGCGTCATCGATAGCGCCGGCATCCTGCACCTGCGTCAACTTTAACAATAGGTAGCCTTGCCCGGTATCCACGCCGGCATACGCCGGCAATTTTCCTGCCGGAATCTTGAACGCCGCGTCGGATGCTTGCGGCGGCAATGTCGGTGCGGGTTTGTCGCGCGAAATTTTTAGCGGCGTGGCCCATTTCGATCCGACCAGCTCCTTGCCGTCCTTCACTAGCGCCAGTTGCTCCTGTCCGGCTTTCACCGCGGCTTTGGTGGCGTCGTCGCGAATCAACTTTTGCTGAATGAGCGATTTGACGTCGTCAAACGGTTTGATGGTGGCAGGTTTGGATTCGAGCAGGCGCGCGGCAACCAGAGTGTTCGGCGCGGTCTCGATCGCTTCGGTGTTGCGCTTGTCTTTCAATACCGCGTCGGAGAAAACCGCATTGAGTAATTTGTCGCTGTTAAGCGGCGGTGGCGCCGGCGATTTTCTCGACAGCCAGTCGGTCTGCTGAACCTTCAGTTCGTATTTGTCGGCGGCGGCCTTGAGGCTGCCGGATTGCTCAAAAACCTGCGTGCCGAAGCCTTCGGCTTTTTCCTGAAACAGTTTTTCGGTTTTTTGTTTTTTCAATTCCTGCTGAATTTCGCCCGACGCTTCCGCGAGGCTGCGCACTTTCTCCGGCTTGATATCATTCACCTGGATGATGTGATATCCGAAATCAGTCAACACCGGCTCGCGGATGTCGCCTTTTTTCATCGAGAACGCGGCGTCCTCGAACGGTTTGACCATCATGCCCCTGCCGAAAAATCCAAGGTCGCCGCCTTGCTTGCCGGAGCCGGTGTCCTGCGAGTGCTTTTTAGCCAATTCCGCAAAGCCGGCCGGATTCTTTTTCGCCTGCTGGTACAGATCATCCGCCTTATCCTTGGCAGCTTTTTTCTCCGCCTCGCTGGCAGTCGGCGCAGCATTGATCAGGATATGGCTCGCCTTGCGCTGTTCCCCCTCTTTGTATTTCTCCGCGTTGGCGTCGTAATACTTTTTCACCTCGTCGTCGGACAGCTTTATTTGCTGTCCCAGCAGATCGGCGGACAAAACCAGATATTCGAGCTTAACCTGCAGCGGGATCTCGAATTCCGCCTGATGTGCGTCGTAGTACGCCTTGGCCGCGCCGTCTGCAAGCTTGACCTGCGGCATGAATTGCTCCGCCGTAAAATTTGCCACGCTGACTTCGCGCGTTTGTTCCTGCGCGCGGATAAAGCTATCCACGACGGTCTGCGGCACGATCGGCGTATCGGTGACGGCTTCGCGCAATTGCTGGATCATTATGTCCTCGCGCATACGCGCTTCGAAGCCGCGTTCGGTGTAGCCAGAAGAGCGAAGAAAATTCTGGTATCTCGTCTTGGAAAACTTCCCGTCGTCCTGGAAATTGGGAATTTCGGCGATGCGCTTCGCAAGTCGCGCGTCTGAAATGACCATTCCGGTATCCACCGCCTCTGCCACCATCAGACGGTTGTTGATCAGATTATCCAGCACGGCTTTGCGCGCTTCCGGGGTGTCCATCGCTGCGGCATCGTATTGTGCACCGAGTATGGATTGCATCTGCTGCTGCTGGGTGCGATACGCATTGTTGAATTCGTTTACCGTCACTTCCTGCCTGCCGACGCGGGCAGCGCTTTCGTTGCTGCTGCTGTTGCGTACATATGAGTCGAGTCCAAACAATGCGAATGGAACAAGAATAAGCACCAAAATGATTTTGGCGAATTTGCTTTGCGTTTTTGCGCGCAGGTTTTCAAGCAACATGGCGGTATCCGTCTGCGTTTATGAAAAAGGGCGAACTCTCGTTCGCCCCTCTCGGTTGTTGGCGGAGTGGACGGGACTCGAACCCGCGACCCCCGGCGTGACAGGCCGGTATTCTAACCAACTGAACTACCACTCCATTATTTCATTTCTGAATTCATCAACTCATAGTCGGCGATGCGCCAGCGTGATTTGATGAATCCAACAAGCAAACAAGCATTTTGAAATCGCTGGTGGGTGCTGACGGGATCGAACCGCCGACATTCGCCTTGTAAGGGCGACGCTCTACCAGCTGAGCTAAGCACCCGTGAGCCGTGCATGTTACTGCATTCGCGCTGATTTTTCCAGTGCACCTGCTCGGCAAATTTCATCCGGCGCGATCGGCGAATTTATTCAGCCGCCGCGGTAAATAATATAACTTCTTGATTTTATTAATATTTTTATTCGCCCATAGCGAAAGAATATTTTGCGTTTCGGTACATGTTTTGCGCGCATTGCTATTGGCCATCACAACGAAAAAAAGCGCGGCACAAGCCGCGCTTTTTTAACCGATGGACGTCAATCAATGCTTGATTTGCACCGCTGCCACATCCGGCTTTGCGGCAATCGGCGCCACGTCGGATTTGGTTTCCGGCAAAGGCTCAGGCTTGCGCTCAAGCGCCATCTCCAGCACCTGGTCGATCCAGCGAACCGGATGGATGTCGAGATGGTTTTTGATGTTGTCCGGAATCTCGATCAGATCTTTGGTGTTTTCTTCCGGGATCAACACCGTCTTGATGCCGCCGCGATGCGCCGCCAGCAATTTTTCTTTTAACCCGCCGATCGGCAACACTTCACCACGCAACGTGATTTCACCTGTCATTGCCACATTGGCGCGTACCGGAATGCCGGTCAGCGTCGACACAATGGCGGTGCAGATACCGACACCGGCACTCGGCCCATCCTTCGGCGTGGCGCCCTCCGGCAAGTGGATGTGGATATCATTCTTGTCATGAAAGTCTTCCGGAATACCAAGCGTTTTCGCGCGCGAGCGCACCACGGTCAGCGCGGCCTGGATGGATTCCTGCATGACTTCGCCCAATTTACCGGTGGTAGTGGTTTTGCCTTTGCCGGGCACCTTCACTGCTTCGATGGTGAGCAACTCGCCGCCGACTTCGGTCCAGGCAAGTCCGGTAACCTGGCCGACCTGGTTGTTTTTTTCCGCCATGCCGTAATCGAAGCGGCGCACGCCCAGATATTTGTCGAGATTGCGCGCATTGACGGTGACCTTGCCCTCTTTTTTCTTTCCGGTGAGTAACGCTGTCACAACTTTGCGGCAGATTTTGGCCACTTCGCGGTCGAAGCTGCGCACACCTGCCTCGCGCGTGTAGTAACGCGCGATATCGCGCAAGGCGGTTTCCGCAATCAGCAGTTCGCCCTCTTTCAGGCCGTTGGCCTTGATCTGTTTCGGCACCAGATACTTTTGTGCGATGTTGATTTTTTCATCTTCGGTATAGCCGGACAGGCGAATCACTTCCATACGGTCCAGCAACGGACCTGGAATGTTCAATGTGTTGGCGGTCGCAACGAACATGACATCGGACAAATCGTATTCGACTTCGATGTAATGATCGACAAAGGTGTGGTTCTGTTCCGGGTCGAGCACTTCCAGCAATGCCGATGACGGATCGCCGCGGAAGTCCATGCCCATCTTGTCCACTTCGTCGAGCAGGAACAACGGATTGCGCACGCCAACTTTGCTCATGTTCTGCAAAATCTTGCCGGGCATCGAACCGATGTAAGTACGACGATGGCCGCGAATTTCCGCTTCGTCGCGCACGCCGCCGAGCGACATGCGCACAAATTTACGATTGGTCGCGCGCGCAATCGATTGGCCGAGCGAGGTCTTACCGACGCCGGGCGGACCAACCAGACACAGAATCGGCGCCTTGAGTTTATCCACGCGCTGTTGCACGGCGAGATATTCGACGATGCGCTCTTTGACTTTTTCCAGCCCGTAATGGTCCTGGTCGAGCACCTCACCGCAGGCCTTCAAGTCCGTTGCAACCTTGGTTTTCTTTTTCCACGGCAATGCGACCAGCGTGTCGATGTAGTTACGCACCACAGTGGCTTCAGCCGACATGGGCGACATCAGGCGCAATTTTTTCAACTCGGCCTCGGCCTTGGCGCGCGCCTCTTTCGGCATATGCGCGGCCTTGATTTTTTTCTCCAGCTCGTCGATGTCTGCGGATTCGTCGCCGTCACCAAGTTCTTTCTGGATCGCTTTCACCTGCTCGTTGAGGTAATACTCGCGCTGCGATTTCTCCATCTGGCGCTTGACGCGGCCGCGGATGCGCTTCTCCACCTGCAGAATATCGATTTCGGTTTCCAGAAGGCTGAGCAAATGTTCGAGGCGGAGTTTCACATCGGCCATTTCAAGAATCTGTTGTTTTTGTTCGAGCTTGAGCGGCAAATGCGCGGCGATAGTATCGGACAGGCGTCCGGCACCGTCGATACCGGCAAGCGAGGTCAGCACCTCAGGCGGAATCTTTTTATTTAGTTTGACGAACTGATCAAATTGCGACACCAGCGTGCGTCGCATGGCTTCGATTTCGTGATTATCGGCGCCGAGTTCGTCCATCATCTCGATTTCGCCGTTGTAATGGGTATCGAGGTCGATGATCTGGTTGATGCGCACACGTTGGCCGCCTTCGACCAATACCTTGACTGTCCCGTCCGGCAATTTCAACATTTGCAAAATGCTGGCCAGGCTGCCGATGTCATACAGATCTTCCGGCACCGGCTCGTCTTTCGCAGCAGATTTCTGTGCCACCAGCACAATGCTCTTGCCCGCTTCCATTGCCGTTTCCAGGGCCTTAATGGATTTCTGACGGCCGACAAACAAAGGAATGACCATGTGCGGGAACACGACCACGTCGCGCAATGGCAATAAGGGGAAAACCTGGGACTTGCTGGGATTAATTGACATGGTGCTCACCTTTCAATCAAAGATACATTTAACGTTGGGGGCGATTACAGGTATTCAAGTGAAGCGGAAAAAGCCTCGACTACCACCCCAGGGGATGAGCGCATGCGGCGCGGGAACAGAAAACTTTAATATAATCAATAAGTTATACGCCAGCTACTTTTGGCTGGTCGGCATAAATCAGAATCGGCTTGCCTTCCCCGTTGATGGCATTTTCGTCCACAACGACTTTGGAAACATTTTGCATCGACGGCAATTCATACATGATGTCGAGCAATGAATGCTCGATAATTGAACGTAATCCACGCGCGCCGGTTTTGCGCGCCAGCGCTTTTTTCGCGATGGCGGCCAAGGCGTTTTCGCGAAATTCCAGATCGACGCCTTCCATGCCGAGCAATTTTTGATACTGCTTGGTCAGTGCGTTTTTCGGTTCCGTAAGGATTCGCACCAGCGCTTTTTCGTCCAGTTCGTCCAGCGTCGCGACCACCGGCAAACGGCCGACAAATTCGGGAATCAATCCGTATTTGATCAAGTCTTCCGGCTCGACTTCTTTCAGCAAGGCGCCGATTTCCTTACGATCGTCGTGACTCTTTACCGTTGCGCCAAATCCAATGCCGCCTTTTTCCGAACGATTGCGCACCACTTTGTCGAGCCCGCTGAATGCGCCGCCGCAAATGAAAAGTATATTGGTCGTATCAACCTGAACGAATTCCTGGTTCGGGTGCTTGCGTCCGCCTTGCGGCGGTACGGATGCCATGGTGCCTTCGATCAGCTTGAGCAACGCCTGCTGCACGCCCTCGCCGCTCACGTCGCGCGTGATCGAAGGATTGTCCGACTTGCGCGAAATCTTGTCGATTTCGTCGATGTAGACGATGCCGCGCTGGGCTTTTTCCACATCGTAATCACATTTCTGCAACAACTTCTGAATAATGTTTTCCACATCTTCGCCGACATAACCCGCCTCGGTCAGTGTCGTGGCATCAGCGATAACGAACGGCACGTTAAGCAAGCGCGCGAGCGTCTGCGCGAGTAGGGTCTTGCCCGAGCCGGTCGGGCCGATGAGTAGAATATTGCTCTTGGCGACTTCAACATCACCGGATTCTTTCGGCGGATTCTTCAGGCGTTTGTAATGATTGTAAACTGCTACGGAGAGGATTTTTTTCGCCTGAATCTGGTCGATCACATATTGATCGAGAATTTCGCAAATCTCGTGCGGAACCGGCAAATCGGATTTCGCTGCCTTGGCAACGGGGTCGCCCTGCACCTCTTCGCGGATAATATCGTTGCAGAGCTCGATGCATTCGTCGCAGATAAATACCGACGGGCCGGCGATGAGTTTTTTCACCTCATGCTGGCTTTTGCCGCAAAATGAGCAATACAACAGTTTTTCGCCGCCGATTTTATCAACCATGTCGCTACCCTAGTCCTCGTCTGCAGCTCAATCTGTAAGTCTTTGTGTCGTACCACCCGTTCGGCTACGCCTCGCGACTGGTTAATACTTTATCAATAATACCGTATTTCACTGCCTCGTCGGCGCTCATGAAATTATCCCGGTCTGTATCTTTTTCAATTATATCAATGCTTTGCCCGGTGTGCTTGGCCATCATTTCATTCAGGCGGCGGCGCAGATACAAAATTTCCTTAGCCTGAATTTCGATATCCGACGCTTGTCCGCTGAAACCACCTGACGGCTGATGGATCATGACGCGGGAGTTCGGTAAACAGTATCGCTTGCCGTTGGCGCCCGCTGCAAGCAAAAACGCTCCCATGCTGGCAGCCAGCCCCATGCATGTCGTGCTGACCGGTGATTTGATGAATTGCATGGTGTCGTAGATCGCTAAACCGGCAGAAACGGAACCACCGGGAGAATTGATATAAAAATTAATGTCCTTATCTGGGTTTTCCGATTCCAGAAATAAAAGCTGCGCGACGATCAAATTCGCCGTGCCCTCGTTCACCGGGCCGACAAGAAACACCACGCGCTCCTTCAACAGGCGCGAATAAATGTCATAGGCGCGCTCGCCGCGCCCGCTTTGTTCGATGACCATCGGAATCATGCCGAGGCCCTGTGGATCCATGCGGTTGTAGTCGCTCATGCTGCGGTTCCCATTAATTCCTGCATTGTCATCGGCTGGTCCTGGACCTTGGCCAAATTAATCGCCCAGGCGACCACATTGTCTTCCAATACCAGCGCCTCGACTTCCTGCATCCGCTCGGGCTGTGTGTAGTACCAGCGCACCATCTGTTCCGGTTGCTCGAAACTCTGCGCGTGGTCTTCCAGTGTCGCGCGGATTTGCTCGGGCTTTGCCTGCAGGCTATGCCGCTTTACCACTTCACCCAGGATCAAACCCAGCTTGACGCGGCGCTGCGCCTGTTCCTTGAACATGTCCGGCGACAGATTCAGCATCTCTTTGGACTTCATGCCGCGCGCCTGCAAATCCTGCATGGTTGATTCGAGCAGACGCTGCGTTTCGATTTCGACCAGTGACAGCGGCACGTCCATGCTGGTGTTATTCAAGAGTGCATCCATCACCTGATCTTTCAGCTTCTGCTGCTTGCGCTTTTTCACTTCACGTTCGAGGTTGGATTTGATTTCCGCGCGCATTTTGACCACGTCGCCGTCAGCCACGCCCAGCCCCAGGGCGAAATCCGCATTCACTTCCGGTATGTTCGGCGCCATGACATCGTTTACGGTAATTTGAAACAGCGCCGTTTTTCCCGCCACGTCCTTGCCGTGATAGTCAGCCGGAAACGTCAGCGGAAACGACTTATGCTCGCCCTTTTTCACGCCGACCAGTGCCGCCTCGAACTCGGGCAACATGCGCCCCTCGCCGACAACAGTTTGCATGGCCTTGCCTTGCCCACCGTCAAATTCCACGCCGTCAAGCGTGCCGCGAAAATCGATATTCACCATGTCGTCTTTTGCCGCCGGGCGCGTGACCGATTCGTATTTCACCCTCTGTTTGCGCAGAATGTCGATGGTACGATCCACATCGGCTTCTTCCACGCCGCTCACCGGGCGATTGATAACGCTGGCGCTGATGTCGCCAACACTCACCTCCGGATAGACCTCAAATACCGCCGTTAATTCGATATTTTCCTTACCGTCGGCATCTTTTTTCGACTCAAAACGAGGATAACCGGCGACGCGCAGGTTCTGCTGCTGGACTGCTTCGGTAAAACGCTTTTGCACGGAATCCGACATCACCTCCTGGCGAACCTGCGGACCGTATTGCTGCGTCACGAACTTGAATGGGACTTTGCCTGGACGGAACCCCTGCATTTTCACCGTACGCGACAGACGCTTGAGGCGATTTTCAATTTCCGCTTCAATCTGCGCAACCGGCAAAGATATGGAAAGCTGTTTCTCGAGAGGATTGGTTACTTGCGTTTGCATGTGAAATTTCCTAAAAAACCTGGCCTGATTTTCGTTCGTGTCAATCTGGTGGTGCGAAAGGAGGGACTCGAACCCTCACGCCTTACGGCGCTGGAACCTAAATCCAGTGCGTCTACCAATTCCGCCACCCTCGCCCATGTTGCTAGTGTATATTATTGAGGTGCCCCTGTCAGCCGAATCGGCTGTGACATTTGCGTAAAAACCCTAAAAAAATCAGGTTTTTCACATACTTGTGAATTCAATCACGTACCCTCCAAGCCGCTCGTTTGAAACCGGCCATTACGAAAATTTCCCTGTCGCCTCGATCCTGATGCCGCGCCATCTGCGCCACCCGGTCCAGGTAATTTACGCTTTTGCGCGCAGTGCCGACGATTTTGCCGATGAAGGCGATGTGCCGGATGCGGTGCGACTGGCCAATCTCGACGCTTATCGCGCCGAGCTGAAGCAAATCGAGTCCGGTGCACCCGCGTCATCGTCCTTGTTCAGCGCATTGGCGGCGGTCATCGCTGAAAATAAATTGCCGTTGCAGGCATTCCACGATCTTCTCGATGCATTCAGCCAGGATGTGGTTAAAAAACGCTACGCCAATTTCGACGAATTGATGGAATATTGCCGCCGCTCGGCCAACCCGATCGGCAATTTACTTTTGCATTTGTACGGCGCCGCGACGCCGGAAAATCTGCTACATTCCGACGCCATTTGCAGCGCGTTGCAATTGATCAATTTCTGGCAGGACGTGGAAATCGATGCTGCCAAACAACGCATTTACCTTCCGCAGGACGATTTGCAGCGTTTCGGCGTCACTGAAGACAACATATTCAGAAAAATCGGCGATCAGCATTTTCGCGAATTGATGCTGTTCGAGATTCGCCGTGCGCGCAATCTGCTGTTATCAGGCGCGCCGCTGGGCCGCATATTGCATGGCCGCATCGGGCTCGAAATGCGCATGATCGTGCAGGGCGGTCTGCGAATTCTGCAATTGCTCGAACAGCGCCAGGGAAACGTATTCGATTACCGCCCCACGCTGCGGCGCAAGGATTGGCTGGTCATGGCATGGCGCGCGCTATAATGTGCGAAAACATATTACGACTACCATGACGCCCGACGAATATGCCGAGCAAAAAGCTGCGCAAAGCGGCTCCAGCTTCTACTATAGTTTTCTATTTTTGCCTCCGGACAAACGGCGTGCGATCACCGCGTTTTACGCCTTTTGCCGGGAGGTAGACGATGTCGTCGATGAAACCGGCGACGTCAGCATTGCGCGCACCAAGCTGGCCTGGTGGCGCACTGAAGTCGTCGACATCTTTGAAGGCCGGCCGCAACATCCGGTCGGCAAGGCGTTGCAGCCGGTCGTCGCGCAATTCGCCATCCCGCAGGAAAAATTGCATGAAATCATCGACGGCATGGAAATGGATCTGACCCACCACCGCTATGCCGATTTCAAATCATTGCAACTTTACTGTTACCGCGTTGCTTCTGTCGTCGGACAGGTATCCGCCATGATTTTCGGCTTCACCGACCGCAAAACGTTGGACTATGCGCACGATCTCGGCATGGCGTTCCAGCTGACCAACATCATACGCGACGTAGGCGAAGATGCGCGCCGCGATCGCGTTTATTTGCCGCAGGACGAATTGGCGCAATTCAATCTGCAGACCAGCGATATTCTGAACGCAAAATACTCGGACGATTTCCGCGAACTGATGCAGTTACAGACCGACCGCGCAAAAAAATATTACGCGCAGGCATTCGCGGCGCTTCCGCAAGCCGACCGCAAAACCCAGCGCCCCGGCCTGATCATGGCGTCGATCTACCGCACGCTGCTCGATGAAATCGAGAAAAAACAATTTCAGGTATTGCATCAGCGCATCTCGCTGACTCCGCTACGCAAGTTATGGCTGGCGTGGAAAACCTGGGTGAAAGGCTAAATGCATATCGCCGTGATCGGCGGCGGCTGGGGCGGACTGGCCGCAGCGGTTGAACTCGCCGCGAACAGAATTCCCGTTGTCCTCTATGAAGCCGCGCGCGAGCCCGGTGGCCGCGCGCGCAGAATTCAGTACAACGGCGTGGATCTCGATAATGGCCAGCATATTCTGCTCGGAGCGTACGACGAAACGCTACGCCTGATGAAACTATGCGGCGTCGCCGCCGATTCGCTTTTGCGCTTGCCGTTGAAATGGTATTTTCATCCTGACTTTTTGATTCAAAGCAATGGGCTGGCGGGGAAATTGCCGGCACCGCTGGATTTGCTCGGCGCCTTTCTGAAGGCCAGGGGAATGTCGCCGCAGCAAAAATTATCCGTCATAAAATTCGTGACGGCGATGCGCCTGCGCCAATTCAAGCTGCAGGACGATACGACGGTGGACCGCCTTCTGGATGCACATGGGCAACATAATGCGCTGCGCGAGTGCCTGTGGGAGCCGCTGTGCGTTTCGGCACTGAATACACCGATCCGCATTGCCTCAGCGCAAATATTTCTGAATGTGTTGCGCGACGGGCTGTTTGGCGGCAAGGGTTGCAGCGATTTGCTGATCCCGCAAAA